>DATKRE010000042.1:0-20099 GCA_035532335.1 Xanthobacteraceae bacterium | reverse complement strand
ATCCTGATGCCGGCTTTGTCGCCCACGATGGAGAAGGGCAACCTCGCCAAATGGTTCAAGAAGGAAGGCGAGGCGGTCAAGACCGGCGACGTCATCGCCGAGATTGAAACCGACAAGGCGACGATGGAATACGAAGCCGTCGATGACGGCGTGTTGGCAAAGATCGTCGTGCCGGAAGGCACCAACGACGTGCCGGTCAATCAGCTGATCGCCGTGCTGGCGCAAGAAGGCGAAGATCCGAAAGCGGCGGCTGCCGCGGCCGGGAAGGGCGCTGCTCCGCCGAAAGCACCGAGTGCCACTGCTCAATCCCCCTCACCCCAACCCTCTCCCCAGCGGGGAGAGGGAGTTGCGCAGCAGGCCAAGGCACCGGCCCCGTTCCCTCGACCTCACCCCAGCGGGGAGGGTGGCGCGGCGAAAGCCGCGCCGGGTGGGGGGGCTGTGCCTTCCACTGATGGTCACGGCGCAAACAGAATCTTCGCTTCGCCGCTCGCGCGGCGGCTCGCCAAGGACGCCGGCATCGATGTCGCACGCATCTCGGGCTCCGGTCCGCATGGCCGGGTTGTCGCCCGGGACGTTGCGGCGGCGAAGGACGGCAAGGGACTGCGCGCGCCGGCTGCGGCGGCGTCCGGTGCGCCCGCCATCGCGCCGTCGATGTCGGATCAGCAGATCCGCGCGCTTTACGAAGACGGCAGCTACGAACTCGTCCCGCATGACGGTATGCGCCGCACGATCGCGCAAAGGTTGACGGCGTCGGTGCAGACCATCCCGCATTTTTACCTGACCATCGACTGCGACATCGGCAAGCTTTTGGCGGCGCGCGAGGAGATCAACGCCGTGGCGCCGAAGGACAAGGACGGCAAGCCCACTTACAAGCTGTCGGTTAACGACTTCGTCATCAAGGCGCTGGCGCTTGCGTTGCAACGCATACCGGATGCGAATGTGAGCTGGAGCGAAGCCGGCATGCTCAAGCACAAACATTCCGACATCGGCGTCGCCGTGGCGCTGCCCGCCGGGCTGATCACGCCGATCATCCGCAACGCCGAGACCAAGTCGCTGTCGGCGATCTCCAACGAGATGAAGGATCTTGCGGCGCGCGCGCGGGCGCGGAAACTAAAGCCGCAAGATTATCAAGGCGGCACCTCGTCGGTATCCAATCTCGGCATGTACGGCATCAAGGATTTCACGGCGGTGATCAATCCGCCGCAATCGACCATTCTCGCGGTCGGTGCCGGCGAGGAACGCGCTGTGGTGCGAGGCGGCAAGATCGAGGCCGCGCAGATCATGAGCGTGACCATGTCGTGCGATCACCGCTCGGTCGACGGCGCGCTCGGCGCGCAACTCATCGGCGCGTTCAAGGCGCTGATCGAAAACCCGGTGATGATGCTGGTGTAAATCAGTCGGTGTCGAAGCCGCTGGCCTTGAGCACCTTGACCGCGTCCGGTGACTGCAAAAATTTGATCAGCGCTTTCGCTGCATCGGCGTGCTTGGAGTCCGCGGTAACGGCGGCGGTGAATGCGGTGACCTTGTTCAGATCGGCCGGCAGCAAGCCGACGATGTCGACGCCTGGAATATTCATCAACTCCGGCTTTTGCTGAACGGCGAGGTCGGCTTGGCCGTCAACGATAAGGCCGGCGGAATTGCCGCCCGCCGGCGGAAATTCGGTCTTCGCCTTCATCTGATCGGCAATCCCGAGGCGATCGAGCAGCTTGGCAAAATATACGCCGCTGGCGCCGCCGGACGCCGGATTGCTGTAGGCGATGGATTTTGCCTTCAGCAGCGCCTGCTTGAGCGCATCGTCGGTGGAAATATCCGGCTTGGCCGCACCGATTTTGACGGCGATGGCGATGCTGGATTTCGCCAGCGTGGCATCGGTGCCGGGAGCGATCTTGTCCTGCTTGCTCAGCGTATCGATGTTGTCGCGGGTGAGGATGGCCACGTCCGCGGGTTCGCCTGCTTCAATGCGCTTGGTCAGCATCGCGGCGGTGCCCCAGGTCAATGCCAGCGTCTGGCCGCTCTGCTTTTGGAACACCGGTACCAGTTGCTCCAGCGCGCCGCGCATTCCGATCGTGCTGTACACGTTGATATCGGCAGCGCAGGCAAGCGTGACCGGCAAGACCAGAGCGGCTATTGCGGCAGCGGTACGCGCGATAATTCTGATCAAGGCAGCTCCTCCATATTCGGTTGTCGCGACATTACATCCAGCCGGTTCGCTTTAGCATGTGCGACGGCGGAAGTTGGTTGCGGTATGGTGCCGCTCCGGGATAACTGGGCCTTTAGAGCATGATCCGGAACAGTGGACGCCGATTTTCCGAAAAGATCATGCTCAAACGAAGAATCTAGACGCGAGGGTTGGAATGGCTGAGATGAGTTTCGACATCATCATTATCGGCTCGGGCCCCGGCGGCTATGTCACCGCTATCCGCGCCGCTCAGCTTGGCTTTTCGACGGCGATCGTCGAGCGCGAATACCTTGGCGGTGTGTGCCTGAACTGGGGCTGCATTCCGACCAAGGCGCTGCTGCGCTCGGCGGAGATTTTCCACTATCTGCAGCACGCCAAGGATTACGGGCTCTCGGCGGGCGAAGTGAAATACGACCCGTCGGCGGTGGTGAAGCGCTCGCGCGCCGTCGCCGAACGCCTTAACGAGGGCGTCGGCTTCCTGATGAAAAAGAATAAGGTCACGGTGATCTGGGGCGAGGCGTCAATCGACGCGCCCGGCAAAATTACTGTCAAGGCTGGCAGAAGCGAGGCGCCGAAGGGCGCGCTTGGTGCCGGCAGCTACCAGGCCAAGCACATTATTCTGGCGACCGGTGCGCGGCCGCGCGTCCTGCCTGGGCTCGAGCCGGACAAGAAGCTGATCTGGACCTATTTCGAGGCGATGGCGCCCGACCGCATGCCGAAGTCGCTTCTGGTCGTCGGCTCGGGCGCAATCGGCATCGAGTTTGCCTCGTTCTACCGCACGCTCGGCGCCGAAGTGACTGTGGTCGAAGTGCTACCGCAGATTCTGCCGGCGGAGGATGCCGAGATCGCCGCCTTTGTGCGCAAAAGCCTGGAGAAGCAGGGCATCAAGATTTTCACCGGCGCCAAGGTGACCAAGCTCGACAAGAAGACCGACGGCGTCACCGCGACCATCGACGACGGCAAGGGCGGAACGCAGACGCTGCCCGCCGAGCGGGTCATCGCCGCGGTCGGCGTGGTCGGCAACATCGAGAATCTCGGCCTGGAGAAACTCGGCGTGAAGACGGAGCGCGGGGCTGTCGTCATCGACGGCGCCTGCAAGACCAACGTGCCGGGGATTTACGCCATCGGCGACGTCGCCGGTCCGCCGCTCCTGGCGCACAAGGCCGAGCATGAAGGCGTCATCTGTGTCGAGGCGATCAAAGGCCTGCATCCGCATCCGATGAACAGGCAACTCATTCCCGGCTGCACCTATTGCTCGCCGCAGATTGCTTCGGTTGGCCTGACCGAGCAGGCGGCGAAAGACAAGAAGCTCGACATCCGGGTCGGGCGCTTTCCCTTTATGGGCAACGGCAAGGCCATCGCGCTCGGCGAAGACCAGGGGCTGGTTAAAGTGATCTTCGACAGGAAGACCGGGCAGCTTCTCGGCGCCCACATGGTCGGCGCCGAAGTGACCGAGTTGATTCAGGGCTACGTGATCGCGATGAATCTCGAGACCACGGAAGAAGAGTTGATGCACACCGTGTTCCCGCATCCGACGCTATCGGAGATGATGAAGGAGGCGGTACTCGATGCGTACGGCAGGGTACTGAATATCTGACCGCTCATTGCCGGCTCGCGGTGTTCGACCGCCCCGGAACGAGCATTCCGCCTTGCGGATGCCGGCCTCGACTCGTAAGTAACAAGAACTGATTTGGAGCTCTCATGGCGGTTGTGATTGACACCGTCGGCGCCGCGAGCCGCCCGCGTCACCCGGAAAAGGCGCACCGGCCGGACCAGGCGAGCCCGCGCAAGCCCGACTGGATCCGGGTCAAGGCGCCGGTGTCGCCCGGCTATGCGGCGACCCGCGATATCGTGCGCGCGCATGGTCTGCACACCGTGTGCGAGGAAGCCGGCTGTCCGAATATCGGCGAGTGCTGGGAGAAGAAGCACGCCACCTTCATGATCATGGGGGATACCTGCACGCGTGCCTGCGCCTTCTGCGACGTCAAGACGGGGCTGCCCGGTGCGCTCGATCCGGCCGAGCCCGCGCGCGTGGCGGATGCGACCGCAAAGCTCGGGCTTGCGCACGTCGTCATCACCTCGGTGGATCGTGACGATCTCGACGACGGTGGCGCCGCGCATTTCGCCGCGGTCATCCGCGCAATTCGCGCCCGCTGCCCGCAGACGACCATCGAGGTTCTGACGCCGGATTTCCTGCGCAAGACCGGCGCTGCCGAGATCGTGGTCGCGGCGAAGCCCGACGTGTTCAACCACAATCTCGAAACCGTGCCGTCGAAATATCTCACCGTGCGGCCGGGAGCGCGCTACTTTGCTTCGCTGCAACTCCTCCAGCATGCCAAGGCGCTCGATCCGCAGCTCTTCACCAAATCCGGCATCATGGTCGGACTGGGCGAGGAGCGGAACGAAGTGTTGCAAGTGATGGATGACTTGCGTTCCGCCGAGGTCGATTTCCTCACCATCGGCCAGTATTTGCAGCCTTCGCGCAAGCATCATCCGGTGATCCGCTTCGTGCCGCCGGATGAATTCAATGCGCTGGAGGCAATCGCCTACGCCAAGGGATTTTTCATGGTATCGGCGAGCCCATTGACGCGTTCCTCGCATCACGCCGGCGAAGACTTCGCGCGGCTCAAGGCGGCTCGGGTGGCGCGCTGATCGATGCCGGAACTGTCCACGACCAGGCGAGTGCGGCACGCCGCCGCCGAGATGTTCGATCTCGTCGCCGACGTTGAGCGCTACCCGGAATTCGTGCCGCTTTGCCGATCGCTCACCGTACGCGAGCGCAAGCAGGAGGGCGGCAAGGACATCATCGTTGCCAATATGACGGTGGCCTATAAGCTCGTGCGACAGACCTTCACCAGCCGCGTCACGCTCGACTGGGCCAATCTGCAAATCCTGGTGCAATATCTCGATGGGCCGTTTCGCCAGCTCAACAACACCTGGAAATTCCGATCGGTCGAGACGCACGCCTGCGACGTCGAGTTCTTCATCGCCTACGAGTTTCAAAGCCGCACATTGGGAATGCTGATGGGGGCAATGTTCGACACCGCCTTTCGCCGCTTTGCCGGCGCGTTCGAGCGCCGTGCCGATGAGATTTACGGCACTAAACCGGCGTAAACTCTGGGCCATTTCCGGGCAGCCAATTTTAATGCTGCGCCGGTCGGGTATCGCGCTAGTGGAGCGGATTCGACATTCGCTACCCGCCTAGCGGCAAACTCGCGAAGCGAATGTCAAATCCAAAGCTCCACTAAGCCTTTTATATTTGCTAGTGGTCCTTTTAATTCTAACATTCGCGTGAGAGTACGCCGAACACGGATGCGAATGTTAGAGTTGGACCACTAGCATGCAGCGCGACGGCGTCGGGGGGAGGTGGGATTGTTCAGAGGGTGGTTCAAATACGCCGGTGACGATTTCGCCGGCGGCATTGTTTCCGCCGCGGTCGCCATTCCGCTTGCCGTGGGCTACGGCATGTTCGCCCTGGCCTCGCTTGGCGAGAATTATTTCGCCGCCGGTGCGCTCGCCGGGCTAGCCTCGGCGTTGCTCGTTGCCATCGCCTGTGCGCTCCTCGGCGACAAGACCGCGACCGTTTACGCGCCGCGCGTCAACAGCACGTTCTTCCTCGGCCTGCTTATTTACGGTCTGATTCATTCCGGGGCGCCGGAGATCACTGCCGGCGGCGTTCCGCTCATTCTGGCAATCGCCTTTTCCGTCGTGCTCGTGGGCGGGGCCTTCGAAGCTTTGTTCGGACTGGTGCGGCTCGGCACCTTGATCAAATTCGCGCCGCAACCGGTGATGGCGGGTTTCCAAAACGCTGCGGCGCTATTGCTGTTTCTGGTCCAGCTCGGCAACGTTTGCGGTTTCGATCACAACGTGCCGTTCACGCAGGTGCCGGCGCACTGGATGGACATCAAACCCCTGAGCGTGATCATCGCCGCGATCACTTTCGCGGCGATGTGGAATTCGCGGAAATTGCTTCCTAAGGTGCCGCCGATGCTGGTCGGTATCGTGCTCGGCTGTACGCTCTATTATCTCTGCCGGCTGCTCGGCCTTGGCACGCATCTCGGGCCGGTCATCGCCAATGGGCAGCGGGCGGAGCTCGGGGTCACCGCCTTTCCTTATTTTTTCGAACTCAAGCATGGTGGCGATCTCTTGGCTTTCGCTCCCACCATCGTCGCCGGTGCGCTGGCGCTCGCCATCATCGCCTCGATCGATGCGCTGCTTTGCACCAAGCTTGTGACGGCGCCGGGCGAACCGAGGCGTGACGGCGACCGCATTCTTTTGCGGCTCGGCATCGGCAATATTGCGGCGGCCTGTTTCGGTGGCATCACCAGCGGCATCAATATCGGCGCCAGCGTCACCAACCGGGCGTTCGGCGGGCGTACGCCGCTCTCGGTGCTGGTCAATGCGGCCGCCCTGCTAATTGCGATCGCGCTGTTCCGCTGGCTCGGCAATATTCCGCGCGTTGCGCTTTCGGCGGTGATCATGGTCATCGCGGTTCAGCATTTCGATCTGTGGAGTCTCCGGCTCCTCGGCCGGCTGCGCGATGCATCCACGTCACTGCGCATCAGCACGGTTTTCGACCTGCTGGTGGTGATCGTGGTCGCGGTGCTGTCGATCGAGCTCAATATCGTCGTCGCCGTCTTCATCGGTTTGGCGCTCGCGGTGGTGCTGTTCGTCTTCCACATGAGCCGCTCGATCGTGCGCCGGACCTATCGCTGCGATGCGGTACACTCGCGAAAGTCGCGGACCGGGCCGGAGCGGGAATTTCTCGATCGCGCCGGCGGCGCGGTTTTGGTGATGGATCTGCAGGGCGCGCTGTTTTTCGGTACCGGCGAAACCATGGCTAAAGCGATCGAGTCAGCGCTTGGGCCGGGCATGTCCTGCATTATTCTCGATTTGCGGCGACTGACTGAAATGGACAGCACCGGAACGAGCGTGCTGCTCGACCTGCAGGAAAATCTGAACCGCCGCAAGATCGACCTGCTGTTGGCGGCGGGGCCGCACTCGGCTGCAACGCAGCGGCTCGCAGAATACGGGGCACTGCCATCATTCGCGGCGCACCTTTTCCCTGATGTCGATCGTGCCATCGAGCGCGCCGAGGACGATCTGCTGCGCGCCCACGAGCCGGCGAGTGCCGGCGAAATCGCGCTGAGCGAGGCGGCGGTATTTGCCGGATTTGAGCCGCGTCAGTTATCCGCGGTCACCGCTCTGATGGTGCGTCAGACCTACACCGAAGGCAGCGTGGTGTTTCGCGAAGGCGACCCTGGCGACGAGGTGATGATCGTCACCCAGGGCACGGCGAGCGCTTACTTACAATTGCAGAATGGCGCCAATGTCCGGTTGGCGACGTTTGTGCCGGGTACCGTATTCGGAGAAGTGGCGATCCTCGATCGCGGCCCGCGCACCGCCTCCGTCATCGCCGATGGCGATTTCGTCTGTTACGCCATGAGCCGGGACGATTACGCAGCGCTCGCGGAAAAATCGCCGGGTGCTGCAATCCAGTTTATGGCCGCGGTCGGCCGCGAATTGAGCGGACGGCTGCGGACCGCCAATCGCACCATCCATGAACTTGAAGCGTGAGCGAACGAGGGCACATCGCCCGATAAAAATTTACGGGAGGCTCGGATGATCAAATGCATTGCAGGTGCAGTCGCGGCGTTGTTGTTGCCATCGATTGGTTTGGCGCAGGATGCGCCGCCGGCCTATAAGGCCGATCCCGACGTCTACAAGCTTGCTTTCGAGGACACGAGCTTCCGCATCACTTCAGCTACTTGGCAGCCTGGTCAAACCGACAAGCCGCACTCGACTTTGGCCACGGCAGTCGCTTATGCGCTGACCGATTGCTCTCTGCGAGTTGCCGCTCCTGATGGCAAGTTTGCCTACATCAACGTCCGTGCCGGCGGCGCGAGTACTGTCGCCAGGACGGCGTCACACACGACGACCAACGTAGGCACCTCGGTCTGTCACGTGTTGGTGATCGAGCGCAAATAGTTGGCAGGATTAATTAGAGCACGATCCGGAAAAGTGGATGCCGGTTTTCCGAAAAGATCGTGCTCCAGCGAAATTAATTAGAGCACGATCCGGAAAAGTGGATGCCGGTTTTCCGAAAAGATCGTGCTCCAGCGGACAACCTAAACCCTGATCTGTTTCAACTTGATCGGATCAGGGTCTAGGTCTTCGCCAACAGTTCCAGCAGCGCCAGCGCTTCGGCGACGGAGCGCTCACGGACCTGGCGGCGGCCGATGCTGCCGTAGCGGCGCGCGCGCGCGAGGCGGCGGCCGCCCCGCTTGGCTGCGGCGAAGTAAACCAACCCGACCGGCTTTTGTTTCGAGCCGCCGTCCGGGCCGGCAATGCCGGTAATCGCCACCGCCAGATCCGCCTGCGAATGTTTCAACGCCCCTTTTGCCATCGCTGCGGCAGTCTCGGCACTGACTGCGCCGTGGCGCTTGAGTGTGGCCGCGCCCACGCCGAGCATTTGTCGCTTGGCTTCATTCGAATAGGTGACGAAGCCGCGATCAACCACGGCGGACGAACCGGCGATGTCGGTGAGTGCGGCTGCCACCAGCCCGCCGGTGCACGATTCAGCGGTGGCGATTTTCAATCCGTGCTTACGGGAGAGTTCGAGCACGCGGATTGCCGCCGCGCGCAATTCCTTGGCGGTCACGCGGCGCTCCACGGCAGCCGCACGGTCGCGGTCGCCATCGCCACCAGCCCTTCGCCGCGGCCGGTGAAGCCCATTTTTTCGCTGGTGGTCGCCTTGATCCCGACCCGCCCGACGGGAATGCCGGCGATGGCGGCGATACGCGCACGGATGGCGTCGCGGTGCGGCGAGACCCGCGGGCCTTCGCATACGATCGTGACGTCGAGATGCGCGATCATGCCGGCGCGGGCGCGCACCCGCTCGCAGGCGAAGGCGAGGAATTTCTCCGACGCCGCCCCCCGCCATTGCGGATCGCTCGGTGGAAAGTGCTGGCCGATGTCGCCTTCGGCGAGCGCGCCGAGGATCGCATCCACCAGCGCATGCAGCGCAACGTCGGCGTCGGAATGCCCGGTTACGCCTTGCGTATATGGAATCCGCACGCCGCCGAGCATGACGTGGTCGCCGTCGGTAAAAGCGTGGACGTCGAAGCCGCCGCCGGTGCGCACATCGGCCAGTGCCGCCATCCGCAGCGCCTCGGCGCGAGCGAAATCCTCATTGGTGGTAAGTTTTACATTGCCGGGTTCGCCGGCGAACACGCGCACGCGGTGACCAGCCCATTCGGCGAGCGCGGCATCGTCGGTGAAATCATCGCGGCCGGCGGCGGCGGCGCGGCGATGCGACTCGACGATCAGATCGTAAGCGAACGCTTGCGGCGTCTGCACCGTGCGCAGACGATTGCGGTCGAGCGTCGCGGTGATCAGTTCGTGCTCGTCGATCTGTTTCACCGTGTCGGCGATGACGATCGCTGGTACCGCGGCGCCGTGCTCGCGTGCGGCCTCGATCGCGCGGGTGATCAGTGCGGCGCTGAGAAACGGTCGCGCCGCATCGTGAATGAGAACGACATCGGGGGCGGCAGCGCGCAAGGCTTCAAGACCGGCGTGAACCGAAGCCTGTCGGGTCGCGCCGCCCCATGCCGGCGGCAGCAAATCTTTGAGTCCGGCGGTCGCAGCCTGGAAAGCCTCGGCATCGTCGCGATGAATGACCGTTTGCACGGCTGCGATCTGCGGGTGAGCGAGAAAGGCGCTGAGCGTCGGCCGGATCACCGGCTCGCCGGCAATCTCGCGATATTGCTTTGGCATCTCGCCGCCGGCGCGGTGGCCCCGACCGGCTGCGACAACCACAGCCGCTACTCCGCCAATCATCCGGCGCACTCCGTTCAGGTTTCTGGAACCGCTTTAGCCCATGTGCCGGAAATGTGCGAACCGGCCGGGAGCAACGCGGTCTGGGAAGGCTCGATGCTCATCCACAGGCTTGTTCGGCCACGAAAATCGGCGAAACCAATTATGTTGCGATGCAGCACTTGTGCGGCATGGTTTTGGTGGCTAAACTATAAGCAGGATAGTTGTGGCGCCTAATTAATGTGCAAAGTTTACTCATTTTACCCCATCTGTCGTTATTGGCCGGCCTTACGGGCGTGGCGAGGGTCTTCGCATGACGATCGCTGAAACGGTTCTTGCCGGCACGGGCCCCGACGCAGTCCTCAATGCCTTGCCGCACCCCGTCATTGTCATCACCGCGGACGGGAAAGTCGCCGAAGCCAATGTCGCGGCTGAATCGTTTTTTGAAGTGTCGCTGCCGCTGCTGCGGCGGCACCTGCTGTGCGATCTGGTCCCGTTCGGAAGTCCATTGCTCACCCTGGTGGACCAAGTCCGCGCCAGCGGCGCCGCAGTCAATGAATACAAAGTCGACCTCGGCACCCCGCGCAATCCCGGCGACCGCGCCGTCGATCTGCACGTCGCGCCGTTGCCGGAGCAGCCGGACTACGTGGTGGTGATGCTGCAAGAGCGCTCGATCGCCGACAAGATGGATCGCCAGCTGACGCATCGCGGCGCGGCGCGTTCGGTGATCGCGCTGGCCTCCATGCTCGCGCATGAAATCAAGAATCCGTTATCCGGTATTCGCGGCGCCGCGCAACTGCTCGAGCAATCGGTCGTCGAGGACGACGACCGCACGCTCACTCGGCTGATTTGTGACGAGACCGACCGCATCGTGAAGCTGGTCGACCGCATGGATGTATTTGCCGACGAGCGGCCGGTCGAGCGCGAGTCCATCAATATCCATGTGGTTCTCGATCACGTGAAGCGGCTCGCCCAAACCGGCGTCGCCCGCCACATCAAATTCATCGAAGACTACGATCCGTCGCTGCCACCAGTGCTGGCCAATCGCGACCAGCTCGTTCAGGTGTTCCTCAATTTGGTCAAGAACGCCGCCGAAGCGGTCGGCGACAATCCGGGCGGCGAGATTTCGCTGTCGACGGCGTTTCGCCCCGGCGTGCGGCTGTCCGTTCCCGGCGCCAAGACCCGCATTTCGCTGCCGCTGGAATTTTGCGTCAAAGACAATGGTCCGGGCGTGCCGGAAGAACTGATGCCGCATCTGTTCGACCCGTTTGTCACCACCAAGCCGACCGGATCGGGGCTTGGGCTGGCGCTGGTGGCAAAGATCGTCGGCGATCACGGCGGCATTATCGAGTGCGAGTCGCAGCCGCGCCGTACCAGCTTTCGCGTGTTGATGCCGGTGTATGTCCGCGATGGCGCGGATGCCGGGACCGCCGCCACGTTGCGAGGTGATCATTGATGCCCGCGGGAAATATTCTCGTCGCCGATGACGATTCGGCCATTCGGACTGTCCTCAACCAGGCGCTGTCACGGGCCGGTTACGAAGTCCGCTCGACCGGCAACGCGGCGACGTTGTGGCGCTGGGTCAGCCAGGGCGATGGCGACCTGATCATCACCGACGTGGTGCTGCCGGATGAAAATGCCTTCGATCTTCTGGTTCGCGTCAAGAAAGCGCGGCCGGATTTGCCGGTACTGGTCATGAGCGCGCAAAACACCTTCATGACGGCGATCCGGGCATCCGAGCGAGGCGCTTACGAATACCTGCCCAAGCCGTTCGATCTGAAAGAACTGATCGCCATCGTCGGCCGCGCCTTGTCCGAGCCGAAGGAGCGGACCCGGCCGCCGGTCAAGGCAGATGAATTCGAGTCGATCCCGCTGGTTGGCCGCTCGCCGGCGATGCAGGAAATCTATCGCGTGCTGGCGCGGCTGATGCAGACCGATCTGACGGTGATGATCGTCGGCGAATCCGGCACCGGCAAGGAATTGGTGGCGCGCGCGCTGCACGATTACGGCAAGCGTCGTACCGGGCCGTTTGTGGCCATCAACATGGCGGCGATTCCGCGTGACCTGATTGAGTCGGAATTATTCGGCCACGAGAAGGGGGCGTTTACGGGCGCCAATAGCCGCAGCGCCGGCCGCTTCGAGCAGGCCGAAGGCGGCACGCTGTTCCTCGACGAGATCGGCGACATGCCGATGGAGGCGCAGACCCGGCTCTTGCGGGTGCTGCAGCAGGGCGAATACACCACCGTCGGCGGCCGTACCCCGATCAAGGCGGACGTCCGCATCGTTGCCGCGTCCAACAAGGATTTGCGGCTGCTCATCCAGCAAGGTCTGTTCCGCGAGGATCTGTTTTTCCGGCTCAACGTCGTACCGCTGCGGTTGCCGCCGTTACGCGAACGCACCGAGGACATTGCCGACCTGATCCGGCATTTCCTCACGCAGGTCGAGCGCGAGGGCCTGCCGGCAAAGCAAATCGATCAAGCAGCGCTTGATCGCCTGCGCCGGCATCGCTGGCCGGGCAACGTGCGCGAACTGGAAAACCTCGCCCGCCGGCTCGCCGCGCTTTATCCGCAGGAAACCATCACCGCTGCCGTGATCGACGCCGAATTATCGCAGCCTGCACTCAGTGCGCCGGGTGAAAGTCACCGTGGCGACGAGAATCTGTCGAGCGCGGTCGAACGCCATCTCGCGCAGTATTTTTCCGGCTTCGATGAAGGCTTGCCGCCGCCCGGGCTTTATCACCGTATCCTGCGCGAGGTGGAGGGGCCGCTTCTCTCTGCCGCTCTGACAGCCACCCATGGCAATCAAATCCGCGCCGCCGATCTTCTTGGCGTCAACCGCAATACCTTGCGCAAGAAAATTCGCGACCTGGAAATCCAGGTTTACCGCTCCAGCGGCACTTGAGCGTTGCCGGGCTTGGCCCCGGCGGATGCCTACGAATTGTCGCAATCCGGCAACATTGTTGTATAAAAGCATCACTGGTACGCGTGGGCCGGGCCTCCATTCGTTCCGCATCGCACAAGTCCCGTGACTTCAGGGCGTCAATGACGACTGCCGAGCACGTCGCTCCGCTCGACCCGCCGCCGCTGACGGCAGCGGGAGAAATTGCATTAGATCCCGCGATAATTGCGCCGATGCCGGTCGCGTCCCGGCTGATCGGGGCCATTGCCGTCGGGATCGCGCTTTTGTCCGCGACCGCCACCTTCGTGGTGCTGGCGGGACTGACCCCGATTGCGCCTGTGCATGAGGTGGTGGTCGAGCTCCTCCTTGCCGACCTCGCCGCCGGACTTTTGCTCCTCGCCATCATCGGACGGGAAGTCTGGGTGGTGGTGCGAGCGCGTCAGCGTGGCTATGCCGGCTCGCGGCTGCACGTGCAGATCGTCAGTTTGTTCGCGGTGATCGCCGCGGTGCCGACCGTGCTGGTGGCGGTGGTCGCCTCGACGACGCTCGATCGCGGCCTCGATCGCTTTTTCTCGACCCGCACCCGCGCCATGATCGAGCAATCGCTGATCGTCGCCGACGCCTATGTCAGCGAGCATGCGCAGGCGATCCGCGGCGAGATCATGGCCATGGCGTTCGACATCAGCCGCGCCAAGCCGATGTTCGACGACGATCGCGAAAAATTCCGCCAATTCTTCACGGCGCAGACCTCGGCGCGCGGCTTGTCGGCGGCGATGATCATTCGTGCGGATGGCTCGACGGTGGAGCGCGCCGACCTGAAAATGGACAAGGCGATCGTGCTGCCTTCGGCGCAGTTGCTCAGCCAGATCACCGAGACCGAGCCGCAGGTGGCGCTCATTCCCCAAGGCGATCACGTCGCCGCGGCGGTGAAGCTGCACGGTTACGACAACATGTATCTCTATGCCGCGCGGCTGCTCGATCCGCGCGTCGTGCAGCAATTGAAGGCGACCCAGGAAAGCGTCGGCGAATACGCCAATCTGGAAGCCCGGCGGGTTGGTATCCAGATCGCGTTCGCACTGATGTTTGCCGTCATCGCGCTGATCGTGCTGTTGTCATCGGCTTGGATCGGTCTCGATTTTGCCAACCGCCTGGTCGCTCCGATCCGCCGGCTGATCGGTGCCGCCAATATCGTTTCCACCGGCAACTTGCAGGTACGCGTGCCGATCCGCCGCTCCGAGGGCGATCTCGCCCAGCTCGGCGCGACATTCAACAAGATGACGGCCGAACTGAGCGCACAGCACGACGATATCGTGCGCGCGCGCGATGTTATCGACAGCCGACGGCGATTCACCGAAGCCGTGCTTGCCGGCGCCAGCGCCGGCGTCATCGGCGTCAACGCCGACGGCCACATCACCATTCTCAACCGCTCGGCCGAGCGGCTGATTGCGCGGACGGAAAGCGAGGCACTGGGCCGCCCGCTCGCCGAAGTGGCGCCGGAACTGGCCGAAATCTTCCAGGCGGCGAGCGCCGGCAATCAGCGTCTGGTCCAGCGCCAGGTAACGGTGACCCGCAGCCGACAAGAACGCAACTTCTCGGTGCGCGTGACCAGCGAGCAGGCAACCGAAGCCGAGCATGGCTACGTCATTACCATCGACGACGTCACCGAGCTGGTGCTGGCGCAGCGCACGTCCGCCTGGGCCGATATCGCGCGGCGTATCGCGCACGAGATCAAGAATCCGCTCACCCCGATCCAGTTGTCGGCGGAGCGGCTGCGCCGCAAATACGGCAAGGTGATCGTCGAGGATGCCGCCGTGTTCGAGCAGTGCACCGACACGATCGTGCGCCAGGTTGACGACATCAAGCGCATGGTCGACGAGTTTTCCCGCTTCGCCCAGATGCCGAAACCGGTTATCGCCGGCGAGGACGTAGCCGACGCCGTGCGGCAGGTCGTGTTCCTGATGCGCGTCGCCCATCCCGACATCGATTTCGACGTGGAGTTGCCGGCGGAGCCGATGCGGGCGCAATTCGACCGGCGGCTCATTTCGCAGGCGCTCACCAACATCATCAAAAACGCAACCGAAGCGATCGCGGCGGTGCCGCCGGCGGAGCTGGGGAAGGGCCGCATCGCGGTCAGCGCGCGGCGCGACGGCAGCGACGTGGCGATCGACGTGATCGACAACGGCATCGGATTGCCGAAGGAGAACCGGGCGCGGCTGCTGGAGCCGTATGTGACGACGCGGGAGAAAGGCACCGGACTGGGGTTGGCGATTGTCGGCCGCATCCTGGAGGAGCACGGCGGCAACCTCGAACTGCTCGACGCATCGGAGAAAAATCCCGGTGCGCGCGGGGCCTGGATGCGGTTGCGCTTCGCGGTCGAGAACGTCGAGGCGCCGCCTGAACAGACCAAACCGCAAACCGCAACGGTCTGATCATGGCGTCCGACATCCTGATCGTTGATGACGAAGTCGATATCCGCGAATTAGTCGCCGGCATTTTGCAGGACGAAGGCCACGGCACGCGCACGGCCGGGGACAGTGACCAGGCGCTCGCCGCCGTGGTGGCAAGGCGGCCCAATCTCGTCTTCCTCGACATTTGGCTGCAAGGCAGCCGGCTCGACGGTCTGCAACTTCTCGATTTGCTCAAGCAGGAGCATCCCGATCTGCCGGTCGTGATGATCTCCGGCCACGGCAACATCGAAACCGCGGTATCGGCGATCAAGCGCGGCGCTTACGACTTCATCGAAAAGCCGTTCAAGGCGGATCGCCTGCTGCTGGTCGCCGACCGGACGCTGGAGAATTCACGGCTGCGCCGTGAGGTGAGGGAGCTCAAGCAGCTCGGGCCGCTGGCTTCGAGCATCGTCGGGCATTCGCCGGCCGCCAATCAGCTGCGACAGACGATCGAAAAAGTTGGGCCGACCAACAGCCGCGTTCTGATTGTCGGACCCTCGGGCAGCGGCAAAGAGCTGACCGCGCGCACCTTGCACGCGCTTTCGGCGCGCGCCGACGGGCCGTTCATCGTCATTAACGCCGCCGCCATCATGCCGGAGCAGATGGAAATCGAGTTGTTCGGCGTCGAGGCCGGCAACAGCACCCAAGCCCGCAAAGTCGGCGCGCTCGAGGAGGGCCACGGCGGTACGCTGTTCATCGACGAGATCGCCGACATGCCGCGCGAGACGCAGAACAAGATTTTGCGCGTGCTGGTCGATCAGACCTTCCAGCGCGTCGGCGGCAGCACCAAGGTGACGGTCGACGTGCGCATCGTCTCCTCGACCAGCCGCGATATCGAGGCCGACATCGCCGCCGGAAAGTTCCGCGAGGATCTTTATCATCGGCTCTCGGTCGTGCCGATCCGCGTGCCCGGGCTGGCCGACCGCCGGGACGATCTTCCCGAATTGGTCGAATACTTCATGACGCAAATTTCGCAGACCACCGGCTTGCCCAAGCGCACCGTCGGCAGTGACGCGCTCGCCGTGCTGCAATCGCACGATTGGCCGGGCAACGTGCGTCAGCTTCGCAACAACGTCGAGCGGCTGATGATTCTCACCGGCGGCGACCCGCAGGCGGTGATTACCGCCGCGATGCTGCCGCAGGACGTGAGCTCGATGATTCCGGCGATGCCGAACGGCAAGGGCGGCGATCATCTGATGACGCTGGCGCTGCGCGAGGCGCGCGAAGTGTTCGAGCGCGAATATCTGCTGGCGCAGATCAGCCGCTTTGACGGCAACATTTCGCGCACCGCCGAGTTTGTCGGCATGGAGCGCTCGGCGCTACACCGCAAGCTGAAAGCGTTGGGGATTGATTGAGAGGTATCCGCCCCCGCGAAGTGAAACGAAGCGGGGGAGGGGGACCATGCGGAGCATGGTGGAGGGGGCAAATTGCGTCGCGTAAGACGCCCCTTCCACCGCCCTTCGGGCGGTCCCCCTTCCCCGCTTCGCGGGGCAGGATGAAGAAGACGATGAGCCGCTACGCTTACGTCAACGGCCGCTACCTGCCGTTCCGCGACGCCAAGGTCCATATCGAGGACCGCGGCTATCAGTTCGCCGACGCGGTTTATGAAGTCTGCGAGGTGAGGGGCGGCCGCTTGATCGATGAGCGGCGCCACATGGCGCGGCTGGAGCGCTCGCTTGCCGAATTGCGCATCGCCATGCCGATGTCGCCGCGTGCGCTCGGTGTCGTCTTGCGCGAAGTGGTGGCGAAGAACCGGATCGGCTACGGGCTGGTTTATCTGCAAATCAGCCGCGGCGTGGCGCGGCGCGATCTCGCCTCTCCACCGCAGGTATCGCCGACGGTGGTAGCGACCGCGCGCGCTCTCAATCTGACGCGCAATGAGACGCTCGCCGCCAAAGGCATTGCGGTCGTCAGCGTGCCGGACAATCGCTGGGGCCGTGTCGACATCAAAACGGTCGGGCTATTGCCGAATGCGCTGGCGCGACAGACGGCGATCGATCGTGGCGCGCGCGACGCCTGGTTCGTGGATAAGGACGGCATCGTCACTGAAGCTGCGTCCGCCAATGCCTGGATCGTCACCCCGGACGGCAAGCTTGTCACCCGCCATGCCGATCACGCCATCCTGCGCGGCATCACACGCGCGGTCACGCTCGACGTCATAAAGGCGCAAGGCCTGACTGTGGAGGAGCGCGGCTTTCAGCTTGAGGAAGCCTACGCCGCCCGCGAGGCTTTCGAGACCTCTGCAACCCAGGTTGTCATGCCGGTTGTCAGCATCGACGGCCATATGATTGGGGACGGCAAGCCGGGTCCAGTGGCGACGGCATTGCGCCGCGAGTTTCACCGTTATGCGGAGACCGGGTAGGGCCGCCCGCAGGCTGCTTGTTCCGCCTCATATTCCGGCGGAAAGCACAATCATTCCGGCAATCTTTGAACTTTGGCTTGCATCGCTTGCCGGGCTGCCTTCTAATAATTGGCTTGGGTGGGTTTTCGCTTCGTCCGATCCACCCCATTTTAAGAAGCGTAAGAAAAAGACCCGCGGGGAAGGGGCCCGCGGTACAAAAACGGAAACACCGGCCATGGCAGCCGAGCGCCCACAAAATCTGCAAGACACCTTCCTCAATCACGTCCGTAAGAGCAAAATTCCGCTCACCATCTTTTTGGTGAACGGCGTCAAGCTGCAAGGCGTGGTGACCTGGTTCGATAATTTCTGCGTGCTGCTGCGTCGCGACGGGCATTCGCAGCTCGTCTACAAGCATGCAATCTCGACCATCATGCCGGGGCACCCGGTACAGCTCTTCGAAGGCGCCGAGGATGCGCCGGTCGGGGAAAAGGTCTGATTGGAGCAGCGCCGCCGCGACACGCGTGTTGACCGGCTAAGCCCGACTGGCTCGGCGACGGGCCGGGCGCTTGTCATTGAGCCGGCGTTGCGACGGCAGGTGGCGCGCGCCAGTGCCACCGATCGCGGCCCGGCGGCACGGCTCGATGAAGCGGTCGGGCTCGCCTGCGCCATCGATCTTCACGTCGAATATTCCGGCATTGTCATGTTCGCCGCGATCCGGCCTGCGACGTATCTCGGCAA
This sequence comes from Xanthobacteraceae bacterium, assembly GCA_035532335.1. Taxonomy (GTDB): domain Bacteria; phylum Pseudomonadota; class Alphaproteobacteria; order Rhizobiales; family Xanthobacteraceae; genus BOG-931. The sequence continues at coordinate 1,681 of DATKRE010000042.1, read as the reverse complement.
AGGTAAAGTCGAGGAGATCGCCGGTATCGTCAAAACACGTGACGCCGGTCTCGTGGTCATGGACTGCGCGCTGTCGCCTGTGCAGCAGCGCAACCTGGAAAAAGCATGGTCTGCCAAAGTGCTCGACCGGACCGGTCTTATCCTCGAGATCTTCGGCCGGCGCGCGCGCACGCGCGAAGGCACGCTGCAAGTCGAGCACGCGCATCTGACCTATCAGAAGGGCCGGCTGGTGCGCTCATGGACCCATCTGGAGCGCCAGCGCGGCGGCTTCGGCTTTCTTGGTGGACCGGGCGAAACACAGCTCGAGGCCGACCACCGCATGATCGAGGAACGGCTCGCCAAGATCGAGGGTGAGCTGGTCAAGGTCAAACGCACCCGCGAGCTGCATCGCGAAAGCCGCCGTCGGGTGCCTTATCCAATCGTCGCCCTGGTCGGCTACACCAATGCCGGCAAGTCGACTTTATTCAACCGCATGACGCAGGCGCGGGTGTTGTCCGCCGACATGCTGTTCTCGACGCTCGATCCAACCCTGCGCGCCGTCGATCTGCCGCACGGCGCGCGCGTGATTGTCTCCGATACGGTCGGCTTTATTTCCGACCTGCCGACCATGCTGATCGCCGCGTTCCGCGCCACGCTGGAGGAGGTGATCGAAGCCGACGTCATCTTGCACGTTCGCGACGTTTCGCACGACGACGCCGAGGCGCAACTGACCGACGTCGAAAATATCTTGCGCCAGCTCGGCATCGATCCGCACAATGGGCCCGCCAACAAACAAAAGCTGATCGAGGTCTGGAACAAGATCGACCGGCTCGATGCCGACGAGCAGATACGGCTGGCAAATCTCGCCGAACGCCGGCCGGCGGACGAGCGGCCGGTGCTGGTGTCGGCAATCACCGGGCAGGGGCTCGATGCGCTCGCGGCGACCATCGAAACACGGCTCGCCGAAGGCCGTCCGGTCATTGTGCTTGAGCTTGACGCCAGTGACGGCGCCGGCGTGAGCTGGCTGCATCGTCATACCGAGGTGATCGGCAAAACCGTCAACGAGCAAACCGGCGCCGTCGCCATGACGGTGCGGGTCGATGCGTCGCGGGCGGCGGAGGTACGGGAGAAATTTAAACCGTCGCTGCAAGTTAACGGGTCCGACGGCTCCTCGCACTGACGAGATCACTAGTGGAGCGGATTTAACATTCGCTACCCCCCTAGCGGCAGACTCGTGAAGCGAATGTCAAATCCAAAGCTCCACTAAGACTTATATTTGCTAGTGGTCCTTTTGATTCTAACATTCGCATGAGAAGCTGCCGAATACGGATGCGAATGTTAGAATCGGACCACTAGTTACTCCGCCTTCTTCGCTTCGTTCCACAGCGCGTCCATTTCGGCGAGCGTGGAGTCTCGCGGCGCCTTACCGCGCGCTGCGAGCGCACGTTCGATCGCCGCGAAGCGACGCTCGAATTTTGCACTTGTTTGCCGCAGCAGCGTTTCCGGATCGGCGTGCAGATGGCGCGCCAGATTAACCGCGGCGAACAACAAATCGCCGATTTCGCCGGCGGCATTTGCGGTATCGTTGTCGAGCGCGTCCTCGATCTCGTCGACCTCTTCGCGGATTTTGTGCAGGACGGCGCGCGGATCGTTCCAGTCGAAGCCGACCTGGCTTGCCTTGGCTTGCAGCTTCAGCGCGCGG
>DATKRE010000041.1:0-30681 GCA_035532335.1 Xanthobacteraceae bacterium | reverse complement strand
CCGGACGCACGCCGGCGACCCCGGACCTGAAAACCTTTGACGCCGGTGCGCACGTGGTGCTGCCGGGGCTCATCAACACCCACCACCATTTCTACCAGACGCTGACGCGAGCGGTGCCGGCGGCGCTCGACCGCGAGTTGTTTCCCTGGTTGCAGACGCTCTATCCGCTCTGGGCGCGCTTGACGCCCGACGCGCTCGACCTCGCCATGACGCTGGCGATGGCGGAGTTGATGTTGGCCGGCTGCACCACCACCACCGACCATCACTATGTTTTTCCCGCCGGCTTGGAAGACGGCATCGATATCGAAGTCGACGCCGCAAAGCGGCTCGGGCTGCGCGTGTTGCTGACGCGCGGCTCGATGAATCTGTCGCAGCGCGACGGTGGGCTGCCGCCGGATTCCGTGGTACAGGACGAGGACACCATCCTCGCCGACAGCGAGCGGGTGGTGGCGCGTTATCACGACGCCGGCCCGGACGCGATGGTGCAGATTGCGCTGGCGCCCTGCTCGCCGTTCTCGGTCACCACTTCGCTGATGCGCGCGACCGCGGCGCTGGCGCAACGGCTCGACGTGCGCCTGCACACCCATCTCGCCGAGACCGAGGATGAGAACCGTTTCTGCGAACGGCTCTACAAATGCCGGCCGCTCGACTATCTGGAGGATTGCGGCTGGCTCAATGAGCGGACCTGGCTCGCCCACGGCATCCATTTCAGCGCCGACGAGATCAAGCGGCTGGCGCGCGCCGGCATCGCCGTGTCGCATTGCCCGTGCAGCAACCAGACGCTGGCATCGGGCACCTGCCCGGTATGCGCGATGGAGGACGCCGGCATGCGCGTTGGCATCGGTGTCGACGGCTCGGCCTCGAATGACGGCTCCAATCTGATGCAAGAGGTGCGTGCCGCTTTTCTGCTCCAGCGCGGCCGTTATGGCGTGAGCAAGGTAAGCCACAAGGATGCGCTGCGCTGGGCGACCAAAGGCTCGGCGGCCTGCGTCGGCCGCAGCGACATCGGCGAGATCAAGATCGGCGCGCACGCCGATCTGGCATTGTTCAAGCTCGACGAACCGCGCTTTTCCGGCAGCGGCGATCCGCTGGCGGCGCTGGTGCTGTGCGGCGCGCACCACGCCGACCGGATCATGATCGGCGGGCGCTGGACCGTCGAGAACGGCGAAATCGTTGGGCTCGACATCGACGACCTGATGCGGCGTCACTCAGCGGCGGCGACGACGCTGCAAAGCGCGCGCTGATGCGTTCAAGCGTTTCGCGTTCAATTCGCCGGCGTTCAATTCGCTTTTTCCGCGCCGCCGTCGGGCGCGCCGGCGAGTTGATAGACGTTGAGACTCTCCTGCTTGCCTTTGACGAGGTGCGCGCCGCGTTCGACATACCGAAACTCGGGCGCCGCCACGGCGATGTCGTGGCTGACCAGCACGATGGCCTCACTATCGGGATCGATGGCCTTGCCCAGGCTTTCCAGCCGCTGCGCGGCATTCACCGCGTCGCCGACGATCGTGTAATTGATCCGGTTCGGCGCGCCGATGTCGCCGACCACGACCGGACCCATATGGATGCCGATGCGGATGCGCACCGGCGCGAGTCCGGCGGCGACACGCTGCTCGTTGTCCGCTGCCAGAGCCTTCTGGATGGCGATGGCGGCCCGGCAAGCGGCAGCCGCCGGATTGTCCAGACGGGCAGGCGCGCCCCAAAAAGCCATCATCGCATCGCCGATGAATTTATCGATGGTGCCGCCTTCGTGCACGACGCAGGCGGAAATCAGCGTCAGGTGCTGATTGATGAAGGCCGCAACTTCGGGAGCCGCCATCTTTTCGCAAGTGGCGGTGAAGCCGACAATGTCGGTGAACATGATGGCGACGATGCGTTCCTCGGTGCCAGCGCCGAAACCGCCTTCCTTGATCAGCCGCAGGACCAGCGTGCGCGGAACGTAACGTCCGAACGCCCTCAAGGCATCCAGCATGGCGTTGAACGACACCGCCAGGCTTTCGATTTCGCGGAATCCGCTGTGCGCAAGCGGCGCTACCTGATCGAAATCGAGCCTGCCGATAGCGGCCGCGCCTTTTGCGGCGCGGCGAATCGGCCGGGAGATTGCGGTCGCCATGATCGCCGCGCCGATCAGGGAGATGCCGAGCATGGCCAGCGCCAGCAATGTCGCCGAGTGAAGCAGCTTGATCGGAGCGTCGACGGCGCTGGTGAGCACATAGGTTCCGACCGTAATCGGCAATTCCTTGTAGTCGGCGACCTCGCGAGCAAAAATGAAATACGATTGGCCGTTGGCCGGCGATCGTCGTGCCGTGACACCAGGCGGCGGTCGAAACCGGAGTTCGCGGATGAGCGGCAGGCTTGTCAGATCGGCAATGACCGGATCGCCGAATGTCCGCAGCGGCGGGAATGTCTCGCTCGCCGCTTGATCGGGACTGGCTTCGGCCATCAGCGGATGGGCGAGCACGCGATCCTGCTCGTATAGCATGAACGCGGTCGAACGCGCGGAAGGACTGAGGTCCTTCGCGAACCTGGATAGGGCTCGCGTCGAAATTCCCAGCACCACAAAGCCCAAGTAGGACTCGCCGCTCCAGATCGGCACGCGATAGTTCAAAAACGTTTCGCCTCGCTCTTTGCGATAGACCGGCCTCCCCCAATACGGCTCCTTACGGGTGCGCATCTGGCTGCCGAGCGCCTCAAACTGGCCGTCGCCGCGGGCGCTGAGGCGATCGGCTTTGAAGCCTGCGTCCGACGGCAAGCGAAGCACGCGCAAGACATTGCCATCCGCATCGCCTACCGCCAGTGCGTCGACCTGGGGCGCCGCAGCCAATGAACCACCGACGAAATCCACAAATGCCGGATCGGCGAATTTGTATCGGCCGCTGCTGACTCCGGCAGCGATGAAATCCCCCTGATGCACCGCCACGTCGAGGTGCCGCCGTAACGCCGCCTCTTCGCCGGCCAACAAGCGGGTCACCAGGGCGGTGGCAAAGTCCCCCACCACATCGCGGGCGGCGATCCAGTTGACCGCCATCACCGCGCCGACCGAAACTAGGACCAAGACGCCGATGCCGGCCATAAGCGTCGGCATCAATGCGACGCTGCGGTTATTATGCCCAGAATTTTCCATCGCCGTGGCGATCCGAATAAATGTTCGCGAGCTGCTGGTCGACCGGGATGCGATCAACGCATGCCGCGCTCGAAACGCTGGCACCGAATTGTTTGTACCAAGTTTACGGGATTGCCGAAATCCGCCGCCGTCGGCGCGGCTCGACCAAGCCGCCGGGCATGATGGGGCCGAAGCGATTGCGGCCGGGACTGGCCCGGCCGCAATCTCATTCGCGTTTCGGCGTTTCGAGCGTTACTGGCCTGGCATCTTGTCGTCGACGCCTTTGACGTACCAGTTCATGCTCAGAATCTGACCGTTGTCGAGGCGGCTGCCGCCCTTGCATTCCACGGTCTTGCCGCTCTGATCCATGATCGGGCACTTGAACGGATGCAGCGCGCCGGATTTGATCGCCGCTTCCGTCTTCATCGCCATCTGCTTCACGTCGTCGGGCATGTTGGTATAGGACGCCATCACGACCATGCCCTTGTCGAGGCCGTCCCAGGTGTCGTCCGACTTCCACTTGCCGTCGAGCACCAGTTTGGCGCGGTCGATATAGTAGTCGCCCCAATAATCGGTATCGGCGGTCAATTGCGCCTTCGGTCCGAACTTGATCATGTCGGACGATTGGCCGAACGCGTGGATGCCGCGCTGCTCGGCGATCTGCATCGCCGCCGGCGAGTCGGTGTGTTGCGTCAGGACATCGGCGCCCTGATCGATCAGCGCCTTGGCGGCGTCGGCTTCCTTGCCCGGGTCGAACCAGGAATTGACCCAGATAATCTTGAACTTGACCTTCGGGTTGACGCTCTGCGCCCCGAGCATGGTGGCGTTGATGCCGGAAATTACTTCCGGGATCGGGAACGACACGATGTAGCCGATAATGTTCGACTTGGTCATCTTGCCGGCGATCTGGCCCTGGATGTAGCGGCCTTCATAGAAACGTGCCGCGTAGGTCGCCAGATTCTTGGAGCGCTTGAAACCGGTGGCATGTTCGAAGAACACGTTCGGATATTTGGCTGCGACTTTCACGGTCGCGTCCATGAACCCGAATGACGTGGTGAAGATGAGCTTGTTGCCGGCGCGGGCGAGCTGTTCGATCGCGCGTTCGGCGTCCGCCCCTTCCGGCACGTTCTCCAGATAAGTGGTCTCGACCTTGTCATTCAGCGCCTTTTGCAGGGCGCGGCGGCCGACTTCGTGCTGGTAGGTATAGCCGAGGTCGCCGATCGGGCCGACGTAGATGAATCCTATCTTCAGCTTGTCGGCGGCGTGGACGACGCCGAAAGTCATCACGGCCAGCGCGAGGACCGCGATGACTGCAAAGACGTTGAGTTTTTTCATGGTTTCGCTCCGGGTTAATAACGACGGGCTAATTCACAGTCCAACTTGCAGTCCCCCCAGCGGGCGAAGCGCCCGTGGCGCATACGCAAAACGTTCAACGGTCGGGCACAAAGACCGAACCGAGCGACGCAGGCGCGGCGGACCCGGCGGTACCGCGCGTCCTTGAAATCAACACGAGAACAACGACCGTGGCAAGATAGGGCAGCATGTTCATCACCTGCTGAGGGATACCGAGCTGGAGCGGCTGCAGGGCGAGACCCAAAATGCTCACCGCGCCGAACAGGTAAGCCCCGATCACCAGCCGCCCCGGCCGCCAGGACGCGAACACAACCAGCGCTAGCGCGATCCAGCCCCGCCCCGAGGTCATGCCGGGAATGAAGAACGGCGTATAGGCGAGCGGCAGATACGCGCCGCCGAGCCCCGCGCAGCCGCCGCCGAACAGCACCGCGAGCATGCGGATGCGCAGCACCGGATAGCCGAGCGCGTGCGCCGACGCATGATTGTCGCCGACCGCGCGCAGCACGAGGCCGGCCCGCGAGCGGTACAGAAACAGCCAGATGCCGATGACGAGCGCGACGGAAACGTAAACCAACGGATCTTCGCCGAACAGAATACGGCCGACGCCGGGAATATCCGTCAGCACCGGCAGATGCAGATGCTCCGCCGGCACGATTTTTTCGCCGACAAACTTCGCGCCGATCAGTCCGGAAAGGCCGACGCCGAAAATGGTCAGCGCCAGTCCGGTCGCCACCTGATTGACCGCGAGCCCCAGCGTGAGAATTCCGAACACCCCCGACAACGCCGCGCCGGCAACGATACCGAACAGGCCGCCCACCAATATCGAACCCGACAACCATGCGCCGGCAAAGCCGCAGGCCGCGCCGACGATCATCATGCCTTCGACGCCGAGATTGAGCACGCCCGAGCGTTCCACCACCAGCTCGCCGGACGACGCCAACAGCAGCGGCGTCGAGGCGGTCACCACCGTGAGGATGAAATTCTCGGAAAAGATCAAATGAAAGATATTGAGGAGTGTTTCAGGCATTGGCGGGGACGGCTTTGCGCGCCGTTTGCAAGAGGCGGATGCGGTAGACGATGAGAGAGTCGCAGGCCAGCACGTAGAACAGCAGAATGCCCTGGAACACCTTGGTGAGATCCAGCGGTACCTTGAGCGAGATTTGCGCGCCTTCGCCGCCGATGAAAGTCAGCGCCAGGAACAGGCCGGCGAACAGGATGCCGATCGGATTAAGCCGGCCGAGAAACGCGACGATGATGGCGGTGAAGCCGTAGCCCGACGAGACGCCCGGATCGAGATGGCCGATCGGCCCGGCAACCTCGATGATGCCGGCAAGCCCCGCCAGCGCGCCGGACACCGCGAAGGTGAACAACACCAGCCGGTCGGATTTGAAACCGGAAAAGCGCGCCGCGCGGGGCGCGGCACCGACCAGCCTGATCTGAAAGCCCATTAGCGTGCGGCCGAGCATCACCGCCGCGAGCATGACCACGACGAGCGTGATGATAGAGCCGGCATGCAGCCGTCCGGGACCTTCGAACAGTGTACCGATGCTCGCCGCCGGATCGAACGCCGCGGTGGTGGGGAAGTTGAGCCCGTGCGGATCGCGCCACGGACCGCGCACGATATAGTCCAGCCCGAGATTGGCGACATAGACCAGCATCAGGCTGGTGAGGATTTCGCTGGCGCCGAAATAGACCTTGCACAGCGCCGGAATGAGCCCGTAGAGCGCACCGCCGAGCGCGGCGAAGATCAGCATCATCACCAGCACCCAATGGCCGACGTCGGCGCCGTTGGTCTTGACCGCGAGCCAGCTGCCGCATACCGCGCCGACCAGAAATTGGCCTTCGGCGCCGATGTTCCAGATATTGGCGATGTAGCAGAGCGACAGCCCGACCGCGATCATCACCAGCGGCGTCGCTTTGACGATGATCTCCTGCTGCAAGAAAAACGGGTACGGATCGGTCAACGGTTCGACGAAATACACCCGCAACGCTTCGATCGGGCTCTTGCCGATGATCGCGAACAAGATCCCGATCGTCACCAGCGTGAGCGCAATCGCAATCAGCGGCGATGCGATGGCGACGATGGTCGAGCGTTCGGGCCGCTTTTCAAGCACCAGCTGCATGCTTTGTCCCTTGGTCTTCGGCGGCCAGTTCCGGCCTCGCGCCACCCATCAGCAGCCCAAGCTTCTGCCGCGTCGCGTCGGCGGCATTGAGCGGCGCCGACAGCCGGCCGTGGAACATCACCGCGATGCGGTCGGCAATCTCGGCCAGTTCGTCGAGATCCTGGCTGATCACCAGTACGGCGGCCCCGCGGCCGGCAAGATCGATCAGCGCCTGACGGATCACCGCAGCCGCGCCGGCATCGACGCCCCAGGTCGGCTGACTGACGACGAGCACGCCGGGTTCACGCAGGATTTCGCGGCCGACGATGAATTTCTGCAAATTACCGCCGGACAGGCTCACCGCTTCCGGGTCGCGCTTGGCCTTGCGCACGTCGAACGATTTTGTGGTGCGATCGACGTGAACGAGCGTCGCCAGCTTGTCGATGAAACCCTTCTTCACCATGCCGCTCGCGGCGTGACCGGTCAGCAGCGCGTTCTCCGACAACTTCATGCGTGGCGCGGTGCCATGGCCGAGCCGCTCTTCCGGCACGAAAGCCGCTCCCATGCGCCGGCGTTCGGTCACGCCGAGCAAGCCGGCCGCTTTGCCGTCGATGAGCACCTCACCTTTTGCGGGCGCGCGCCGCTCGCCGGACAATGCGGAGAACAATTCATCCTGGCCGTTGCCGGAGACGCCGGCGATACCAACGACCTCGCCGCCGCATACCGCGAGCGAAACGTCTTCGAGGTAGGTCCCATGCGGATCGTCCGGCGCGAGCGAAAGCTTGTCGATCACCAACCGCGGCTGCACCACGGAACGGCCGGACGCCGCCTTCACTTCGCCGATTTCGCCGCCGACCATCATGCGCGCCAGCGACGCCGCGGTTTCCTGGCGCGGATTGCAGGTCGACACCTTCTTGCCGCCGCGCAGAATCGTCGCCGTATCGCACAGCCGCTTCACCTCTTCGAGCTTATGACTGATGTAGAGGATGGCGCGTCCCTCGCTCTTGAGCCGCTCCAGCACGACGAACAGCAGATCGGCCTCCTGCGGCGTGAGCACCGACGTCGGTTCGTCGAGGATCAGGAGCTTGGGATTTTGCAGAAGCGCGCGGACAATCTCGATGCGCTGGCGCTCACCCACCGACAGCCGCCAGACTTCACGTTTTGGATCGAGCGGCAAACCGTAAACGCGTGCGGTTTTCTCAAGCCGTTCGGAAATGGCGGCGAACGATTCAGTCGGCGGTAGGCCAAGCGCCACGTTCTCGGCGACGGTGAGATTCTCGAACAGGGTGAAATGCTGAAACACCATGCCAATGCCGAGCGCGCGGGCTTCCGACGGGCCGCTCAGCACGACCTTTTTCCCCATCCAGCGCAGCTCACCGCCGCTCGGCTGGATCAGCCCGTACATCACCTTCACCAGCGTCGATTTGCCGGCGCCGTTTTCTCCCAGCAGCGCGTGGATTTCGGCGGGAAACAAGTCGAGATCAATGCGGTCGTTGGCGAGAAAATCGCCGTACCGCTTGCTGACAGAAACGGCACTCAGCAGCGGCTCTGATCGCAGGGAACCGGCCTGTGGCGTCGCATCAAGCATGGAAATCGCTGCGCCTACCCGCGCTTTACGAGACTTCTTCCGATTTACGTTGCAAGGATCGTTCCATGAATTTGGGGCGGTCGTCGGCCCCTCTCCCACGGCCATCATCCGACAAAAACGTCGCGAGCAAAAGGCGGTAGAGTGGAAAATTGCCCGAAATCCCGTCACCGCGATGCGCTTGCGCAGTTTACGCGGGTTCTGTCATTGTAGATTTGCCGCGGTGCACGAGGGGAACCGACGTCGTGGAGCTTATTCTCACCGAGGCCGCGAGCGCCGTCCTCCGCTGGCTGCATGTCATCGCCGGCATCGCCTGGATCGGCAGCTCGTTCTATTTCATTCACCTCGATCTCAGTCTGCGGCCGCGGCCCGGCTTGCCGGCCGGCGTCCAGGGCGACGAGTGGCAAGTCCACGGCGGCGGTTTCTACCACATGATAAAATATCTGGTGGCGCCCTCGCAGCTGCCGGACCACCTGACGTGGTTCAAGTGGGAAGCCTACGCCACCTGGCTATCGGGTTTCGCGCTGTTGGTGCTTGTCTATTATCTCGGCGCCGACCTGTTCCTGATCGACAAGTCGGTCCTCGACATGACGGTCGCGCAAGCGGCCGGCGTCGCCTTTGTCAGCCTGGTCGTTTCCTGGCTGATCTATGAAGGTCTGTGCCGCTCGCCGCTCGGCAAGCACGAAGTGGCGCTGGCGCTGGTCGGCTACGTCTATCTGGTCGCGCTGACTTACGCCTTCACCCACCTGTTCAGCGGCCGCGGCGCCTTTAATCAGATCGGCGCGGTGATCGGCACGATCATGGTGGCCAACGTCTTCATCATCATCATCCCGAATCAGAAGAAGTCCGTCGCCGCGATGCTCGCCGGTAAAGAGCCCAACCCGGTCTGGGGCCAGCTCGGCAAGCAGCGTTCGGTGCACAACAATTATCTGACCTTGCCGGTCGTATTTCTGATGCTGAGCAACCACTATCCGCTGTTCTTCGCGACCCGGTTCAATTGGCTCATCGTCGCGATCGTGCTCGCCATCGGGCCGGTGATCCGGCACTTCTTCAATTCGCGCCACGCCGGCAACGGCAGTCCGTGGTGGACCTGGGCGGTGGCGGCGGCGGGCATCGCCGGCATCGTTTGGCTTTCGGCGGCCGGGCCGCGCGTGGCAATCACCGGCGCGTTGCCGCCGGCGCCGAAATTCGCGCAAGTCTCATTCGCGCAAGTCGCCGACATCATCACGTCGCGGTGCAGCATGTGCCACGCCGCCGAACCGGTTTGGGCCGGCATCGTCGCGGCGCCCATGGGGGTGCGCCTCGACAGCGACGAACAGATCGCGGTGCACGCGCCGCTGATCGATGTGGTCGCGGTGCGCTCGAATTTCATGCCGCCGGGCAACATCACCGAAATGACCGGCGACGAGCGCCTGACGCTGGCGTCGTGGATCGCCGCCGGCGCGCCGGCCAAGTGAGACGAATACATGCCTCTAGCGCAGTCATTCCGGATCGCCGCAAAGCGGCGAGTCCGGAATCCATACTCTCGGCGCTGGGGTTATGGATTCCGGGTTCCGGCCGTCGGCCAGCCCCGGAATGACGCAATGAGACTATTCACGTGACCGCGCGCGCGATCCGGGGCCGATTGCTGGCGTTCACGCGGGCGCCGCTCGGCGCCGGCGACGCGCAGAGCTACCGCTACATCGACGACGGCATCGTGCTGGTCGAGGACGGCCGCATCGAGGCCGCCGGTCCGGCCGCGGAAATCGTGGGGCGCATGCCGGCGGACATGCCGGTCGAGCGGCACGCCGACGCGCTGATCATGCCGGGCTTCATCGATCCGCATATTCATTATCCGCAGACCCAGGTGATCGCGTCCTACGGCGCGCAGTTGCTCGAATGGCTCGAGAAATACACCTTTGTCGAAGAGCAGAAATTCGCCGAGCCGGCGCACGCCGCGCGTAACGCCGAATTTTTCCTCGACGAACTGGCGCGCAATGGCACCACCACCGCTTGCGCCTATTGCACGGCACATCCGGCGTCGGCCGAAGCGCTGTTCGCCGCCGCGCACAAGCGCAATGTCGGCATGATCGCCGGCAATGCGGTGATGGACCGCAATGGGCCGCCGGGATTGCTGGCGCCGGCCGCTAGCGCCATCGCCGATAGCCGCGACCTGATCCGCCGCTGGCACGGTACCGGCCGGCAGCGTTACGCGGTGACGCCGCGCTTCGCCATGACCTCGACCGACGCGCAGCTTGCCGAACTGGGCGCGCTGCTCAAAGAGTTTCCGACCACCCTGATGCAGACCCATCTCGACGAGAATCTCGGCGAGATCGCCGCCATCAAGAAGCTGTTTCCCGCCGACGCGAGCTACACCGCGGTCTACGGCCGTTTCGGCCTGCTCGGCCAGCGCTCGCTGCTGGGTCATTGCATCCACCTGACCGACGACGAGATCGCGCTGTTGCGCGACACCCAATCGGTCGCCGTGTTCTGCCCGACCTCGAACCTGTTCATCGGCAGCGGCTTGTTCGATTACGAGCGGCTGAATGCGGCCGGCGTGGGCATCGCGCTGGCGACCGACGTCGGCGGCGGCACGTCCTATTCGATGCTGCGCACCGCCGCCGACGCCTACAAGGTGATGCAGTTGCAGGGCCAGAATTTGCCGGCGCTCGCCGCCTTCGACCTGCTGACGCGAAGAAACGCCGCGGCGCTCGGGCTTGAGCGTGAGATCGGGGTCATGGCTCCGGGCGCTTACGCCGATCTGGTCGTGCTCGACGCGCGGGCGACGCCGGCGATGGCGCACCGCATGGAAACCGTGCGCGACCTCGAAGAGGAGCTGTTCGTGCTGATGACCATGGGCGACGACCGCGCCGTGCGGCAGACCTATATCGCCGGCGAACCGGCGCTTAAGATGAGTTCGTAAGCGCCGGCAGCTTTAGAGGCGCCAGGAACGACCCACCATGATCACGCTTTATCACTGCGAGGCCGCGCGCTCGTTCCGTCCGCTGTGGATGCTGGAAGAGCAAGGCCTGTCATACGATCTCAAACTCCTGCCGTTTCCGCCGCGCGTCCTGGCCAAGGAATACAAGGCGATCAATCCGCTCGGCACGATCCCCTTCTTGATCGATGGCGAAACCCGGATGACGGAATCGGCCGCCATCTGCCAGTATCTCGGCACCCGTTATGGCCCGCCGTCGCTCGTGGTCGGAGTCGATGAGCCGGCTTACGGCGCGTTCCTCAACTGGCTGCATTTCGGCGAGGCAACCCTGACATTTCCGCAAACGCTGGTGCTCCGCTACAGCCGGTTGGAACCGCAGGAACGGCGCAACCCGCAAGTTGCCGACGACTATGCCAAATGGTTTTTCGGCCGGCTGCGCGCGGTGGAAACCGCGCTCGACCAAACACCGGCGCTTTGCGCCGGCCGCTTCACCGCCGCTGACATCTCGGTCGGCTATGCGCTGCGGCTTGCCGAAAATATCGGGCTCGCCGCCGAATTCGGTCCGAACGTCACGGCATATTGGCAACGCTTGCAGCAACGCGACGGCTATCGGCGCGCGGTGGCCGCGGAGAATGCAGCCGCCGCGCGCCTCAACGTGCAGCCCTAACAACCGCGCCGGCGAGCTATTTGACTTCGGCGGATGTCTTATCGGAGGCCCTGTCGTACCTTAGAGTAATGACGTCGATGCTGCAAAGGTCGAGGTCGCGCCACAGCACGCCCGGATAGCCGTCTTCGGCCCAGTCGATTCGAAAATTCCACTTGCAGCCTTTGTCTTCGGTGTCGAACTTGACGTAGACACTGGCGCCGTCGGCAAAAATGCCGCCGAGTTCATTGTCGGACCAGTCATTATCCCCGGGATTGTTGAAGCCGAGAAATTTGATGCCGTAACCGGTACCATTGACCACCGTTACGTTCCGTTGGTCCGCGGCGAACGACGACGATCCGCTTAACGTTGCAATGCTGATAACAAGAGCGAGGAGAATTGTTTTCACGACGGTTTGTTGCCAACCCATTACCTCGGCAAGCCTTTCCGCTTCGTGCTTAAACCGTTCCGGCAGCGAAGCCCGATACGTCTCGGCCGGATTCAGGCGAACGCATTAACTCGCGGCAATACTTCTCGGCCGCGGCCGCGTTTGCTAGGGCTTCGATGGGAGCGTCACATGTCCGACACGCGCAGGTTAATCGAACGGCTGCCGAAGTGCGAGCTGCACATTCACATCGAAGGCAGCCTGGAGCCGGAGCTGATGTTCGCGCTGGCCAAGCGCAACAACGTCACGCTGCCCTATGCGTCAGTCGATGCCGTTCGCCGCGCCTATCGTTTCGGCAATTTGCAGGACTTTCTCGACATCTATTACCGCGGCATGTCGGTGTTGATGACCGAGCAGGATTTCTACGATCTCGCCTTTGCTTATCTGCAACGCGCCCACGCCGACAATGTCCGGCACGTCGAGATGTTCTTCGATCCGCAAGGCCACACCGCCCGCGGCATCGCTTTCGGTACGGTGATTGACGGGCTCTCCCGCGCCATCGCCGATGCCAAGCGGCTACTCGGCGTCGAGGCCAGCCTGATCATGTGCTTTCTGCGCCACCTCGACGAGACCGACGCGCAAAAGACCTTGGATTCGGCTTTGGCCTGCCGCGACAAGATCGTCGGCGTCGGGCTCGATTCATCCGAGCAAGGCCATCCACCGAGCCAATTCGCCCGCGTGTTTGCGCGCGCCCGCGACGCCGGCTTATTCGTCACCGCGCATGCCGGCGAAGAAGGGCCGCCGAGCTATATCTGGGAGGCGCTCGATATCCTCGGCGTCGGCCGTGTCGATCACGGCAACCGCTCGCTCGAAGACGATGCGCTGGTCGGCCGGCTGGCGCGCGAACGCATGGCGCTGACCGTGTGTCCGCTGTCCAATCTGCGATTGCGGGTGGTCGACGATCTGACCGGGCACCCGCTGCGACGGATGCTGGACAAGGGCCTCGTCGTTACCGTCAATTCCGACGATCCGGCGTATTTCGGCGGCTACGTCAACGATAACTTCCGCGCCGTGTCGGAGGCAATCGCCCTCTCCCGCGAGGAGATCGTCGCCATCGTGCGCAACAGCTTTGAAGCATCGCTGATGCCGGCGGCGGCAAAAGCACACGCCATCGCCGAAATCGACCGCATCGTCGCCGCGACGGAATAACGGCGGGGCGATACCGCCCCGCCGTCCGGGTCCACTTAGACGGGGATCACCGCAATGATAGCCAGGGTATCGGGGTCGATAATGACAAGTTCTTCGCCGTAAACGAAGTAGTCAAAGCCCCGCCACATCGGCTCGATCTCGACGAGCGTTTCCGGCACCGGGACATATTCGACGCCACCGCGCGGCACGATGGTGCCAACACGGACGTCGAAATTCACATGCGCTACCCGCGGTCCGCCTCTGCCGGCCAGCACGACGGACTTGATGCGCGTGCGCTGTTCGGACGACAGTTTCACGTTGGCAGCCGCAGAGGATTTGGCCGACATAGACGACTTTTGCATTTCGCCTTTGCTGCCTTCGGCCGCCGTATTGCCGGGCTTGCCCATATGCTCGTTTTCTTCGGCCTTCTGCGCCGGCTTCATATGCTCGTTCTCTTCAGCCTTTTGCGCCGGCTTCATGCGCTCATTTTCTTCGGCCTTTTGCGCGGGCTTCATGCGCTCATTTTCTCCGGCCTTTTGTGCCGGCTTCGCACCCATTGCGTTGGGATTCTCGGTAGCCTTCGGGCGATTCATTTCCTCGGCGCGTTGATTGGGCGCGCCCGCCTTCGGCTGTTCGGCGGCTGCCGGCGCTTTGCTCATCGGCTGAGCGGCGGCGTGCGGCGGCGCAGCTTGTGGCGCCTTTTCCTTCTCCTGGGCTTGAGCCAAGCCGGCCCCAGCAACCAGCGCCAGCGAGGCAATGCTCGCGAGCAACATATTGCGGCGATAATTCATCAAACGTCTCCTGGAATCTAAAATTCCGTGTTGCCAAACATCCCGGTCGGGATGGCCCCTCAGACGAACGCGGAATTTCGATTTAAGTTCCAGGAACCCGCGATTGCGCGGAGCTTCACGCCGGCTGCGTGGCCGGGCTCGTCTGTGTCACCGAAGCCTGCTCGCGGACCATGAGCAATTGTGCCGCGAGCGAGGCGGCGATCACTGCCGGCTCCTTGCCTTTGATCTCGGTGATGCCGAGCGGGCAGACCAGCCGGTCGAGTTCACGGTCAGGGATGCCGAGCTGCCGCGCCCAACTGACGAAGCGCGCGCGTTTGGTTTCCGAGCCGATCAGACCGACGAAATCGAACGCGCCGCGCTGCAACGCCTGGGCAACGATGTCGAAATCGAGCGGGTGCGCATGGGTCATGACGACGACCAGGGCGTCGCGCGGTGCATCGGCTAATTCGCGCTCGACGGCGTCGGTACAAGCGGTCGCGACGTTTTGCGGGACATGCTGCGGAAACTGGTCGGCACGGCTGTCGATCCAGCGCACGCTGAACGGCAGCGGCGCCAACGCCAGCACCACGGCGCGGCCGACATGGCCGGCGCCGAACAGCAACACCGGCGTGGTCACTTCGCCGAATTGCTCGTGAAACGGCATTGCAGCGAACGAGGCGGTCGACCCCGGGTGTGGATTCGCCCCGTCGTGGGCGACAATGGTTCGCGCGATCCGGCCGTCGTCATCGAGGCGGCTGCGGGTCGCAAACGCGCCGGCCAGCTCGGCTTCGGCCAAGCGGCCGATCGTCGGCAGATCGTTGCGGTCGAAGGTCTCGGTCAGTGTTTTCACCAACCCCCCGCAACATTGGCCGAGATTGGGGCCAAGCGGCCAGTCGCGGAACTGCGCCTTGCCGCGGCCCGCGGCGAGCGTCGAGCGGGCCGCCGCAATCGCCTCGTATTCCAGGCGGCCGCCACCGATCGAGCCGAAAAAGCCGCCGTCCGGTTGCAGCACAATGCGTGCGCCGGTTTCGCGCGGCACCGAACCGGCGGCGCCGACCACGCTCAGCAGCGCGGCGCTGCCGTGCCGCTCGATCGTGTCCCTGATGCGGGTCCAGACCTTCGCCATCTCCGACCTATTGCCAGTTTCGACTGGCCAAAGTCGCGCATCGCAGTTCTATTCCCTCCCCCCTTGTGGGGGAGGGGGACACGCCGAGCAGTCGCGACTGTGCATCGGCATCAGCTAATAGATATTAACGCGGCGCGAGCGCGGCTACTGCATCGACCGGGCCGATCGCCTTGAGTATCGCCTCCGGAGTGGCGGGAGCGTCGAGCGCGACCGGCCGCGCCGGGTTAAGCGAGTATATCGCGTCGGCGACGGCCGCGAATACCGAAATAGCCAGCATCAGCGGCGGCTCGCCGACCGCCTTCGACCGATAGATCGATTCTTCGCGATTTGAGCCGTCGAACAGCGCCACCCGAAAATCCGGCGGCACGTCGGAAGCAACCGGAATTTTGTACGTCGATGGTGCGTGGGTCAGGAGCCGGCCGTTGTCGTCGTAAACCAGCTCCTCCGTCGTCAACCAGCCCATTCCCTGGATGAACGCGCCCTCGATCTGGCCGATATCGAGCGCCGGATTGATCGAGCGGCCGACGTCATGGAGGATGTCGACGCGACGGACGCTCATCTCGCCGGTGAGAATGTCGAGCAGCACTTCGCTGCATGCCGCGCCGTAGGCGTAATAGAAGAACGGGCGGCCCCTGCCCTTTTCGCGATCCCAGTGGAGTTTCGGCGTCTTGTAGTAACCAGCCGCCGACAGATGCACGCGTCCCTCGTAAGCCTTCTTGGTGAGTTCGCCGAAAGCAATGCTCTCGTTGCCGATGAACACGCGGTCGTCGCGGAAACTGATGATATCCTCGGCGACGTTCCAGGTGTCGCTGGCAAACTTGCTCAGCCGCGCTTTGATCTCGCGCGCCGCGATCTGCACCGCCATGCCGTTGAGATCGGTCCCCGCGGAAGCGGCCGTTGCCGACGTGTTCGGTACCTTGTCGGTCGAGGTGGCGGTGATATGCACGCGCTCGAGACCGATGCCGAACTCCTCGGCGGCAATCTGCGCGACTTTCTGAAACAGGCCCTGGCCCATTTCCGTGCCGCCGTGATTGAGGTGCACCGAACCGTC
Organism: Xanthobacteraceae bacterium; assembly: GCA_035532335.1. Taxonomy (GTDB): domain Bacteria; phylum Pseudomonadota; class Alphaproteobacteria; order Rhizobiales; family Xanthobacteraceae; genus BOG-931. Next base: position 14,461 of record DATKRE010000041.1, on the reverse strand, counting down.
TTGATAGACGTGCACCAGCGCGCCGGCCTGATTCAGGTGGGTCAGCGTAAATGAAATGCCGAATTTCACCGGCGTCAGCGCGATGCCCTTTTTCAGGATCGGCGAGTGCGCGTTGAATTCCGCGATCTGCTTGCGGCGGAGGCGGTAGTTCGAGGTGCGCTCGAGTTCCTCGATCAGCCGGGGCGCCACGTCGTGGTCTTCGACGGTCTGGCCGTAGGGCGTCACGTCGCGCCCGGGGCCGTAGAGATTGGCTTTGCGCACGTCGAGCGGGTCAAGCTTTAGATCCCAGGCAATGGCGTCGATCACCCGCTCGATCGCCAGCATGCCCTGCGGGCCGCCGAAGCCGCGAAACGCGGTGTTCGACACGGTGTTGGTTTTTACCCGCTCGGTATGGATGCGGTATTCGGGCAGATAATAGGCGTTATCGGCGTGGAACATGGCGCGGTCGACCACGCCGATCGAAAGATCGGCCGAGCAGCCGCAGCGTGCATCGAGATCGAGATCGGCAGCGCGAATGCGTCCGCTGTCATCGTAGCCGGCCGTATAGGCGACCGCGAAATCGTGCCGCTTGCCGGTCATCACCATATCGGCGTCGCGGTCGAGCCGAAGTTTGCAGGACCGTCCGGTGGCGCGCGCCGCCAGCGCCGCGATCACCGCCCACTGCGTCGCTTGGGTTTCCTTGCCGCCAAAGCCACCGCCCATCCGGCGCACGCGACAGGTGACGAAAGAATCCGGCAACGCCAGAACCCGCGCCACGACGTGCTGCACTTCGCTCGGATGCTGCGTCGAGGAATAGACCAGGACAGCGTTGTCTTCGCCCGGCACCGCCAACGCGACCTGGCCTTCCAGATAAAAGTGCTCCTGGCCCCCGATATATAATTTTCCCGCGCAACGATGCGGCGCGGCGGCGATCGTCTTGGCGTAATCCCCGTTGATGAAAGCGTAGTCCGGCAGCACGCGCTCGCCGGATGCCTTGCCCTGCTCCACCGAGACGTTGGCGGTTTCGACGGCAACTTCGATCTTGCCGCGCAACGCGGCGCGGCGCGCGGCATCGCGGGTTTTGGCGACCACCGCAAACACCGGCTGACCGTGGAAGTCGATGCGGTCGTGGGCGAACACCGGCTCGTCGGCGTTGGCCGGCGAAATATCATTCTTGCCGGGTATGTGCGCGGCGGTAATCACCGCAACCACATCCGGAGCGCTTTGCACGTCGCTCACGTCGATGCGACGAATAACGCCGCGCGCCACCGGTGCGCCGCCGATGGCGATATGCAGCGTGCCGTTCGGCTCGGGAATATCGTCGATATATTCGGCAGCGCCTTGCACGTGTTTGGCGCCGCTATCATGCGGCAGCGGCTGGTAGACGTGACGCAGCGGCGCGTCGCGCACGGTATCACTCGGCGGCATCGGCCACCGTCCGGCGATCGCTGAGGCGGGTGACGCCGGGATCGGCCCCGGCAATTTCGGCGATTGCCTTGATAACCAGATTGCCGGCGACACGGCTGCGATATGCGGCACTCGCGCGCAGATCGCTCAGCGGTGTGAAATCCTCGGCGACAGCGTCGGCGGCGGCCTGCCAGCCGCTTGCGTCGGTGAGCGACAACCCGCGCAGTTTGGCTTCAACCGTTTTCGCGCGCTTCGGAATCCCCGCCATCCCACCGAACGCAACTCTGGCATCGGCGATGCGCCCGCCATCGACAGTCAACCGCAAGGCCGCCAGCACCGCGGAAATATCCTCGTCGAACCGCTTGGTGATTTTGTAAGCGCGGAAATGGGTCGCGGGCGGCAGCTTCGGCACCAGCAGCCGGCGCACGAATTCGCCCTTGGCGCGATCCTGCTTGCCGTAATCGAGAAAGAAATTTTCCAGCGGCAGCCGGCGGATTGTCTCGCCGTTGCGTAATTCGACGCTGGCGCCGAGCGCAATCAGCATCGGCGCGAGATCGCTGATCGGCGAGCCATTGGCGATGTTACCGCCGACCGTACCGGCCGCGCGTACCTGGATCGAGCCGAAGCGGCGCAGCACTTCGGCAATGTCGGGATCGATCGATCCCAGCACCGGCGCGGCGCGCGCCAGCGATACGACCGCGCCGAACGCCAAACCCTCGGCGGTGTTCTCGATTGCGGCAAGCTCGGCAAGGCGGCCGACATGAATGATCTTTTCGATCGGCGTCAGTCGTTTGGTGATCCACAATCCGACGTCGGTGGCGCCGGCGATGATGGTGGCGTCGGGATGCCGTGCATAAAGTTGCGCCAGCGATTGTTCGCTGGCCGGCGCGGCGAAGAACGCGCGCTCGTCGCCGACGAACAGATCGGCCTTGTCATCGAGCGCGGCAATCGCGCGGCGGCGGGCGGCGGCATTGCGCGTGAATTGGTCGTCGGCGCCGCGGCAAACCTCCAGCGCCGCGTCGACAATCGGCCGGTAGCCGGTGCAGCGGCATAGATTGCCGGCGAGCGCGTCGTTGATCCGGTCGCGGCTGCTCGCTCCGTTACATTCGTGGTAGTGGGCGAACAAGCTCATCACGATGCCCGGCGTGCAGAAGCCGCATTGCGAACCGTAGTCGCGGGCCATGGCTTCCTGCACCGGGTGCAGCACGCCGTCGTCGGCGAGATCTTCCACGGTGACCAACTCGGCGCCGTCGATCTGGCCGAGCAAGGTGATGCATGAATTGACCGGCTCGTAGACCAGGCGGCCGTCGCGCTCGCGCACCGCGACCACGGCGCAGGCGCCGCAATCGCCCTCCGCGCAGCCCTCCTTGGTGCCGATCGAACGCTCTTGCAAACGCAGCCAGTCGAGCAACGTCGTGCGGGGCAAGAACTCACCGATACGCACGGTGCGGCCGCATCGCTGAAATTGCAGAACGCTTCTCGTCATCGACTTTCGGTACTCTACCCAGCGAAAGACATTTGCGCACAACAAATAAACCAAAGCAAGCAATCGCCAAGCGGTTTCATGCGGTTAGCTCGCACCCGCCGGCGCGACGCGATGACTTCGCCAAAGCATGCTAGTGGAGCGGATTTGACATTCGCTACCCACCTGGCGGCAAACTCAAGAACCGAATGTCAAATCCAAAGCTCCACTAAGCCGCAAATTTGCTAGTGGTCCTTTTGATTCTAACATTCGCATGAGAGGGTGCCGAATAGGGATGCGAATGTTAGAATCGGACCACTAGGACTCTCATCCAGCCGGGTGTCGGCTGGCATCGAACGCCTTGCGAGCGGGCGCAAAAGCCGTCGGGAAGAGTCCATGCCAAAAGCGCCGAATGAGGTGAACGTTACGCGCCTCATCGACGATGGACCGCTCACCGGCTTTCAGATCGCCACCATTATCGGCTGCGCGCTGGTCAATCTTTTCGACGGCATCGATACCCAATCGATCGGCGTGGCGGCGCCGTTCATTGCCGATGGGCTCGGGATCAAGCTCGCCAATTTCGGACCGATCTTCTCGTCGGCGCTGGTCGGCGCGACAATCGGCGCGGCTACGTTCGGTCAATTGGCGGACCGGTTCGGCCGCAGGACTTTGCTGCTGATCGCCGCCGTGATCATCGGCGTGTTCACCATTCTCACCGCGCTGGCAACCTCGGTTCCGATGCTGGTCGCTTTCCGCATCCTCGCCGGGCTCGGTCTTGGCGGTGCGACGCCATGCATTATTTCGCTGACCGCGGAATACGCGCCGGCGCGGCTGCGCGCCACTTTGGTGACGCTGATGTGGTCGTCGTTTCCGCTTGGCGGGATGATCGGCGGGCTGATGAACACCTACCTTCTGGTCCATGTCGGCTGGCGGGCGATCTTCTTTATCGGCGGCGTCCTACCCCTCGTTTTGGTCGTGGTGCTGCTCGTGTATCTGCCGGAATCGATCAAGTTCCTGGTGACGCGCCGCAACGACAACGACGCCGTTCGGCGCATCGTCGCGCGCTTGCGCGTGCGCGATCTTCCCGCCGGCTCGCAATTCGTGATCGAAGAGGAGCGGCTCGCCGGCGGCACGATCCGGCATTTATTCACCGAAGGCCGCACGCTCGGCACGCTGTTCCTCTGGGTGCCGTTTTTTATGGGCTTCGGCGTACTCACGGTCGTCACGCTGTGGACGCCGACCTTGCTCAAGCTCAACGGCATTCCACCCGCCGCCACCGCGTTCGTGATTGCCTTCAACGGGCTCGGCGCGTTCATCGGCCAATCGACCGCCGGGCATTTGATGCAGCGCTTCGGCATCATGGCTGTGCTGTTCCCCGCTTTCCTCGCCGGCACCGCGGCCACGGTGCTGTTGGGTTACGGCGCTTCGTCGGTCGCGCTCGCGGCAACCGGCATCGGCCTTGTCGGTTTGTTCCTCGGATTGGGAACGGCCGGCGCCATCGCGCTCTCGGCGCTGATCTACCCAACGCCGATCCGCTCCACCGGCGTGGGCGCTGGTATGGCCATGGGCCGCTTCGGTCAGATCGTCGGGCCGTTGATCGCCGGCGTGCTGCTTGGCGCCGGCTGGAGCGCCGACCGCATCATGATGGTGATCGCCTGCGGCGGCATCATTGGCGCGATTTTCGTGTTGCTGTTCCGCGCTTGGTACGCGGTACACGAGCGGCAGCCAGCGGCTCGGCCACCACATAAGCGTTAGCGCGCCAGTTCCTTCGTGCGCGCCGCGATCACTTGCTCGGCCGCAGCCACGCCGGTTTGCAGTGCGCCATGCGCGGTTGAAAAATCGTGCGGCGAGCAGGCTTCGCCGGCAAAGAACAACCGATTATCGACCGGCTCGGCGAGCGTTTGCCGGCAATCGGCAAATCCGGGCGTTGCGTAGGAGTAAGCGCCGCGCGCCAACGGATCGGCGCCCCAGCGATGAACCCGGATCGGCTTTATCCGGCGGCGGAAATCATTGCCGAACACATCGCTCAGTTCGGTAGCGGCAAAATCGAAGAACGCCGCATCGCCCTGCGCTTCCAGCGCGGCGGCACAGGCGCCGCCGAAATAGGCCTCGATCAGCGGCCGGCCGAACGGCCGGAAGTTGTAGCCGGCGGTGGCCGTGCGATCGATATGCGCGAACACCCGCAAGTCCTTGTCGAACTCCTCGGCATTGTCGAGCGTCATGAAAAGTTTGTCGTCGTGTCCCAGCGGCAAGTTTTGCGCGGCCTCAGTTTTTTTGGGCAGCGCCGGTGTAAACGACAGCGCGCCGGCGGTCAGCATTGTCGGCGGCGCGGCGATGATCGCGCGGTCCGCCGTCATCGTACCTTGCGCGGTCTCGATGTGCAGGCGCTTGCCGCCGTGATCGATGGTGCGCACCGGACAATCGAAGACGACCGGCAGACTGGCGCCATGAGTGGCGATCATTGCGCCAAGCCCTTCGACGATGCGCCAGTTGATGCCGCTGTCGGCGTAACGATCGTAGTCCTTCGCCGAGATGAACTCCCATTCGGCGCCGCTGATGTAGGTGCTCAACGCATCGAACAACGGATTCCAGCGGCAGTTCGGCAGAAAGGCGGCCGAGCAGGCAACGTCGGACGGATTTTGCGCCAGCCGTTCGAGACGGTCGAAGAATGACGCCATCGCCGCCTGATAATCGTTCAGCTCATCACGCGGGAAGCTGACTTCCAGCGGCTGCCGCGACCACGGCGCCGCCGATCTGTCGATGGTCGCACCCTGCGCCTCGGCGATGCCACGCCACGGGTTGCGGTCGGCCGAATGCAGCCACCCGCAACCGAGATCGAGCGCGTAGCCTTGCTCGATTACGGTCCAGGCCCGGCCGCCCAGCCGCGAGCGGGCTTCAACCAAAAGACAATCTATCGAAGCGTCATGCAGCCGCCGTGCGGCGGCGATCCCCGCCGCGCCGCCGCCCACGACCACCACCTCGACGTCTTCGCGTGCCATGATCCGATAACTCCGCCGCCGTCTCGACGTTGCAGCGTTCAGCTGTCAACGCCGCGCACGCCGACCCGCTTGAGAAAGTGCGTGAGATTGTGCGGCGGCCGGCCAAGCAGCCAGGACAGCGCGTTGCTGTTTCCGATCAAGCCGTGTTCGCCATAATAACGGAACATCGCCGCCAACGTATGACGCTCGTATTCGCCCATGCCGCCGGTGCTGACGCGCGCTTCCCATTCCTCGACCGGCTCCGCGGCGGCTTGCACCGGACGTTCCAGCGTGGCGCCGATCGTCGCTGCGACGGCGGTCTGGCTCAACGGCTCGGTGCCGACCAGTTCATACGTCGCGCCGCCATGGCCCGGCTTGGTGAGGACCAGCGCTGCGGCGGCCGCAACATCCTCCAGATCGACCAGACTTATTCGCGTCTCGACCGGATAAGGCGCGCGAAATACGCCATCGACAATGACACCGCGCCACGCGCCGAGAATATTTTGCATATACGCGGTCGGTTGCAGCACCGTCAGATCGAAGCCGGAGGCAAACAGCAAGTCCTCGGTCTGCATCTTCGCCCAGTGATGCGGCATGGCTTCGATCTGCGGATGCAGCACCGAATGATAGACGAAGCGAGTGACGCCCTGCGCCTTGGCCGCCGTGACCACCGCGCGCGCATACGCAACCTCGTCACGGCTGACATTGGGACAGATATGATAGATCGCTTGCACGCCATTCGCCGCGCGCGCCAGCGCGTCCGCATCCTCGAAGCCGCCGACGGTGACCTGGGCGGCGCCGAGCATCTGCAGCGCACCGACGTGTTGCGGGTTACGCACCAAGGCGCGCACCGGAACGCCGTTGACCGCCAACGCATTGACCACGGCTTTGCCGGTCTTGCCGGCGGCACCGGTAATCAAAATCATCGTAACGTCATCGCAATTTGGCCGTCAGTTCAAACAACCGGCCGGGACTTAACGGTATCTCGTTGAGCTCGACGTTGCGGTCGAGCAACCCGAGCGCGTCTTCGATCGCCTGCGCGAACAGCGGTCCGACCGGAATGGCGCCCGCCTCGCCCGCTCCCTTGATGCCGAGCGGATTGAGCGGCGACACCGTCACCGTGTGCGCGATGTCCACATGCGGCACTTCCAACGCGGTTGGCAGCAGGTAGTCGGCGAGCGACGCGTTGAGCAACTGGCCGTCATCGTCGAACACGAGCTGCTCGTAAAAGGCGTTGCCGACGCCTTGCGCCACGCCGCCGTGAATCTGGCCGGCAAGGATCAGCGGATTGATGACGGTGCCGCAATCGTGCACCACGACATATTTGAGCACCTCGAGCGTGAAAGTCTGCGGATCAACCTCGACGATCATGGCGTGCACGCCGGCCGCGGTGGCGCCGCCCGGCGGCCCGAAATATTGCGTCGATTCGAGACCGGGCTCGGCTCCCGGTTTGACGGCGCCGCGCATCGGATTGGCTTTGACCGCCAGCGCGCCGAGCTTGATCGCCTGACCGGGCACGCCGACCACCGACACCGCGCCGTTGGCGATTTCAAGATCCTCCTCGGCGCATTCGAAATGTTCGGCGGCGAGTTTGAGGATTTTCTGCCGCACCGCCTTCGCCGCCTCGTTGACGGCGTTGCCGGCCACCACGGCGCCGCGGCTGGCGAAGGTGCCGGCGCCCCAATAGAACTGATCGGTGTCGCCAGTCACGACGTCGACGTCGGGCACCTCGACGCCGAGTTGGTCGGCAACGATCTGCGCGAACGAGGTGAAATGCCCCTGCCCTTGGGTGCCGATCCCGGTTGCCACGCTGACTTTGCCGTTGGCCTGAACCTGCACTTTCGCACCCTCATACGGGCCGATGCCGGTACCTTCGACGTAACAGGCAACGCCGACGCCGACGTGGCGGCCCTGCGCGCGCAACCGCTGCTGCTCATCGGCGAGAAACTTATCGTAGCCGATCATCGCCAGCGCCTTGTCGAGGATCGGCGCGTAATTGCCGCTGTCATACGAGAGCGGCGCGAAGTCCTGATAGATGATCTCGTTGTTGTAGGGGAACGCGTCGGGCGGGATAAGATTGCGGCGGCGGATTTCAACCCGGTCGATCTTCAATTCATGCGCGGCAATGTCCATAAGCCGTTCAATGACGAACACGCCGTGCTGCCGCCCGGCGCCGCGATACGGCGTGACGATCGGTTTGCTGGTAAAGATTGCGGTGAATGTAGAGTCGTAGCTCGGGATGACGTAGGGGCCGAGCAAGGTGCACTGGCTGTTGATCGGGACGGTCAGGCCGTAAGGGTTATAGGCGCCGGTGTCGTGCAGGAACACGTCCTTGACGCCGAGGATGCGGCCATCCGCATCAAGCGCGATCTCGGCGTCGTGGGTCTGGCCGCGCTCCTGCGTGGTGGCGAAAAAATGCTCGAGCCGGTCTTCGATCCATTTGATCGGACGGTTGTGCCGCATCGCCGCCCACGGGATCACCACCTCTTCCGGATAGAACAACATGATCTTCGGTCCGAAACCGCCACCGACGAAGGGGGCGATCACCCGCACCTGCCGCTCGCTTAAGCCCAGCATGCCGGCAAGCCCGTTGCGCAGGAATACCGGCGCCTGGGTGGTGTCCCAGATGGTGAGCTGGTTGGCGCGCGCGTCCCAGTTGGCGACAACGCCGCGCGTCTCGATCGGCGAGGAGGCGCCGTGATCGTAATGGAAGCGGCGCGCGATGACATGCTTGGCGCGCGAACGCGCCGCCGCATAATCGCCGCGGCTTTGCCGGACCCGCGCGGCGATGTTGCCGCGGACGTCGTCGTGGACGCGCGCGTCGCCGGTCAGGGCTTTTTCGAGATCGACGACGGCCGGCAGCGGATCGAGCTCGACGGTGATGTCGGCGAGCGCATCCTCGGCGAGATAGCGGCTTTGCGCCAGCACCACCGCCAACGGCTCGCCGACGTGACGCACCTTGTCTTTCGCCAGCGGCACCTGGGTGCGCTGGTTGAACGTGATGCCCTCGATCGGCGGCGGCGGCACCAACAGCGGACCCGGCGCCCAGTAATCGCCGAGGTCCTCGGCGATGTAGACCGCGACTACGCCGTCGCGGGCGCGCGCCGCCGTAACGTCGATCGAACGGATGCGGGCGTGCGCCACATTGCTGCGCAGAAACGCCGCGTACAGCATTCCGGGCAGCTCCACGTCGTCGACGAACAGCGCCTGACCGCTGAGCAGCCGCGGATCTTCGTTGCGGCGGATCGGAGCGCCAAAATTCCGGGTTGTCACGTTCACTTCCGCATCCGCTCGGCCGCCAGCTGCACCGCCTCGACGATGTGCTGATAGCCGGTGCAGCGGCACAAATTGCCGGACAGCGCTTCGCGGATCTGCGCTTCGTCCGGGTTCGGGGTCTCTTCCAAAAACACTTTCATGGTCATCAGAATGCCCGGCGTGCAATAGCCGCACTGCAAACCGTGGCAATCGCGCATCGCCTGTTGCAGCGGATGCAGATGATCGCGGTCGGCGGCGAGCCCCTCGACCGTCTCGATGCGGTGGCCGTCGGTCTGCGCCGCAAACATCAGGCAGGAACGAACCGGCGCGCCATCGAAAATGACGGTGCAGGCGCCGCAGACGCCATGCTCGCAACCGACGTGGGTGCCGGCGAGCAAAAGGTCGTGCCGCAGAAAATCGCTTAACAGCAGCCGACCTTCGACCTGCCGGCTGTAATGCGTGCCATTCACCGTAACGGTGATCGCGTGCATCTCGGTACTCATGCCGCCCCTCGCGCCCGCTCGTTGGCCTTGGTGAGAGCGCGCGTCGTCAGCACGCCGGCAACGTGCCGCTGGAATTCCTTGCTGGCATGAATACTGCCGCCGGGGTCGATCGCGCTTTGCACCAGCTTGGCCGCCTCGCCGATCTCGTCCTTGCCGATCGTTCGGCCGGCAAGCGACGCGCTTGCCTGCGTCGCGAACACCGGTCCGTCGCCAGCGTTGCACAAGCCGATGCGGGCTTCCGCGCAGCGCCCCTGGTCGTCGAGCCGCACGATGCACGCGACGCCGATGATGGCAAAGTCGCCGCGCCGGCGCGACATCTCCATGAAGCAGGCGCCGGAGCGCGGCGGCGCTTTCGGCAATTCCACTTCCATCAGCATCTCATCCGGCTCGAGCGCGGTGGTCAGCGCGCCGACGAAAAAGTTCGCCGCGTCGATCCATCGCTCGCCCTTCGCCGATTGCGCGCGCAACCTGCCGCCGAGCGTGAGCACGATGGCGGGCATTTCCGACGCCGGATCGGCGTGTGCCAGGTTGCCGCCGATCGTTCCGCGGTTGCGGATTTGTGGATGCGCAATATGCGGCAGCGCTTCGGCAATGAGCGGCAAATGCGGTGCGGTGGCGGGATCGCGTTCGAGGTTGCGGTACCGCGTCAGCGCACCGATGCGCAGCCGCTCGCCGGCCCCGTTGCTGACTCCGGCAAGCTCATTCAGCGGATTGATGTCGATCAGCATCGCCGGCTGCGTGAGCCGGAAATTCATTGTCGGAACAAGACTTTGACCGCCGGCGAGAAAACGCGCTTCGTCACCGTGTTCGGCCTTCAATTGCAAGGCTTGCTCGATGGTTTGGGCGGCGACGTACTGGAAAGGCGCTGGCTTCATGCTGCGATTTACCCGAGGACGAGGCAACTATGGAGACCATCGCGACGAGGAGTCAAAACCGCCCCAGCCGCCGAAAACACTTTATAATTGAAATAATTGGCCCTGCCCAATATTCTCTCAGCGTTGAACAAAGGTTGGGCGCGGAATCCGTGCGTAGGTCTGTCAGTATTTTCCGATGGACCAACGCGTGGCGAGGCGACCGGGCCCGACGGAGCAAAGCGTGGCAACCGCGTCTTCGCCGCCGACTGCGACCCAAGCTGCCGAGCGCATGACGCCGTCGCAGCCGGCGACCGGCGCTCCCCGCGCCGCAAACGCGTCGGCGCTCACCGTCGATGCGCGCGGCGTCTCGCTGACCTTCCAGTCGCGCGACGGCGCGGTCGAAGCGCTCGCCAACATCAACCTGCAAATCAGCGACGGCGATTTCGTGTCGTTCATCGGACCGTCCGGCTGCGGCAAGACCACGCTGATGCGGGTGATTGCCGACCTCGAACAGCCGACCACGGGCACGATCCTGGTCAATGGCGTCACCGCCGGGGAAGCGCGGCTGAAGCGTCAATACGGTTACATCTTCCAGGCGCCGGCGCTTTATCCGTGGCGCACCATCGAGCGCAACGTGATGCTGCCGCTCGAAATCATGGGCTTTCCAGCCAGCGAGCGGCGCGAGCGCATGCAGCGTTATCTCAAGCTGGTGAATCTTTCCGGCTTCGAGCGCAAATTTCCCTGGCAGCTTTCCGGCGGCATGCAGCAGCGCGCCTCGATCGCCCGCGCGCTATCGTTCGATCCTGCACTGCTGTTGATGGATGAGCCGTTCGGCGCACTCGACGAGATCGTGCGCGACCACCTGAACGAACAACTGCTTAGGCTGTGGGATCAGACCGGCAAAACCGTGGTGTTCGTCACCCACTCGATTCCGGAAGCGGTGTTCCTCTCCACCAAGATCGTGGTGATGTCGCCGCGGCCGGGGCGCATCATCGATGTCATCCTCTGCGATTTCCCGCGCGCCCGCACGCTGGAAATTCGCGAGACGCCCGAATTCATCAAGATTGCGCAGCGTGTCCGTTCCGGTCTGCGTTCGGGCCATTCGTATGACGAGTAGCGCCGTTCCCTGGCCGCGGGCGAACTGGCGGCCGACCGCATGGGTCGGCGAGCACACACCGATCTTCGCCGTCGTCGCCGTCCTGTTCGTGCTTTGGTACCTCGCCGCTTTCTTTATGAATGCGCCGCTGGTGCGCGACGCGTTCGAGCGCAACGAAGTCAAATATACGTTCGGCGAACTGGTGGCCGGAACGATGGAGGCGAAGCGGCCGGTGGTGCCGGCGCCGCATCAGGTGGCGGTTGAGCTTTACGATTCGATCTTCGGCTATCCGCTCAATTCGCCGCGCAACCTCGCCTATCACGCCTGGGTCACGCTCTCCGCCACCGCGGTCGGCTTCGCCATCGGCGTCATCTTCGGCATCGTGCTCGCCATTCTGATCGTGCATTTGCGCACGCTCGAGAAGAGCCTGCTGCCCTGGATCATTTGTTCGCAAATGGTGCCGATCCTGGCGATCGCGCCGATTATCATCGTCGTGTTCGGCGCGATCGGCATTCGCGGCCTGTTCCCGAAATCGATAATCTCCGCCTATCTGTGCTTTTTCCCGGTCACCATCGGCATGGTGAAAGGTCTGACCTCGCCCGACCCGATCGAGCTCGATCTGATGCGGACCTGGTCGGCCAACAAGCTGCAAGTGCTGTGGAAGCTGCGCTGGCCGGCGTCGATTCCGTACCTGTTCGCGAGCCTGAAAGTCTCGGTCACGATCTCGCTCGTCGGCGCCATCGTCGCCGAACTGCCGACCGGCGCCCAGGCCGGTCTCGGCGCGCGGCTCCTGAGCGGATCGTATTACGGCCAGACGGTGCAGATCTGGGCGGCGCTGGTCTGCGCCGCGGTGATCGCTACCGTGCTAATCGCGATCATCGACGCGATTGCAAAATTGACGGCGCAGCGCATGGGGGCGCTGACGTGAGCGCGCGCTTGCAGGCGGTCGGCTTCTGGGTGGCCGCGGCCGGATTGTTGGTCGCATTGGCGTTGCCACTATCAAGCGAAGCGGCAAGCGCGTTCACCGCACGCTCCGGCCTGCTGGTCGCCTTGATCGCTACCGCGGCCGCTTTCGCCTTGGCCTCGTGGCGGACGCCGGTCTCGGCCGTGTTCGGCCTCGTCGGCACCGCACTCGGTTGCGGCGTGACCATCATGTTGCTCCAGGATCCGGCGATCGCCGGCTATGCGAGCTGGGGTTACTGGCTGATGGTGCTCGCTATCTGGCTCGGCGCCATTCTCACGTCGACGCGGCTCGCAAGCTTGAGCGCCGCCGATCAGGCCATGCGCTGGCTGCGCGACCTGTCGATTCCGCTCATGTTCGGCGTCTTTCTGATCTATCTCTGGGAAGTGACCGTGCGCGGCTTCGGCGTTTCGCCGGTGCTGATGCCGGCGCCGACCTCGACCGCTTTGCGACTTGCCCGCTCGCTGCCGACTCTGGGCGAGGATTTCATGCAGACCTTCGTGCGCAGCGTTCTCGCCGGCTACGCAATCGGCTGCGGCGCAGGCTTCCTCGTCGCCGTCGTCGCCTACCGCTACGATTTCCTCAAACGCGGCTTGCTGCCGCTCGGCAATTTCGTTTCGGCGCTGCCGGTCGTCGGCATCGCCCCGATCATGGTGATGTGGTTCGGTTTCGACTGGCAGTCGAAGGCCGCCGTGGTCGCGGTCATGTGCTTCTTCCCGATGCTGGTGAATACGCTTGCCGGGCTTGCGGTCGCCGGCCCGATGGAGCGCGACCTGATGCGGTCCTACGGTGCGCGCCCGGTGCAGACCTTGCTCAAGCTTAACCTGCCGGCGGCCATGCCGTTTATCTTCAACGCCCTGAAGATCAATTCGACGCTGGCCCTGATCGGCGCGATTGTGGCCGAGTTTTTCGGCACTCCGCTGCGCGGCATCGGCTTTCGCATCTCGATCGAAGTGGCCCGCATGTCGCTCGATATGGTATGGGCTGAAATAGCTCTGGCCGCCGTGGCCGGAATGGCTTTCTACGGGATCGTCGCACTCGCCGAGCGTGCGGTGACTTCCTGGCATCCATCGTATCGGAAGTAGGTGCCGAACGCGGATGCGAATGTTAGAGTTCGGACTATTAGGTAGCTTTCAAGCGTGGAGGGACGACACATGTTGAAGAAGTTTGTACTCGTTACGGGGATCGCTTGCGGCGTATCGCTCGCAAGCGGCGCTTACGCCGCCGACAAGGTCACCGTCCAGCTCAAGTGGGTGACCCAGGCGCAATTCGCCGGCTACTACGTCGCGGCGGCGAAGGGTTTTTACAAGGACGCCGGTCTCGACGTCACCATCAATCCGGGCGGCCCGGACGTCGCTCCGCCGCAAGTGATTGCCGGCGGCGGCGCCGACGTGGTCGTGGACTGGATGCCGTCGGCGCTGGCATCGCGTGAAAAAGGCGTGCCGCTGGTCAACATCTCGCAGACCTTCAAAAAATCCGGTCTCGAGCTGACCTGCCGCAAGGACACCGGCATCAAGACACCGAAGGACTTCAAGGGTAAGACGCTCGGCGTCTGGTTCGGCGGCAACGAGTATCCGTTCCTCGCCTGGATGGCGAAACTGGGCCTCAAGACCGACGGATCGGCCGGCGGCGTCAAAGTCATCAAGCAGGGCTTCAACGTCGATCCGCTGCTGCAGAAGCAGGCCGACTGCATCTCGACCATGACCTACAACGAATACTGGCAGGTGATCGACGCCGGCTACAAACCCGACCAGCTGGTTGTGTTCAAATACACCGACGAAGGCGTCGCCACGCTCGAGGACGGCCTCTACGCAATGGAGCCGAAGCTGAAGGACCCGGCCTTCGTCGCCAAGATGGCGAAGTTCGTGCAAGCCTCGGAGAAGGGCTGGAAGTGGGCGCAGGCGAACGACAAGGAAGCGGCGAAGATCGTAATCGCCGCCGACACCACCGGCGCGCAGACGCTGCA
>DATKRE010000040.1:0-52742 GCA_035532335.1 Xanthobacteraceae bacterium | reverse complement strand
TATTCGGCACCCTCTCATGCGAATGTTAGAATCAAAAGGACCACTAGCAAATTTGCGGCTTAGTGGAGCTTTGGATTTGACATTCGCTTCTCGAGTTTGCCGCCAGGTGGGTAGCGAATGTCAAATCCGCTCCACTAGCGGACTCTTTTCCATGCCAATTGCGCGGCCTCCGTGGGGTTAGCTGTTGAACTCGCCGCCGTGTAGCGCAGCTCGTCACCGACAAACTCGAACTTTCTCGGTTGATCGGTTCCTTCCCAGTTTGGGAAGGAGCTGCGCTCGATATGAAGGGTCACGATGTGACTGGCTTCATTCACCGTGTAGGTGCCGAAATACGCGACAACGCCGTGCGATGTGGCCTCATATTCTTGCGGCGTGCCAACCATCCGATTGTTGGAGGCAAATTTCGGAAGATTGGCGGCCATGACTTGCGTCGCAAAGCGACTGCCGTCGAACACCAACATGCCCTTGGCGTTTGGTCCGAACGGCTCGATGGCGGAGCCGTCCGGGCGCACGTAGCGTATTGAGGCCAGCGTCCAAGTACCGATGAACTGGTTCGTTGCGGGCTGCGCTGCTACGTCGGCGATCTCGAACGCCGGCAGTGCCAAACCCGTCGTTGCGATGATCAGCGACCTTCGGGACACCATGTGGTCCTCCACAACCTGTCTGGTTCGCTGCTTTTATCGCCGGTCTCATTGTGCGAGAATTCCTTATTATTGGAACGATCCGTTCGCTCGGGCCGAACAATGCGCGGGACCGAATTTGCTGAAATTTCTGGATTTGCGGCGATTGCCGAACAGCGCAGCTTCGCCAAAGCCGCAACACAGCTAGGTATCGGCCGTTCCACGTTGAGCCAAAGTCTCCGCGCGCTCGAGGAAAGGTTGGGCGTTAGGCTTCTAAATCGGACGACCCGCAGCGTTTCGCTCACCGAGGCGGGTGCCCGTCTCCTGGCGCGGGTGCGCCCCTCCCTTGTTGAATTGAATGCGGCAGTCGCTGAACTTGATCCTTATCGGCAAAGCCCGTCAGGACTGCTGAAGATTGCGGTACAGCCACCGGTCGCAACCTTCCTCATTGGATCCATCCTCGCGCGCTTCTTGCGGGAATACCCCGGTGTTCAGTTGGATGTCGCCGTCATCAAGATGCCGGCAGATATCATCGGCGAGGGATTCGATGCGGGCATTCGTTTCGGTGAGCAAATTGAACACGACATGATGACAATGAGAGTGATGAGCGAAGCACCCTTTCTGGTAGTCGCGTCGCCCGATTATCTGGAGCGGCATCCCCCGCCCAAAACCCCTCGCGATTTGCGCCACCATGATTGCATTCGAAATCGTTTGCCGAACGGAGCAATTTTTGGCTGGGACTTCGAGAAAAACGGCAAGGTTCTACACACCAGGGTCGAAGGTCGTTTGATTGTCAACGACATAGAGCTTTCGCTCCGTGCGGTCCGGGATGGCCTTGGTTTGGCGTACCTGCTGTACGATTATATTTCCGCCGACATCAAAGCCGGCCGGCTTGTACCCCTCCTTGAGGATTGGTCACCGCGCCTCTCGGGCTTTTTCCTTTATCACTCAAGTCGCCGCCAGGTTACCGGACCGCTGCGAGCGTTCATCACATTCTTGAAGGCGGAGGCTGCGCGACGCGGAGTCTCTCCGGCAACACCGCCCAGCCCAGGCGTATATCCATCTCATCGCCTCGCAGGTAAATCGCGCCGATAGGCGGGTCAAACTTGACTAGGCGAACAAACCGGAACGCGCCAAAATCCGATGTGATTCAAAACATTAAGTTGGTAGCGGAGGACGGATTCGAACCGCCGACACGCGGATTATGATTCCGCTGCTCTAACCAACTGAGCTACTCCGCCAAAGCCGTCCAGATGGAGGGCCGGCTGGGGCGAGATTTAGGGTAGTTCACTTTGCTTTCCAAGAGGCTTTGCAAGCGGCAAAAAGCCGGCTGATGCCGCCGCTTCGATGTGGTCGTAACCCCTGGCTTTGTAGAGCAGATACGACACCACCCAACTGGCGATGAAGAAGGCGACGATCGCATAGCCAACCAGCCCGAAATTGTCGCCAAGGGCCGCGACCAGCCGCCAGAACGGCCCTTCAAATCCGAATTTGTCGCCGATCAGCCCCAGCACCTCGATACCGCCGATCACCGACGCCGCGACCACCGAGGCAAGCGTGATGGTCATGTTGTAGTAGAGCTTGCGGATCGGGCGCACGAACGCCCAGCCGTAGGTCCGAACCATCACCGTCGAGTCGGTCGCGTCCAACAGCGACATGCCGGCGGTAAACAGCGCCGGAAACACCAAAATCGACCAGATCGAAAGCCCTTGCGCCGCTTGCGCAGCCGAGATGCCAAGCAGGCCGATTTCGGTTGCGGTGTCGAAGCCGAGGCCAAAGAGAAAACCCAGCGGGTAGGCGTGCCAGCTTCGCCCGATCAGCGCAAAGGCCGGCCGGAACAGGCGCCCAAGGAGGCCGCTCCTGGCGAGGATTTGGTTGACGTCCTCCTCGACCAGCCGGCCGCCAAGCTTTGCCGCCTGCAAGGCGCGGTAAACCTGGATCAACACGACGATGTTGGCCGCGGCGATCGCCAGTAAAAACACGGCGGAAATCGACGTGCCGATCACGCTGCCGATGGCTTTGAGTGCAGCGAACCGATCCTGCAACGCGGTCGTGGTCAGCGCTATCGCCAACACCAGCCCGACGACGACCGACGAGTGGCCGAGCGAAAAGAAAAAGCCGACGGCAATCGGCCGGCGGCCTTCCTGCATCAACTTGCGGGTGATGTTGTCGATCGCCGCGATATGGTCGGCATCGAAAGCGTGGCGCAGGCCGAAGCTGTAAGCGAGGAAAGCGGTGCCGAGCAGCAGCGCATTGTCGCGGAATTCGACCCACGCCCACAGCCAGGCGGCGACGTTGGCGGCGATCAGGATGGCATACATGCCCGCCACTTTGCCGCGCGTCCGCTCCGGCGCGTCGTCAAAGATTTGCATGAGCATGCCGCGCTCCCGCGAGAGCAATGATGACCTTGGCTCTGTGATATTCGCCGCGTTTGCCGCTGGCAAGACGGGTCCGCTAGTTGCGCGCCGCTGCAATCGATCCGGTGTGAAGCGGCGATGCCGTACGTGCAGTCAGCACCTTCGAATCGACATCGTCCATTCGGCTCAAAATATCGCTAACCGGATTGCCGGCCCAGGCGTGGGTCACAAAATCGCGGTGCGAAATGTCGCCGGTTGGCAGGAACGCGACCATGCCTTGCAGGTGATTGCGCCGCAGATCGGAGTCGTAGGGCACCGATCGTTCGCGCAAGAGTCGCTCGAGGTCGGCGTTGTGGTAGGCGGTGTGCGGGGTGTAGGAGCTGACGAAGAAGGTAGAGCGGTTTCTGGCGATCCAGTCGGCAAATTTGTCGATCCCGGCGTAAAGCGCGTCGAGCAGGACGAGACCGCGCACGCGAGAGCCGACACCGCCGCGATCGAGGACCGATAGCGTTGGGCCGAAGCCGCCGCTATAGGCGACGATCACGATCGGCATTTTGGCGAAGGTGAACGCCGAGCGCGGATCGCCGTAAAGTTTGGCAAGCTTGACTGCAGCTTCATCGAGGAAGTGCTTAAAGCCGTTCGGCTCCCAGAATTTTCCGGAACTTGAATCGGCGGCGTCGAAGGCGAATTGCGGCGCCACCAGCACCGCGTTGGCGCCCGATGCGGTGATTTGCTCCGGCAGCCGCTGCCGGTCGCGCACGTCGCGCGCGAGGTCGGCGCCGTGGCCGTGGAAGAACACCACCATGACCGCAGGGCGCCGCGGATCGAATCCCGGCGGAATGTGCAACAGCACGCGGTCGTCGCTGAACGTGCCGGACTCCCAGAAAATGTGGCCGCGGAAATTGGTGTGGCCCAAACGGCCGTTCTCCGCGACGTTCAAGAACGGGCGGTCCGATCCCGGCATCGCGCCATGATACGGAAACGGCGCCGTCGCGAAATCTACCATCGTCGTCACCGCTCCGGTATTGAGCGAGGGGCGCAGCGGTGCGGTTATCGGCGCGGTTCTTTCCAGCGACGCCATGCGCAGTGGCGGCTTCAAGCTTGGCGCTTTGGCAATTTGTTTGGTCAGGGCGCGTCCGCTCTCGGGCATGCGCTCCAGCCGGCCCCACTCCCGCGCGACTACGCTTGCCGGAGTTTCAGTGCCGAGGAGGCTCGGATACGGCGCCGCGACCGCCAGTGGGCCGTCGATGCGCTCATAGGCGGAACTGCCAACCTCGTCGGATTTGCCGACGCCGGCGTCGGGCTTCGCCGACGCGGTATACGTTGAGCCTGCCGGAGCGGACCAACTCGCCCGGAATTCATTGAAGATCAGCCAGCACCAGCCGACGGTGCCGAGAAAGAAAAGCACCGCGGAAATCTGCAGCAGGTAGCGCTCGAAGACGTCGCGCAGCGTATTGAAATTCCGGACGGGCTGGCGTGTGACCGGACTGCGGACATGGCCGCCGGCCCGTTCAAGCCGCCGGCCGACGGTGGGATCGCCGTGGAAATGCCGCGCGCGTACAACGCCAACCGCGCCCGTGGCGGGTTTACGCAACGCCTGCGATGGTCCTCGGACCGTAATTGGCACTTATCCCCCACCCGACACGCTACTTTGGCCGAAGAATCGTGTCCCTAATGGGGCGCCTTACCGGCTGGGCGTCGGCTGTGCCGGGCGGTCGGAACAAAACGAGAAAATCGATGCAATCCGGCAGCCAAGCGAACCGGTGGTATCGGTATCGGCCCCATTCCGATTGGTCTGCGACCGGCCGGCCGCCGAGCGTCCCTTCTTCCGCGGCTGGCTGCCGCGAACTTTATGCGGCGCCGGTAAAGGCGGCGCTAACTCGTTGTCGCTGGTTGCCGCCGCGGTCCGCTGCGCCAGCAGCAGATTGGACTCGTTTTGTTGCCAGCGGTAGCCGATGCCAAAATCAATCGGGATGGCGTGACCGTTGGCAAACAACTCCGTCATCCGCGGCTGATACGAGCCGCCAAAAATATGCAGCGGGCCGACATAGCGGCCGAACGGTTGCAGCCGCCATTGCCGCTGATCGAAATAAGCAAGCGGAATGCCGCTGTCGTCCTGCAAAATCGTCGCGCTCTGCTCAAGCAGCATGTTGCGCACGGTCTTGAAACCGCCGGTGTGCAGCAGATAGGAGGCGCTCTTGATGAAGCTGTCGGCGGGTCCGAGTTTTTTGCAGAACGCTAAAAAGCCGGAATGCTCGATCGAGCCGTCGCCGATATTGGTGCCGAAATAATACAGCGTCTGCTTCGGACCGGAGCCGTCGGAGAACACGATCCTTATTCCCGGAGCGCCGGTCGGCGGCAAATGCCTGCCGGTTTTGTCGTTGGCATTCGGCGTCTCGACATTGCCTTCCTTGTCGAGGCCGACATAGGTCACCTCGTGGACGGTCTTGCCGGTGCGCTCCAGAAAAACAAAAAGAATCGGCAGCGTTCCGTTGACCGGTCCCTCGTGCAATTGCGTCTTCATATTTTTGGTGATGAAGAAGCTGTAGTTGAGCAGCGTCCCCATCGAACGTTCCAGGCTGTACAACGAGCTGTAGATTATTCCGCGCGGCAAGCTCGTCAGCTGTGGCACGTCGCCGACCGGCTCCAGACCCGCCAGAACGTAGGTGGAGGCATTCGGGAAAAACGAGGTCG
Source organism: Xanthobacteraceae bacterium (assembly GCA_035532335.1). Classification (GTDB taxonomy): domain Bacteria; phylum Pseudomonadota; class Alphaproteobacteria; order Rhizobiales; family Xanthobacteraceae; genus BOG-931. The sequence goes on along the minus strand of DATKRE010000040.1, from coordinate 47,071 downwards.
CGTAGAGGAAATCCGGCCCGCTGAACATATACAGCATGGTGTCATGCTTGTCGGTCAGGTACTGGCGGGAAAAGCTGCGGACCTTTGACAGCGTCCGCTTGTCCTCGCGGGCGAAAATTGAATCGAGCGCGTGCGCGTGCTGTTGCCAGGCCGGTTCCCGGGTCAGCGCTGCGAGCGGGGAATCCGCCGCCGGCGGCATGCCGGCGAGAAACTTCGCGGTGTCGTCGGCCGTCACCGATTCAGCGCTGCGGGCCGGCGCCACGGCAGCCAGCGTGGCCGCCGTCAATACGACGGCCAGCATTCTAGACAGGTTTATAGGCATTGTTCTTTCAGGCCATCGTTTCGGATACGTCCCCGGAGGGAACATTCGATTTAAGGCGGGAAACATAATAGATAACCAGCCCGGCCGACATCATGGCGACGCCGGCTAGCGATTGTAGCGGCCGGTTGACCACAAGATAATACATCATGAAAAGCGTCACGCTGAGAAAAATAATCGGCGTCACCGGATAGCCCCAGGCGCGGTAAGGGCGGGCCAATTTCGGGTGGGTAATCCGCATTTTGATGACGCCCAGGACCGCAAAAAACGAGCAAAAAGCCAGGCTGAATTGGATGAAATCAAGCACCGCTTCGAAGCTCTGGGTCAGCAGCAAGAGGTTCGAGACCAACAGCTGAAACACGATCGCGACCGCCGGCACGCCCCGCTTCGATTTGCGGGAAAAGGCGCGCAATAGCGGTATGTCTTCCCCCATCGTCATGGTCACGCGCGGACCGATCCAGGTCATGGCGCTGATCGACGATATCAGGCCGACCGAAATCACCGCGCCGATAATGCGGCCGCCAAGGCTGCCGAACACATGCTTGCCGGCGATGAGGGCGACGTCTATCTGACCGGCAAGTTCCTGCATCGGCGTGGTGGCGAGGAATACGGCGTTGAGGGCGACATACAAAACAATGACGATCCCGGTGCCGAGAAACAGCGCGCGGGGCAGGGAGCGGCCGGGTTCGCGCAATTCACCGACGATATAGGTCGCCGCGTTCCAGCCGGAGTACGAGTACATGACGAAGACCAGGCTGATGGCGAACGGCGCCGCGCCGATGTAGCCGAAATCGGCCGCGCTCGGTGCGAAGGAAACCGATTGGCCGTGGCCCACGGCGAATCCGGCGATGATAAACGCGACTATGAGCGCGAGTTTGAGCGCAGTCCAGGCGTTGTGATAAGCGCCGCCGAATTTTACGCCGCGCAGATGCACGAGCGCGGCGAGCCAAGTGATACCGAATCCCAGCAGGAGCGGTGAGGCGTCCGGGATGATCGCCTGGAAGTAAATTCCGAACGCCATGGCCGCGAGCGCGATCGGCGCCGAGAAGCCGACGGTCGCCGACAACCAGCCCGCTACGAATCCGAACGCAGGATGATAGATGCGGCGTAGGAAATTGTACTCGCCGCTCGATCGCGGCAGCATTGCGGCCAGTTCCGCGTAACAAAAGGCGCCACAAATCGCCACGATGCCGCCGACGATCCACAGCAGCAACAGCGAGAATCCCGACTTTATGTCGTTGACCTGAAAGCCGAGGCTGGTGAAAACGCCGACACCGACCATGTCGGCGACGACAATGGCGGTGGCGGTGATCCACGACACCGTGCCGGCGGCCGGTACGCCCGAAGCGGTATCGGTCATCAATGTGGTGTCCTTGCCCGGCACCAAGGCATTACAGGGCGCAACCCGTTAAAATTCAACAAGCATTTTCCCTCCGGCGGCAGCGGCATCGGCACGTCGTTCCATTGCTTTTTGGCGCGCGTGAGGCTCGCCGACGCAAACGCGCCGCGGAACGGTCTAACATGTGTTCGCCATGCGCGGATCGTTTGTTGCGATGGTTTCTTACGATGTTTCTTACATCGTCGCCGGGCGCGACCGCCGCGGATTTCAGTCTGACGCCGCGCTTTGGGTCGCCGCCGACTGGCGGACCGGTTACAACCGTTCAATCGCTTCGATCGAACCGGAGATGTAGGTGACGTCCAACGCCGCGATAGTCGGTTATAGCGACGCGCTGGTGGTGCTCGGCACTGCCGGCGTCGTCGTGCCGCTTGTTCGACGCTGGGGTTTGAGCCCGGTTCTCGCCTATCTCGGTGCCGGCGCGGTTGTCGGCCCGCTCGGATTAGGCTCGCTCGCCGGCGCGGTACCCGGGCTCTCCTGGGTCACCATCACAGATGCCGGTAATGTCGCCGGCATCGCCGAATTGGGCATCGTCTTTCTGTTTTTCCTGGTCGGTCTCGAGCTGTCCTTTTCCCGGCTGATGACCATGCGGCGCCTGGTCATCGGCCTCGGCGGCTCGCAGGTTCTGATCACCTGTGCCTTGATCGCCGGCGCCGCGGTATGGGCCGGAAGCAATCTTTCGGAGGCGATCGTGCTGGGCGCAAGCCTGTCGCTGTCGTCGACGGCCATCGTGCTCGAGCTTCTCTCGAGCCAGGAGCGGCTGACGACAAGCACGGGCCGAGCGAGTTTTTCCGTCCTGCTGGCGCAGGATTTGGCGGTCATTCCACTCTTGCTTTACCTGTCGATCCTTGCCGCTCGCTCCGGCGGTTCGGCTCTCGCGACACTTGCCACCGCGTTGCTGCAAGCCGCGGTCGCCGTCACCGTCATCGTGGTGATCGGCCGCGTGCTGCTGCGTCCGTTGTTCCGGCTGGTCGCGACGACGCGCTCGACCGAATTGTTTATGGCCGCCGTGCTGTTCGTCATCGTTGCGGCCGGAGTGATTGCCGAGGAGGCCGGTCTTTCGATGGCGCTGGGCGCCTTTCTCGCCGGCTTGGTGCTGGCGGAGACCGAATACCGCAAGGCAATCGAGACCACGGTTGAGCCGTTCAAAGGGCTTCTGCTCGGCATCTTCTTTTTTACCGTCGGCATGAATATCGACTTCCGCGAACTGGTGCGCGAGCCGCTTTTGCTCGCCGGCGCGGTGGTCGCGCTGATCGCGTTCAAAGCCCTGCTGCTGACCGGCCTGGGCAGGGTGTTTCGCTTGTCGTGGCCGGTCGCGATTGAGACCGGCCTGCTGCTCGGTCCCGGCGGAGAATTCGCCTTCGTCGCCGTCGGCATCGCGGCTGGCGCCGGATTGATCGATTCGCGCCTGGGGAGTTTCACGCTTGCCGTCACCTCGGTGACCATGGCGCTGACACCGTTGCTCTCGGCCGGCGCGCGCCGCATCGTAGCGCGGCTGAACGCCAGCAAACCAATCGATGCTGAGTTGACGGTACGTCCGGCCGCCGGGCAGCGCCATGCGATCGTGGTCGGCTACGGCCGGGTCGGAAAAGTAGTCTGCGAGCTGTTGCGCCTGCACGGCATTCCCTACATCGCCGCCGATTCCGATGCGTTGACGGTAACGCGCGATCGCCGTGAAAATCATGATGTGTATTACGGCGACGCCGCCGACCCGAACTTCCTCGCCAGCTGCGGATTGGCGACTGCCGCGGGCGTCATCATCACCATCCACTCGGTTGCCGTCATCGACAAGGTCGTCGAGCATGTGCGGGCGATGCGGCCCGATATTCTGATCGTCTCGCGCGCCCGCGATGCCGAGCACGCGCGGCATCTCTACGCTCTCGGCGCTACCGACGCCGTGCCGGAAACCATCGAGGCGAGCTTGCAGCTATCCGAAGCGGCATTGGTGGGATTGGGCGTCGCCACCGGTCTCGCCATCGCCTCAATTCATGAAAAGCGTGACGACATCAGGCACTCGCTGCAGCAGGCGGCGCAAGACGCCGGCCGTGCGCGGATCCATTCGGTCAAGTCGAAGAAGCAGAAACCCGGCTAAACGCCGCGATTCAGTGCCGCTGCACGGCCCGGTTGGAGAAGTCGACCACGACAGGCGACTTTGCCGGTCGTGAAGCCGCCAGCCGCGCCGGAGCCCGGCGCGTATTGTCGAGCGCGCGTAGGAAATCGGCGAACCAATTCTGCACCGAGTTGGCCCGTAACCGGTCGACCATGGCATGCCAGCGTTCGCGACGCTCCTCGAGACTCATCCGGAGCGCGATGGCGATGTGGCGTGCCACGCTATCGACGTCGTTGGGATTGACCAGGAGTGCGGTGTCCAGCTCTTTCGCCGCGCCGGCGAACGAAGACAGCACCAGAACGCCGGGGTCGAACGGGTTTTGCGCCGCCACATACTCCTTGGCGACGAGATTCATCCCGTCGTGCAGGGGCGTGACCAGCCCGACATGCGCGGCTCGATAAAATCCGGCGAGCGTAAGCTGCGAGAAGCTCCTGTTGAGGTAGCGGATGGGCGCCCAGTCGACTTCACCGTGCCGGCCGTTCACTTCGCCGACCAGCGCGGAAAGCTCGGCTTTCAGCTCGCGGTAAGCTCGAATATTGCCGCGCGTCGGTGACGCGACCTGGAGCAATGACACATTACGTTTGAACTGCGGCTCGGTTTCGAGCAGGCGATCGAAGGCCCGTATCCGCCCGCAAAGGCCCTTGGAATAATCGAGCCGATCGACGCCAAGCACGAGTTTGGCGCCTTGCAGGCTTGCGCGCAGGCGCGATACTTCGGGGCGCGTCGAGGATTTCGTCGCGCGCTCCATAAACGCGTCGACGTCGATTCCGATCGGGAAGGCGGCAAGATGGGTCAGGCCGGCCGCCGACGCGACGGTGCCATCGACAACCGGTATTCCCAGTTCCAATTGCAGATAGTCCTCAAAGTTTTGTCGATCCTCGTCGGTCTGGAATCCGATCAGATCGTACGACAACATCGCCCGAACAAGTTCGGCGTGATGCGGCACCGCAGTCATCGTGCGGCGATCAGCCCATGGCGTGTGCAGAAAAAAGCCGATGGGGCGGCCGATTTTCAGCCGGCGCATTTCTTCGCCGAGCGGAAGAAAATGATAATCCTGGATCCAGAACACCGCCGACGGTCCGGTAAAGCGCAGCAGTGCCTGCGCCATGAACGAATTGACCTCGCGGTACGAGGCATAATCGTCACCGGTGACGTGAATGAGGTCGGAACGCGAATGCAGAGCCGGCCAAAGCGCCGAGTTGGAAAAGCCTTCGTAATAGCCGCGATAGTGCTTCGCCGACATGTCCACAGTCGCCAGCGCGCCGGTTCCCAGCGATTCGATTTTGGCAAATGAATTGTTCTGTCCGGGCTCCGCGGTCTGGCCGCTCGATCCGACCCAAATCGCACCGGATTCCTTGACCATGGGGATCAGCGCCGCCGCCAATCCTCCGGCGACCGGCTCATCGGTTTTCGTCCGCGCGACGCGGTTGGATACGACGATGACAGTCACTGGCGATCCTCCAATTCCGTGCTGCAACAACGAATTTAAACCCGATTTGTTCCTCTCTTTCGTTCCGTTCATAATGCGGCGCAATATGCGGCCCGCTTGCATTTTCACCGACCAATTTCGTTAAATTATTGGGGGCGCGGACTTTAAGTGTCCGCGTAAGCCATGGTTGAGAGTAGCGCGATTTCGGAGCTGCGGGAATCCAATCGTGTGTGCTGCACGATAATCGGTACGTCGGATTCGAAGACGGACGAATAATCGGTATCCCGCGGCACGATAGCCGGTTGCTTGAGATCGTTGAATCGCAAATGCAGCGTGCGCCGCGCGGCAACGGTGACGCGATAGGGACCGATCGGCTCCCGATCGGCGAAAAAAATGGTGATGCCGACGTGCGCCTCCTGGTCGCCGGGATTAAGGATGCATGCCGTCTCGTGTGAAATCAGGGTCCGGTCGGTGAAAGAGCTTTCCGAGGGAATATAGCCCTCGGCGATTGCCCATCGTTTGCGACCGATCGATGCCATGTCGAACTCACCACTGCGCAGCCTGTCCGGTGCCGATCGGCGCCTGACGAGGGAGTAAACGGGCAAACTGCCGATTGGTTCCATCGATGGAACTTTTTACGCTTCCGGGTATTATTGCCGTGAGCGCGCCAGCGCCCGAACCCGAAGCAACGTGGAAAACCAAAAAGATGCGGGCCCTTACGGTCGCGCCTGGTACGGCCAATTCGGCGCAGGTTGAAGATGTCGCCGATCCGCCGCGCTCGGACGGCGCAATTCTGGTGCGCACGATCGCGCTCGGCGTTTGCGGCACCGATCGGGAGATTGTTTCCGGTCATTACGGTTGGGCGCCGCCGGGGCAGAGCCGGCTGGTGATCGGCCACGAATCGCTCGGCACGGTGCGCGAGGCACCGGCCGATTGCGGCATCAACGTCGGCGATTTCGTCGTCGGCATCGTCCGGCGGCCCGATCCGGTTCCGTGTTCGGCCTGCGCTGTCGACGAATGGGATATGTGCCGCAACGGCCGCTACACCGAGCGCGGGATTAAAGAGCGAAACGGCTACGGCTCCGAATACTTCCGGATCGAGCCCGAGTTTGTGGTGAAGGTCGATGCGTCACTCGGCATTGCCGGTGTGCTGCTCGAACCGACCAGCGTCGTTGCCAAGGCGTGGGATCATACCGAGCGTATCGGGCAACGCGCGCGCTCCTGGCAGCCGAAAACGTTGCTGGTGACGGGCGCCGGCCCCGTCGGCCTGTTAGCGGCTTTGATCGGCGTGCAACGCGGGCTGGAAGTGCACGTGCTCGATCATCAGGAAAGCCTGAAAAAGCGCGATATCGTGCAGCGACTGGGCGCCCGCTATCACGTCGAAAGCCTGGCCGATCTCCACCTCAAGCCGGATATTCTCATGGAGTGCACCGGCGCGGCGAGCGTGGTGCGCGATGTCCTCGGCCGCACCGCGTCGGGCGGCATCGTCTGTCTGGTCGGCGTCACCGCTCCGGGTCAAGATTTCGACATCGACGTCGGTGCGCTCAATCGTACCATGGTGCTCGACAACGACACCGTGTTCGGCACGGTGAACGCCAATCGCCGTCACTACGAAATGGCGGTCGAGGTGCTGCGGCGGGCCGACAAAGACTGGCTCAACGCGCTCATTTCGCGGCGCGAACCTGTCGCGCAGTGGACGCAGGCGCTGCAACGACAGCAAGACGACATCAAAGTCGTTATCGATTTTTCCTGAACCATGGCCGCCCGCATCGAAGACTATGCGTTGATCGGCGACTGCCGCACCGCCGCGCTGGTCGGCCGTGACGGCTCGATCGACTGGTTCTGCTGTCCGCGTTTCGACTCGGAAGCATGCTTCGCCGCATTGCTTGGTTCGTCCGAGCACGGCCGCTGGCTGATTGCGCCGAAGGCTGAAGCGCGCATCACGCGCCAATATCGGCCGGACACGCTCGTTCTCGAAACCAATTTTGAAACCGCCGATGGCGCCGTGACGCTTATCGACTTCATGCCGATGCATGGAGGTCATTCAAGCATCGTGCGGCTGGTGAAAGGGCTTCGCGGCAAAGTGCGGATGCGGGCCGAAGTGATCCTGCGGTTCGGCTATGGCGCCATTGTGCCTTGGGTGACTCGCCTGGAGGACGGCACATTACGCGCCATCGCCGGTCCGGACATGGTGCTGGTGCGTACCCCGGTGCATTTAGCCGGCAAGGCTATGACCACCGTCGGCGAATTCACGGTCGACGAGGGCGAGACGGTTCCCTTCATTCTGAATTACTTGCCGTCGCATCGTCCGCTGGAAGAGCCGTTCGATCCGGCGCGGGCGTTGGTGGATACCGAAACTTTCTGGCGGGACTGGTCGGCAAAATGCCGACCCGCCGGACCGTGGTCGGACGCGGTCAAGCGCTCGATGATCACGCTCAAGGCGCTCACTTACGCGCCGACCGGCGGCATGGTCGCCGCGCCGACCAGCTCGCTACCGGAGTGTCTCGGCGGTAGCCGCAATTGGGATTATCGCTTTTGCTGGTTGCGTGACGCCACGCTGGTTTTGCTCGGCGCCATGAATGCCGGCTACTTCGAGGAGGCGCAGGCTTGGCGCGAATGGCTGTTGCGCGCCGTCGCCGGCAGTCCGCAACAGTTGCAGATCATGTACGGCATCGCCGGCGAGCGGCGGCTCGCGGAATGGGAGGCGCCGTGGCTGCCGGGTTATGAACAATCCGCCCCGGTTCGCTTCGGCAACGCCGCGCACGGCCAGCTGCAACTCGACGTGTTCGGCGAGATCATGGACGTCCATCACCAGGCGCGCCGTGCCGGCTTGTCGACCAACGAATCGGGTTGGGAGGCGCAACTGGCGTTTCTCGATTATCTGGCGAAAATCTGGAAAAAGCCGGACCACGGCATTTGGGAGAATCGCGGCGAACCGCAACACTTCACCCATTCGAAGGTGATGGCTTGGGTCGCGTTCGATCGCTCGATCAAAAGTGCGGAGATGTTCGGACTGGAAGGCCCGCTGGACGATTGGCGCAAGCTGCGCGAGGAAATCTGCGATGAGGTGTGCAGCCGCAGTTTCGACAGCGAGCAGGGCAGCTTCGTGCAGGCTTACGAGAGCAAGCACCTCGATGCGAGCTTGTTGTTGATTCCCTGCGTCGGCTTTCTGCCGGTTTCCGATCCGCGTGTGCAAGGAACGATCGCCGCCATCGAAAAGCGGTTGCTGCGCGACGGCTTTGTGATGCGATACGATACCAATGAAGTGAACGATGCGCTGCCGGCCGGCGAAGGCGCGTTCCTGGCCTGCAGTTTTTGGCTGAGCGACGTCTATACCTTGCAAGGCCGAACCGGCGACGCGGAAAAAATATTTCGTCGCTTGATGTCGTTACGCAACGACGTAGGCTTGCTGAGCGAGGAATACGATCCGCGCGCGAAGCGGCTGGTCGGCAATTTTCCGCAGGCGTTCTCGCACATGGCGCTGATAAACTGCGCTTACAATCTGACGCGGGAGGAAAAGCCGGTCGAGCATCGCGTTCAGGCCGATTATAGCTCGCCCGAAAAGGTGATTGCGGGTTAAGCCTGCCACCGTCCGCAAATTATTCCGGAAAATCATCATTATTGTCGCAAGGGCTGCAGCCCTCGATCGTTGAGGACTTGACCGCCGCGCTTACGGCCGCCACCCGCGACGGCGGCCTTACGCTTATCCTGGTCGACCAGAACCCCGAGCTTGCTATGCGCATCTGCGAACGGGTGATGGTGATGCAGCGGGGCGAGGTGGTGACCGCCGGCGCTTCCGCCACGCTTGGCTCTGACCAGCGCTTTCTCGATTTGCTGATCGTCTAGTTGTTGTTAGACGCCGAGATGGCGGTGCAACATCTCAGGCCGTTCATGCACCGCCGCGGCGGTCAAGCTATCCACGATGTGGCCGTTGTTGAGGACATAGACGCGATGGGCGAGCGTCATGGCGGCGGAAACGTTCTGCTCGACGATCAGGATCGTTTGGCCCGCCTCCGCCAGCTCACGGCACGTGGTCAGCAGATCGCGCACGATGATCGGCGCGAGTCCCTCGAACGGTTCGTCGAGCAACAGGATCTTCGGCTCGCGTATCAGCGCGCGCGCGATCGCCAGCATTTGCTGCTCGCCGCCGGACAGATGCGTGCCGCGGCTCAACCGCCGCTCTTTCAGCCGGGGAAACATCGCGTAAATCCGTTCGAACGGCCAACGGTTCGGGGCGCTCAGTCCGGCAAGAATGAGATTTTCTTCGACGTTCAAGCTACCGAAGATGCGGCGATCTTCGTGGACGAGCTGCATGCCGGCCACCGCGATATCGTGACTCTTTTTCCCGGCAATTTCGACGCCATCGAACATGATCGAGCCGGCGCGTGGCGTAACGACGCCCATCAAGCTTTTCAACGTCGTGCTCTTGCCGGCGCCGTTGCGTCCGAGTAGCGCGACGACTTCGTTGCGCTCGACGGTGAGCGCCACGTCGAACAGGATGTGGGAGTCGGCGTAGTACGTGTTCAGGCCCTTGACCTCGAGCAAGCTCATGCCGCGACCACTCCGCCGAGATAAGCTTCCTGCACGGCCGCATTGCCCTTGATCTCGTCCGGCGTGCCTTCGACCAGCACGCGGCCTTCCTGCAATACGGTGATACGCTCCACCAATTCGAACAGCGAATCCATGTCGTGATCGATAACGACCATGGTGCGGCCCTGGGCGATCGATCTCAGCAGCTTGACCGTCTCGGCACGTTCGCTTGGACTCATGCCGGCGAGCGGTTCGTCGAGCAAAAGCAGACTTGGCGAACTCGCCAGCGCCAGTCCAATCTCCAGCCGCCGCTTTTCGCCGTAGGCGAGCGCCGACACCGGTACGTCGGCGCGGCCGGTAAGGTTGACGAGTGCGAGCGTATGCTCGACCTGCTCGGTCAGACCGGGAATTTTCGACAGTTGCCTCAACAGGTCGAGTCGGAATTTTCCACGCCGTTCCGCCAATGCCGAAATCGTCAGATTCTGACGCACCGTCAGCCGGGTGAAGAGCTGGTTGACTTGATAGCTCTTGGTCAAGCCGAGCTGGCACACGTCGGTCACGCTCTTGCCGGTAATATCGTGGCCTTCAAACACAATCTTGCCGGAGGTGGGCGGCACCTCGCAGGTCAGCATCCGGAAGAAGGTCGTCTTGCCGGCGCCGTTGGGGCCGATGATCCCGCGCACTTCGCCGCTCCGCACGGTGAAATTGATGTCGCTGTTGGCGACGAGACCATCGTAGCGTTTGGTCAAGCCGATCGTTTCCAGGATCGGACCGGAAAAGGTGTCGGCCTCGCGCCGACGGCTCGGCATCGGCGCCGCCAAGTGGATTTCGCCAGACGCTTTGTTTGGCGCGCCGGCTGCGCTCGGATTGGCAGCCAGCGCCGCTTCTTTCGGCGCGACGTTGGTCGACCGCGGCCGCACAACGAGCTCGTAGAGATCCTTGATGCCGCCGACCAAGCCGCGGCGCAGGAAACAAACCAACAGCACAAAGATGATGCCCAGCACCAGCTTCCAGCTAGCGCCGAGATGCAGCGTCGTCTGCAAAAAGTCGCTCAGATAGAGCCACACCGCGGCGCCGACCAGCGGTCCGAACAGCGTACCGGCGCCGCCGATCGCGGTCTGCATGACGAGCTGTCCGGAGGTGTCGAAGGTGAAGGCGTCCGGCGGCATGAAGCCTTGCAACACGCCGAGCAGGCCGCCGGCAAACCCGGCATAAGCCGCGGCTATCACAAATGCCGTGAGTTTGTAGCCGTGGATGTTGTGGCCGACAGCCGCGGCGCGCAGCGGGTTGTCGCGGATGGCGCTGAATACGGCTCCGACCGGGGAGCGCACGATGCGCAACGCGATCACGATGCCGATGAGATACCAGAACGCGAAAAACGAGTAGAGCGACCAATCGGTATTGAAGTGAATGGTGGTGAAGCCGAGCGGAAGCGTCGGTGTCGGCACACCGGGCAGGCCGTTCTCGCCGCCGGTGTATTCCGACAGCGGATTGAACTCGACAAAGTAGAAGACCTCGGCAATTGCCACCGTGATCATCGCGAAATAGATGCCAGTGCGCCGTAGCGCGATCAGCCCGATCAGGTAGCCGACAATCGCCGCCACGATGGTTCCGATGATCACCGAAACAAGAACATTGGGAAGGCCGGCGATGGTCAGAAGATAGGCGGCGACCATGCCGCCGGTGCCGTAGAACGCCGACTGGCCGAACGACAGCAGGCCGGTAAAGCCAAACAGGATGTCGAAGCCGATGCCGAAGAGGCCCCACACCATGATGCGGCTCATGGTCGTCGGCGTAAAACCGAGATGGGGCAGGATGAATGGCGCGGCGAACACACCGACCGCCGTCAGGATCTCGATAACGAGGGGGCGCTGCCTGAACATTACGCGATCGCGTTCATTCGCGGCCGGCGGTGCCGAGCAGGCCGTAGGGACGGAGCACCAGCACCAGCGTCATCGCCGCGAAAAGCATGACGTAGGAATAGCCGGGATTGAACATGGACGTGATGCTGATGATCTCGCCGGCGATGAAGCCGCCGAGTACGGCGCCTGGAAACGATCCGACGCCGCCGATGACGACGACCACGAAGGTTTGCACCAGGACCGCTTCGCCGACGTCCGGCGCGATCGATACGACCGGGGCGTTGATGATGCCGGCAAAGCCGGCCGCCATGGCGCCGATGCCGAACACCAACATGAAAATCTTGTAGACGTCGATGCCCAGCGAATCGACCATGACGGAATCTTCGATTCCGGCGCGCACGATCATGCCGATGCGGGTGCGATAGAGCACGATGTAGAGTGCGATCAGCGCGACTGCGACGATGCCGAGCAACGCTAACCGGTAGGTCGGATAGAACATAAAGCCGAGCGGGGTGATCCCCACCAGCCCGGCCGGAGCGGGCACGGTTTGGGAGAGGCTGCCAAAGAAAAAGCGAACGACCTCCACGAATACGATGCCGAGACCGAAGGTGACCAGCAACTGGTCCTCGTGCGGCCTGGAATAGAAGTGCCGGATGACGACGCGCTCCATCACCACGCCGACCAGCATCACGAACAGCGAGCCGGCGATGACGGCGACAATGAATGAGCCGGTGTAGGTATAGGCGAGCCAGCCGGCATAGCCGCCGAGCATGAACATCGCCCCGTGCGCCAGATTGAGGACACCGAGCGTGCCGTAGATGATCGTCAATCCGGATGAAATCAATGCAAGCAGTGCGCCGAGCACGAGCCCGTTGAAGCACTGCGAAATGAAATTGCCCCAGTTGATCACGTTGCGATCCGCAATCTGCCGTGATGCATTATTCGTCGCGCGGCCACCGTCTTGGCGACTTTTATGCCGGGAATTCATACAGTCTAGCAATAGGCAAATGGTCAGGCCGCAAGCAGCGAAGGCTGATGCTGTGCGTCTTGCGACCCGACCATGTTTAGATGGACGTGCCTTCTCCGCATCATCGATACGGAGAAGGCACTCGTTGGCTTAGGTGTAGTCGCCGAGATGGCAGCCGAAGGCGTCGGACTTCTGCATCAACGGCGCGCCCGGAACGACTTCGAGCACTTGCCAGTAGTCCTCGGGGTTCTTCATCTCTTTCGGATGCTTGCCCTGAACGATGACCACCGGGCGGACCAACTGATGATCCTCGGGGCGGAAATGCACGTCACCCACCATGGACGGGAAGGTTTCGCCCTTCTCGAAGGCCTTGATGACGTCCGGCGGATAGAAAGTGCCGGTTTCGGAGACCATGCGCGCCCACATGGCGATCGACATGTAGGCGCTCTCGGCGCCCCATTCGGGCCGGTAGCCGTTCTTCTTGTTGAAGGTCTCGACGAACATCTTGGCGAGCGGATACTTGTCTTCAAGCGTCCACCAGAAGTCGGTGGCGGCAAGCACGCCGCCCATGATCTCCGGACCCACTTCCTTGGCGAGGAAGGGGATCTGGTAGGGAATGACCAGCGTCATTTTGGGAATGATGCCGAACTGATGGGCTTGCTGCGTCGATAGCACCGCATCGCGGCCCCAGTTCACGTTGATCAGAAACTCGGCACCGGAGTTGGCGATGTTGGTGAGGTATTGGCTGAAGTCCTGAGTGCCGAGCGGGGAGACCTGGTCAGTCACTTGGGTCCAGCCACCGTTCTTGGTCAGATATTCGTTCACCGACTTGGTCACCGTGTGACCGTAAGTGTAGTCCGGCGTCATGAATGCGGCTTTGCGGTTCTTGCCGAACTTCTGCAGCAGCACCGGACCGATCGCGTTGGCTGCGGTCTCGCCGTAAAAGTTCTGGCGGAAGCCATAACGCACGCAATCCTTACCGGTGGTGTCGTTGCTGCCGGAGATGCCGGTGACGTAGAGGATCTTCTCGCGCTCGGCGAAGTGGTTGAGCGCAACCGCGACCGCCGACGAGGTCGATCCGAACATCAGGATGACTTTGTTGTCATTGATGAAGGTCTGCTGCGCCTGCACCGCGTTGTTCGGCTTGGCGCCGGAATCGGCGGAAACGACTTTCACTTGCTTGCCGAGCAGGCCTTTGCTGACCTTCGGCGCGATCGCTTTGATCAACGGGTGTCCCTCGTTGATATGCTCGACCGCCAATTCCACACCCTTGAGCTCGTCTGCGCCGGACTGAGCGTAGGCGCCGGTCAGTGGCACGGATGCGCCGATGCTGACGGTCGGGCCTTCTGAGCCGGCCGGCCAGGTGCCGATCGGCGGCTGGTCCGCCGCCAAAGCGCTCTGCACGAAATTAAACGGCGCGGGTAGTCCGGCCGACAGTCCAGCGGACAATGCGCTGAGGCTGGCGCCGGTTGCGACGGCTTGCCGCAGGAGTCGACGTCGCGACACTCCATTGGATGACGGAGTTTTCTCAATAGTCACAGTAACCTCCCAATTCATTGATTTCCGGAGCCGGAGTGTGACCGCCTTTAGTAGGGGTAGCTTTAATCGTCCTTATTGATCCAGATTATGAAAATGAATGTTTCCGTCAGGCCTCTCACTGCTCGCGTTTCCGGCGCCCTCAAGGATATCTGGCGCAGCGACCCGTTTTTGATCCGGGCAAGACAGCTGGTCGATCTGACGCTGCCGGATCTGCAAAGCTTGCGTGCCGTGATCGAGACCGAAGCGACGGTCAAACGGCGGCGCGATCTGGTGCTCGAAGGTTACGAGTTCTCCAAGCTTTATTTTATCAAGGAAGGCTTCGCCGCCCGCTATAAGCTTCTGCGCAACGGCAAACGGCAGATCGTCAATTTCGTGTTGCCCGGCGACATCGTCGGCATGCCCGGCAGTTTTCTCGAACGCGCCGCCAATTCGGTCATCGCCGTGTCGGACATGACCTTGCAGATTTGCTCACTGGAAGCGTTCGTTGGGCTTTGTTGTCGTCAGCCGAAGTTCGGCCTGGTGCTGAGTTGGCTGGCGGCGCAGGAGGCGGCCCATTATGCCGAGCACGTTATCGATGTCGGCCGCCGGACGCCGGTCGAGCGCCTGGCTCATCTGCTGCTCGAAATTCATTCCCGGCTTACCGTGGTTGGGTTGGCCGACGAATCCGCGTTCAACCTGCCGTTTACGCAAGAGATGATGAGCGACGCGCTCGGCTTGAGCGTCCCGCACCTCAATCGCACGCTTGCTCAGCTCCGCGCCGAAGGCTTGATCGCGATCAATGGGCGGCGTGCGGAAATCCTCGATCGCAAGACGCTGGAACTGCTCGCCCAGTTCCAGCCGATTCAGTCGACGCGAATACCGCTGTCCGAGGGCTTTGCCGTCAACTGATCAGCTTTGCCCGGACTGGCCATGCCGCCGGCGGAGTTCGGTCTTGAGCACTTTGCCGTAATTGTTCTTGGGCAGCGCTGCGAGGAAAACATAGCCGCGCGGCCGTTTGAAGCGCGCGATCGCCGACAGGCAAAGCGCGTCCAGTTCTTCCGCCGACACTGTTTGTTGCGCGCGCGGCACGACACAGGCGACGACCTCTTCGCCCCAATCGGAATGCGGGCGTCCGATCACCGAAACTTCCAGCACGGCCGGATGGCGCAGCAGCACCTCCTCGACTTCGCGCGGATAGATGTTGCTGCCGCCGCTGATGATCATGTCCTTTGAGCGGTCCTTCAGTGTCAGGAAGCCTTCGGCGTCGAACGCGCCCATGTCGCCGGTATGCAGCCAACCGCCGCGCAAGGTCTCGGCGGTGGCATCGGCGTTGTTCCAATAACCTTTCATGACGACCTCGCCGCGAACCAGGATCTCGCCGACTTCGCCGGTGGGGAGGTCGCGATCGACTTCGTCGGTAACGCGCACGTCGACGTTGATTCGCGGCAATCCGACCGAGCCCATGATCTCGCGCCAGCGCGGCCGCTCGCGGTCGGCATGCAACGCTTTCGGCAGCACGGTGATGGTCATCGGCACTTCGCCTTGCCCGTAGATTTGCGCAAATTTTGGTCCGAGCAGATCCATGGCGCGCACGAGCGTTTCGAAATGCATCGGCGCGCCGCCGTAGATGATGGTGCGCAAGCCGCGATGATCGGCGGCGGCGAAGCCTGAGTGATTGACCAGCCGGCTGACCATCGTCGGCGCGGCGAAGAAGCTGACGTTGCCGTGAACCGCGAGCAAAGCGGCGATCTCGTCGGGATCGAAACCCGCGCTCTCGGGAACGATGGTGTTGGCCCCCATGGCGACGTAGGGCAGGCCGTAACAGCCGGAGCCATGCGACATCGGCGCCGCATGCAGCACGCAATCGCCGGCGCCGACCGGCTCGATCTCGGCGAAATAGGCAAGCGTCTGCGCCAGCATGATGCCGTGGGTCAGCATCGCGCCCTTCGGGCGGCCGGTGGTGCCGCTGGTATAGAAGAGCCAGGCGAGATCGTCCGGTGAACGCGCCACCACGTCGATGCCGTCACCGTCGTAGAGCGCCCGCCACTCGGCGCTTTCGGTGACGATCGTGCGCGCGTGTGCCGCGACGTCTTCGGCGCGATCGGGGCTGGCGAGCACCAGCGAAGCCCCGGTATGGCCGATGATGTAGGCGAACTCCTCGCTGTGGAGTTTGGCGTTCATCGGCGCTGCGACCAGGCCGGCGTGCCAGATCGCAAACATGGCTTCGAGAAATGCCGGCCGGTTGGTCATGGCGATCGCCACGCGATCACCCGGGCGACATAAGGCGTGCAGGTTACCGGCAAGCGCACGCGAACGCGCCGCCCATTGCCGGTAACTGAGATAAGTCTTGCCGCCGAACGCGATGGCGGGCCGGTCAGGCGCCGCGCGTCCCCATTTCTCCACCCAGCCCGCGAGATTCATCGCCGGCGCCGCAGGTTTCGATCAGGGTGCGGGCTTGGCGTCGATGAGCACCGCGGCAATGAGGCAGGGCTTGCCGCTCCGATTGACCCATGCATGGTTGGTGCCGCGCTGGACGATGCAATCACCGGCATGCAACTCGACCTCGCCTTCTTCCATCAGCATGTGCATCGAACCGGAGATTACCACCAGATAATCGATCGAGTTGGTCTTATGCATGGTCGGATGCTTGGCAGAATCGGTCGCGCTCGGCTTGTTGTGACTGCCGAGCTGCCCGAATGCGGCTTCGGTATCGATCTTGCCGGCGCCCTCGGGTGGAATCTCGACGACGCGGAAAATGGTACCGGACTGCGTTGGATCGTGCCGCATCGGCCGCAGCGAACGGTCCTTCGCGCCGTGATTGTCCACCGGCATTTCGTCGGTGACCCAGACTTCGGTGACGCCGAGCCCCGGCCAGCCCTTGATCTCGGTCGCGTTGGACGCGTGATCGTCGAGCATGACGATTGCCTTGCCGGCGGCGTTATGGCCGGTGACGAAACGGCGGATTTTTTGCACCATGACGTTTCCTCCAGAGTTTTTGGTTCAGCGGCGCACGATACGATTGCGGAGCACGCCGATTTTTTCGACTTCAAGCTCGACGATTTCGCCTGGCTCGACATAGCGTCCGGTTTCGAGGCCGGAGCCATTACCGACCGTGCCCGAACAGAACAGCTCGCCGGGATGGATCGTCTCGTCGCGCGACACATAGGCGATGCAGTCTTCGTACTTCCAATGCATTTCCCGCGAATTGCCGCGCCCGCGCTCCTCGCCATTGACGCGCACGATCATCTCCAGCGCGTAGGGGTCGGGAATTTCGTCCGCGGTGGTGATGCACGGGCCGACCGGATTCGAATTGTCGAAATCCTTGCCTTTGCCAGGCCCGAGATTGGACGCCATTTCCAGCGTCTGTTCGTCGCGCGCCGAAAGGTCGTTGAAGATGGTGTAGCCGAAGATGTGGGCGCGGGCCTTGTCCCTCGGAATGTCGCGGCCCGCGGTGCCGATGACGCAGGCGAATTCGAGTTCATAATCGATGGTCTTTGAATAGGCCGGCCACGCCACATCTTGACCGGTGCCGCAAACGGCAAAGCGGCTCGGCTTATAGAAGCTCGGGCGATCGTACCAGACCTGCGGCGGCTTGAACGCGCCTTGCTGATCGAGTTCGCGCAGTGCTTTTTCAGGTTCGGGAGAAGAAGCCGCGCGGATGCGCAGGATTTGCGTGAACGCCTGGATGAGATGTTTCTCGAAACACAGAAAGTCGCGCAACTGCGCCGGTGCCGGCAGTGGCGATAACAACTTGACCGATTTGGTTTCGACCATGCCGCGCCGGCTTCGCTGCACGTCCGCGGCGATGTCGCGGGCACGGTCGAGCGCCGCAGGCCCGGCTTCGATCAGCGCCTGCATACTGTTGAAAGCGGCACCGGCGTTGTCTCGCGCGGCCAGAAAATCGACGATCCGCGCATCGCCATCGGTTAGCGCGCCGATACGCTGCTGCCCGGATGAGACGAAGGTGACAAGCCGCATCGCTGTCCTCCCGTGTCGGTCGCGGTTAGCCCGTGATCTTGTTCACTCGTATTATTATATTTCATTGAATGTTGAAATTCGTATAGTGTCAAGGCGCCGCTGCTGCGGCATTTCATTTGGAGTTCGGCCCGCATGAAAGCGAAGACGGCGCTGGCCCGGAAGACGCCGGGCGGCGGGCTGCCGAAGCGCAAGCCCGCGCCACGCGATGATCGGAGCGGCGCCCGGCGCGGCGACACGACGCGGCTCGCGATCCTCAATGCGGCCGAGCGCTGCTTTGGTGAAGGCGGTTTCGACGGCGTGTCGCTCCGCACCATCACCGAAGTCGCCGGGGTCGATCTGGCGCTCGTCAATTATCACTTCGGCAGCAAGGACAATCTGTTGCGCGAGGTGATCGCGCGGCGGGCGCGCATCGTGCATGATGAGCGGATACGCGCGCTCGAAGAGGCGCGGCATGCGGCCGGCGCGCGGTCGCCGTCGGTCGAAGCCATTGTGACGGCATTTCTTGAGCCGCTGTTGCGGCGCCTGATCAACGGCGAGCAGGGTTGGCAGCACTACGCCAATCTGGTTTCGCAGCTTGACGTTTTGCCGAAATTCACCGGCTTGACCGGCGACGTGCTCGACCCCACCGCGCTTCACTTCATCAACGCGCTACGGCTTGCCTTGCCGAAGGCGCCGCCGCGGGCGATCTATTGGGGCTACATGTTCCTGCTTGGCTCGATGGTGCAGGTGATGTCGGCGACCGGCCGCATCGAGCGGTTGTCGCACGGCTTGTGCAAGTCGGAGGACATCGAGAGCGCGCTGCGCGAATTGGTGCCGTTCGTCAGCGGTGGACTACGGGCGTTGGGAACCGCACCGCGATAGCGCTCCGCAATTGCCGCTGTCGGGTTTCCCGGCGCCGTCCGCTCACCTACACTTGCCGCGATCTGGGCAGTTGGCGATGAGCGAGGGCGCCGTGCCGACCGGCAGGGAATTGCCGTTCAAGCCGGGCGTAAGCGCGGAGGGCGACGGACGGCAACCATGGGAAAGGACCGGCTCGCCGCGTTCAGCGATGGCGTCATCGCCATCCTCATTACGGTTATGGTGCTGGAACTGCACGTCCCGCACGGCGCCGATGCGGCGGCGCTGCGCGAAATAGCGCCGAGCCTGCTGACCTATGTCTTGAGCTTTGTCTATCTGGCGATCTACTGGAACAACCACCATCACCTCCTGCACACCGTCGAGCGGGTCGACGGCCTTATTCTTTGGGCCAATTCCGACCTGCTGTTCTGGCTCTCGCTCATCCCGGTGGCGACGGCGTGGATGGGGCAGAATCTTGCCGAACCGCTGCCGACCGCGGTCTACGGCGTCGTCCTGCTGCTGCCGGCCTTGGCTTATTTCCTGTTGCAACGGGCGATCATCCACAGCCAGGGCGCGGATTCGGTGCTTGCCAGCGCGCTCGGCAGCGATTTCAAGGGCAAGCTGTCGCCGATCCTCTACATCGCCGGCATCGGGATCGCTTTTTTCAGCCCGTGGATCGCGATCGGGCTCTATGCGTTGGTCGCGGTACTCTGGCTCGTCCCCGATCGGCGCATCGTCAATGTGCTCGGCCGCAACTGAAGCCGGCTGCGCCTAGCGCATGATCCGGAAAAGTGGCTGCCGGTTTTCCGAAAAGATCATGCGCCAACGAACAATCTAGTGGTCCGATTCTAACATTCGCATCCCTATTCGGCACCCTCTCATGCGAATGTTAGAATCAAAAGGACCACTAGCAAATTTGCGGCTTAGTGGAGCTTTGGATTTGACATTCGCTTCTCGAGTTTGCCGGCAGGTGGGTAGCGAATGTCAAATCCGCTCCACTAGCGCACCAGTACGTTGCTGAACTGCCAGGGATCGTCGCGGTCGATGGCTTCCGGAAATAACCCATTGCGGCCTTTGACCGGCGTCCACTCCGTGTAGCGTCCGATCACCGGCCCGAGATAGGGCCGTTGGACTTCCAGGCAGCGTTTGAAATCCATTTCATCGGCTTCGACGATGCCGCGGTCGGGATGCTCCAGCATCCAGACGATGCCGGCAAGCACCGCCGAGGTGACCTGTAATCCGGTGGCGTTTTGGTAAGGGGCAAGCCGCCGCGTCTCCTCAATCGAGAGCTGCGAGCCATACCAATAGGCATTCCTGGCGTGGCCGTAGAGCAGCACGCCGAGTTCATCCATGCCGTCGACGATGTCGCGTTCGTCGAGAATTTGCCATTGCTGCTGCGGTTGCCAGGCTGCGCCGGCCATCTCATGTAGCGACAGCACGGCGTCGTCGCAGGGGTGATAGGCATAATGGCAGGTCGGCCGATGCAGGACTTCGTCGTTTTCGCGCAGCGTGAAGTAGTCGGCGATCGAGATGGCCTCGTTATGGGTGATCATAAAGGCGTGCTGCGCCTGCGCCGACGGTGTCCATGACCGCACCCGCGTCCCAGCGCCCGGTTGGGTGAGATAGATGGCGGCGTCACAGCCGAAATCGTGCCGGCGCGCATTGGCGGGCATCTTCTTCTCATGGGTGCCCCAGCCGAGTTCCGCCGGTTGCAGGCCCTCCGCGCAGAATCCCTCGACCGACCAGGTATTGACGAACACGCCGTGCGGCTTCGGTGAGCGCGCGCGCTGGGTATCGCGTTCGGCGATGTGGATTCCCTTGACGCCGACACGCTGCATCAGCCCGGCCCACTCGTCCTTGGTCTTGGGCACGTCGGCCTTGACGCCGGTCTTGGCGCCAGTCTCGGCGGCGATATCGAGCAGCGCCTGCTTGACGAACCACGACACCATCCCCGGATTGGCCCCGCAGCAGCTCACGGCGGTGACCCCGCCGGGCCGGCGGCGGCGCAGCGCCAGCAAAGTTTCGCGCAGCGCGTAATTCGACCGCGCCGAGATCGACAGCGACCGGTCGGTGTAAAGTCCCGGCCACGGCTCCACGACCGTATCGATGTAGAAGGCGTCGATGTCCTTGGCGAAGTCGATCAAATCGACCGACGACGTGTCGACCGAGACGTTGACGATCATGCCACGGCCCGGTCCGCCCTTGAGCAGCGGCGTGAGCACCTCGCGGTAGTTGTCCCGGGTGATTGCGGTGTGGAGGAAGCGGAGGTTGCGGTCGTCGAGCAGGCGGCGGTCATTGTCGTTCGGCGCGATCACCACGAATTTCTTGCGGTCGAATGCGATGTGCCGCTCCAACAGCGGCAGCGTTCCACGGCCGATCGAGCCGAAGCCGATCATCACCATCGGGCCGTCGAAGCGCGCATGCAACGGCCAGGCAGTACCAGCCTCGGTCGTGGCATGCATGGCGTCATTCCTTTCTGCAATGCGTGGGAAGATTGGTCCGTGCCCATGCGGTTGCCCCGCCGAAATCTCGCTCGCCCGACGTGCGAAATTTTGCGCGGCATAATCGCGTTAGCCGCGCGATGCAAGCATATTCGTGTTGCGGAACGTTTTTCGAACGGCGCGTCAGCCGCGCCAGTAGCGGTCTTCCCAACTGCGCGACAGCCGCATCGCCGACAAAATGAGTCCGGCCATCGAATACGTTTGTGGGAAATTGCCCCACAGCTCGCCGGTCCGCGGATCGACGTCCTCCGACAAAAGACCGTAGCGGTTGCGATGACCAAGCGCATCGGTGAACAGATCGCGGGCTGCGTCACGCCGCCCGAGCGACCACAGCGCGTCGATCAGCCAGAACCGGCAGATCAGGAAAGCGGTGACCGGCAGGCCGAAATCATCGGCGCTGGCGTACCGCATGACGTGCTTCTCGCGTACCAATTCGCGCTCCATCGCGGCGACGGTGGATACAAAGCGCGGATCGTCGACCTCGACCACACCGAGGTCGGGAAGCAAGAGAACGCTGGCATCGAGGTCGTCGGAACCGAAGGCTGCGGTGAACGCTCCGCGTTTCTCGTTCCAGGCACCTTCGAGGAGCGCCGCATGGATCGGCTCGGCGGTGGCGTTCCAATACTTGGCGCGATCCTCCAGCCCGAGCCGCTTGGCGATGGCGGAAAGCCGCTGACAGCCCGCCCAGCACATGGCGGCCGAATGGGTATGGACGCGCTGGCGGCCGCGATACTCCCAGATGCCGGCGTCCGGCTCGAGCGCCTTTTTGGCGGCGCGCTCGCCGAGCGTCTCCAGCAGCCGAAACAATCCTTCATCGCCCGGCCGCGGCAGGCGGCGATCGAAGAACATCGGCATCGCCGCAAGGATGACACTGCCATAGGCGTCATGCTGGATCTGATTGACCGCGGCATTGCCGATCCGCACCGGCCCGTCGCCTCGATAGCCTTCCAGGTCCGGCGCGGTTCTTTCTTCGGCCCTCGTCGTCGGCACCACGCCGTAGAGCGGCCGCAGTTCCTCGTCGGGGTTGGACGCGAGCGACAGCGTAAAAGAGATGAATTCCTCCATGGTGCGCGTGGCGCCGATGCGGTTGAGCGCCTGCACCACGAAATAGGCGTCGCGCAGCCAGCAATAGCGATAATCCCAGGTGCGGCCGGAGCCCGGCGCTTCCGGGATCGAGGTGGTGTGCGCGGCCACGACCGCGCCGGTTTCATCGAAGTTGCTGAGCTTAAGCGTAATAGCGGCGCGGATGATCGCTTCCTGCCAGTCGTAGGAGATCGAGAGCCGCCGCACCCATTCGGTCCAGTAGTCGCGCGTACGGTCGGCGAAGTCGCGGCACGTCGCCTGTAGATCGCCGGGGAACGGCTCGTCGGGCCCGAACACCAGATGCAGGGGCCGCGTCAGCACGAACGGCGCCTCGTCGTCGATCAGCGACAGCGGTGCATCGGTGGTCAGGCGAATGACGGTCCCTTCGGCGGAATAGCGGATATGGTTCGAGCCGAGCGAGCGCTGCGGCAGCGGTTTGCCGTATTCGCTGGTCGGCCGCATCCGGATGGTGATGCGCGGCAATCCGGACACCGGCTCGACGATGCGAAAAATTTGCGGCGGCCGAAAAATGCGGCCGAATTGGCGGAAGCGCGGGATGAAATCGGTGATCCGTACCTTGCTGCCCTGGCGATCGATGAGCAGCGTCGAGACGATCGCCGTGTTGCGCACATATTCGGATTGAAACTCGACCATATCGCTGAGCACGACGTCGGAGAATCCCTTCTCCTGCTTGCCGGCCAACAATCGGCAGAAAATCGGATCGCCGTCGAAGCGCGGATAACACCACCAGACGATCCGCGAGCAGGGATCGACCAGCGCAGCCGTCCGCCCGTTGCCGATGACGGCCAGATCAAGACCGTGATCCTTCATCCCGCCGCGTCCTCGTGCTCGGACACGATCCGTGCCAGCCAGGCGCGCACGTCTGTGGGCGTGTCGAAAAATCCGTTCACGCCGGGGACCATTCGGCCGACCGAGAATCCCAGTCCGCCGAAATCGGCAATGACTCCGAACACCGGTTCATCGGTAATGTCGTCGCCGATGAAAATGGGATGCCGGTCGGCGAACGGCGGATAGGTCATCAGTTCGCGCACCGCGACCGCCTTGCTGACGCCTGCCGGTTTGACCTCGATCATCGCCTTGCCCGGCAGAATTTCGACGGCGCTGGCCGCCGGCTGTGCACAGATGTCGGTGATGGCGGCGTATAGCGCTGGGCCGAGATCGGGCGCGAGCCGATAATGCAAGGCCAGCGAGTAGCCCTTGTCTTCGACCAGAATGCCTTGACCGAGTTTGCTCAAGGCTGCGAGCTCGCGCTTAAGGTCGTCACCGAGCGAGGCCGCCCTGACTTGCGATTCGCTTGCCGGTAGCGGGCGTATTTCGGCGCCATGGCCGCCGATGGCCGCGAGCTGGAGGGGCGCGAACAGCAAATCGATCTCGCTCAGCTTGCGGCCGCTTACCAGGGCCAGGGCGTTGCCGGTCAGTTCCTGCAAACGCCCCAGCGTGTGGCGAAGTTCGGGCGATATCCAGACCTGCCGCGGCGTCGGCGCGATATCGACGATGGTGCCGTCGATGTCGAGCAGGACCGCACATTCCCGCAAGTCGGATGTGAGCGAGGTGGCGGCAATTTCCATATCGAGATTCGCGGTGCTCATTTGTCTGTATACGTTCTATCCCATCACGCTTCGATAAACGACAGCGGCCGCGCGACGGATTCCAGCGATTTGCGTTCGGCGGCAACGCCCCACAATGCCTCGGCGGCGGCAGCGGCAAGCATCAGCGCCGATCCGATTGCGTAGCCGATGGCGACGCTGCCGCGCGATCCGGTATCGATCAGCGAGCCCAATAGCAACGGTCCGGCGACCCCGCCGATTCCGGTGCCGATCGCGTAGAAGAAGGCAATCGCGAGCGCGCGGATTTCCAACGGAAAGGTTTCGCTTACCGTGAGATAAGCCGAGCTTGCGGCTGCCGAGCCGAAGAAAAACACGATCATCCATGCGGCAGTCAACGTTTGCGCGGTGAAAAGATTTTGGTCGAACAGATAGCCGACCATGGCAAGCAACACCGCCGATGCAGCATAGGTGGACGCGATCATGATTTTTCGCCCGACCGTGTCGAACAGCCGGCCGAGCAGGAGCGGGCCGAGCACGTTGCCGGCGGCAAATGGCAGGATGTACCAGCCGATCCGGCCGGCGGGAATTGCGTAGAAGTTCGTCAGGATGAGCGCGTAGGTGAAAAAGATCGCGTTGTAGAAGAATGCCTGCGCAGCCATCAGCATCAGTCCGACAAAAGTGCGCCGGCGGTTGGTCTTGAACAGGACGCGCGCGACTTCGGCGAGCGGGGTGTGATCGCGCATGCGAAGCCGCACCGTCGGCTGCCGCAGCGGCGGCATCTTCCGTTTGTCGCCGAAGCGGCTTTCGATCTGGCAGACGATCGCATCGGCCTCCTTGGCGAAGCCATGGGTCATCAGCCAGCGCGGGCTTTCTGGAATCCAGCGTCGCATGAGGAGAATAATGAGTCCTATCGCGGTGCCGATGAGGAAGGCCAAACGCCATCCCAAGGCGGGGTCGATAAAAGCCGGATTGAGCAGCAAAATCGAGCCGCCTGCGCCCGTGGCTGCCCCGATCCAAAAGCTGCCGTTGATAAGAAGGTCAGTCCAGCCGCGCAGACGGGCGGGGATAAGCTCCTGGATTGTCGAATTGATGGCAGTGTACTCACCTCCGATGCCGGCTCCCGTCAGCAAACGGAACAGCAGATAGCTCGAAGCGTTCCACGATAATCCGGTGGCGGCGGTCGCCAGAAGATAGACCGCAAGCGTGATGAAGAATAGTTTCTTGCGCCCCAGGCGGTCGGAAAGCCAGCCGAAGCCGAACGCGCCCAACACGGCGCCAAGCAGGTATGCACTGCCGGCGAGGCCGATTTGCGCATTGCTCAATCCCAATCCGGTGCGTTGCACCAGCTCGCCGGACAGCGATCCGGCGAGGGTCACTTCGAGGCCGTCAAGCACCCAGGTGACGCCGAGCGCGACGATCACCAGGAGGTGAAAGGGTCCGAACGGCAGTGCATCAAGCCGGGCGGGGATGTCAGTCTCAATGACGCCGGATAGCGGGGTCGTCGCCGCAGTCAGCCCGCGTCCGTGCACGCGATGCGAACCGGGCGATACACGGCGTCCCGAATCCGGATTCCTTGCCGCGCCGGGTGCATGTCGAGCCATGGAAGATCGCCCCAAGCGCAGTCTCTCTGCGACTAACGCTTTGTACGATCAGGAGTTCCCCGTGCGGTTCCGTTGCCGCCGGCCCGCCTCAATGCTATCGGGCCGGCTTATTATAAGTGACCCGCCAGATCGTACCGCTGGCGTCTTCCGAAACGAGCAGGGCGCCATACCGATCGACCGCGATGCCGACCGGTCGGCCCCAGACCTCGTTGTCGTTGACCACGAAGCCGGTGGCGAAATCGTCATATTCGCCGGTCGGCACGCCGTCCTTCACGATCACGCGGACGACTTTGTATCCTGTGCGGCTGGCGCGGTTCCATGAACCGTGTTCGGCGGCGAAGATGTTGCCGACATATTCGGCCGGAAATTGTTGGCCTTGGTAGAAAGCGATTTGCAGCGAAGCCGAATGTGCCTGGATAAGCACGTCCGGGACGGTAACTTTATCCTTGAGGTCGGGCCGCTCATCCTTGTGCCGCGGATCTTCGTTGGCGCCGATGTAGTACCAGGGCCAGCCGTAGAAGGCGCCCTCGCGTATGCGGGTGATGTAATCGGGCGGCAGGTTGTTGCCGATCCGGTCGCGCTCATTGGTCGAGCACCAGAGCGTGCCGTTCGACGGGTCGATCGCCATGCCGACGCAGTTGCGGATGCCGGTGGCGAAAATTCCGATGCGCTTGCCTTGCGGGTCGAACGTCAAGACGTCGGCGCGGTCGGTCTCCGGCCCCCACGTGGCGCCGAGCGGATGACTGGCGGCCCAGGTCTGGAGCGCCGCGCCATTCAGCTTTTCCATGTCTTCTCCGACATTGGAGCCGGAGCCGACCGAGACGAACATCGTCTGACCGTTCGGCGAGAACACAACGTCACGCGTGCGATGGCCGTCGACCGGTAAGTGCGGCACGACAATCTCGGCCGGCCCGCGCGCGGTCAGATCGCCGTTGCGATAGGCAAAGCGAACGACGGAATCGGTGTTGCCGACATAAACCCATTGCGGATTTGGGCCCGGAGGATAGAAGGCGATGCCAAATGGTCCCAACAAGTCGGAAGCAAATATGCTCGTTTGCGTCGCGCGGGCGCCGTCCGGACGCAGTATCCGAATCTGCCCGGCGACGCTTTCGGCGATGAAAATGTCACCGTTCGGCGCCGGGCGAATGAGCCGCGGATGCTCGAGACCGGAGGCAAATTCGCCGATCGAAAAGCCGGCCGGAACGCTCGGCTTTTGCCCATCGTGGCGGACGGTGGTGACCCTGTTGCTGACCGACCCGGCAAAATCGGGAGCGGGCAAATCTTGCGGGCGGATCAGGCGGCGGGTCCCGGGAGCGTCCGCATGCCAGTCGCCGAACGCTGCTTTGCCTTCGCGTAATGGACCGTCGGTCTGCGCCGCCGCCGGCACGCCGGCGGCGACAATAAGTGCGATGATACCGACTGCGGCGATCGCCGGCACGCGACGACGCATGCTGCGCTCCTGATTTTGCTCGCTCCGGCCGTCAATCCGCTACTTTGAACGAGCCGAGGTGTTGAGGGTTCCATCATAAGCTTATGACAAGATCCGTGCATGAGGTTGCCGCCGCTTGATCGATAAAGTGATCAGTCAATTGGAAATACCGCGACGGCTGCGGGCGTTCGTGCGGGCTCGCGAGTCGAGCCTGATCGTGCTGGCTGCGCTGGTTGGGGCGATTGCCGGTCTGGTCGTCGCCGCCATGAGTACCGGCGTCGATCTGCTGCATCGTATTTTCTTCCAGCTCGAACCGGGCGTGCGGCTGTCCGGTCTGCACCGGCTCGCTCCGGCCTTGGCAATTTCGGTGCCGCTGGTTGGCGGGCTGGCTTTCGGAATTGTGCGCGAACTGCTGGCGCGCTGGCGGCCGGATCAGGAAATCGATCCAATCGAAGCGAACGCCTTGCATGGCGGACGCATGTCGCTCGTCGGCAGCATCATCGTCGCGGCGCAGACGGTGTGGTCGAGCGGCGTGGGGGCCTCGGTCGGCATCGAGGCCGGATACACGCAATTTGCCAGCGGCATCGCTTCACGCATCGGCATGGCTTTCCGTCTGCGGCGGGCCGATTTGCGGATTCTCGTCGGCTGTGGCGCCGCCGGTGGAATTGCCGGCGCCTTCGGAGCGCCTTTGGCCGGCGCGTTCTACGCCTTTGAGCTCATCATCGGCGGCTATTCGCCCAACAGCCTGGCGCCGGTCGCGGTGTCGGCGCTGCTTGGGTATCTGATCGCACACGCGCTCAGTCCGGCCGAAGTTGGCATCGTCGCGCCGGACCAGATGACGGTCGCGGTTCGCGACCTCGTCGTATCCGGCATGATCGGCATGCTGTGCGCCGCCGTCGGCATCCTGATCATGCGCGGCGTTGCGATATGCGATGCTTTGTTCGCGCGCCTCAACGTGCCGCTGTTTCTGCGCACGACGATCGGTGGGCTCGCCGTAGGGCTGCTGGCGGCGGTCGCGCCGCAAGTTATGTCGTCCGGTCACGGCGCGCTGCACTTTGCCGGGATTCTTAATTTGTCGCTGTGGACGGTGGCGCTGCTGTTTATTCTCAAAATCGTCGCGTCGATTATTTCGCTCGGCTCCGGCTTTCGCGGCGGCCTGTTTTTCTCTTCGCTACTGGTCGGTGCGCTTGGCGGCCAGCTTCTCGCGGTGGCGCTCGTCACGATATGGCCGAACGAAACTTTCGATGCCAATGCGTACGCCGTGATCAGCATGAGTGCGCTTTCGGCGGCGGTCATCGGCGGCCCGCTGACCATGACATTTATCGCGCTCGAAACCACCGGCGACCTCTGGCTGACGACGGCGGTGCTGATCGCGGTGATCATCTCCTCGCAGGTCACCCGGGAAATGTTCGGCTATTCGTTTGCCACCTGGCGCTTCCATCTACGCGGCGAGACCATCCGTAGTGCCGCCGATATCGGCTGGATGCGCGACCTGACCGTCGGCAAAATGATGCGTCACGACGTGCGCACCGTTTCGGCCGCGACCGTCGTTGCGTCTTTCCGCGAAACCTTTCCGCTGGGGTCATCGGCTGCAATCGTGGCGGTTGATGATCACGGCCGTTATGTCGGCATGGTCCTGGTCGCCGATGCGCACGCCGCCGAAGTGTCGCCGGACCAGCCAATCAAGGCGCTGGTGCGCGCGACCGGGGTAATCCTGATTCCGAGCATGGCGATCAAGGAGGCCGTGCTCGCCTTCGACCAGGCCGAAACCGAGGCGCTTGCCGTCGTCGATTCCCGCACCGATCGCCGCGTTATCGGGTTCCTGACCGAGGCCTACGCGCTCCGCCGCTACGCGGCGGAATTGGAACGACGGCGGAAGGAGCTGATAGGCGAGGAATGAGGTCGCGCATCGGCCGCATGCGAGAGCGAGTGTTGACAGACCACGCGGGAACGGGACCATAAGACCAACAAAAGTTGTCCGAGGGAGGATTTTCCCGCCATGAGCGTGGACGAGCGCATCGCCGCGCTGACGCAGAAAATGCTCCGCCGGAAGCTTTATGCCGTCATATCGGCGGCATCGCCTGCTCCGGAGAAATTGAAGGCGCTGCTGCCCGCGCATCTCGAATACATGATCGCGCTGGAAAAGCGCGGTGTCTTGTTCGCATCCGGGCCATTGGCGGAAGGCGAGGGGCCGCCGACCGGCGCCGGGTTGACGATTTTACGGGCGGCAAATGCCGCGGAGGCCCGCGAACTGGCGGACGCCGATCCATTCGTTACAGGCGGATTGCGCAAATACGAATTGAAGGAATGGACGGTTATGGAGGGATCGCTCGGGCTGCGGGTCAATTTCTCCGATCAATCCGTCGACGTTGCCTGATGTCCTGAATTCCCGAAGGGAGACAACCGAATGCAGACTGTCGGCTTTGTTGGCGTTGGCAAGATCGGGATGCCGATTGCGCAAAATCTGATCAAAAGCGGCTATCGCGTGGTTGGCTATCGGCGCGGCTCGCTCGCCGAATTCGAGAAGATCGGCGGTGTGTCGGCCCGCTCGGTCGCCGAAGTCGGCGAGCAGGCCGACGTCGTGTTTTCGTGCCTGCCCTCGAACGCGGCATTGGAAGACGTTGTGCAGGGTCCGAACGGGCTGGTGAGCACTGCGCGTCCCGGCCAAATCGTCGTCGAGCTCGGTTCCTATTCGGTGCCGTTCAAGCAGCAGCAAGTTGCGCCGCTGGCGGAAAAGGGCGCCATTTTCATCGACGGCGAAGTCGCCGGTACCCCCGGCATGGTGCTGGCGCGTAAGGGCGTCGTATTTCTCGCCGGCGACGAGCCGGCGTGCCGCAAGATCGAACCCGTGGTCAGCGGTTTTGCCGATTCCTGCATCTATTTCGGGCCGTTCGGCGCCGCAAGCCGCGTCAAGCTGATCAACAATCTCCTGGTTGCGGTCCACATCACCGCGACCGCCGAAGCGATGGCGCTTGGGGTGAAGGCTGGCGTCGACGTTCCGACCATGATCAAGGCCATCGCGGCCGGCAGCGGCGGCTCGACCCAATTTGGTATTCGCGCGCCGTGGATGGCGGAGCGCCGCTTCAAGCCGCTTCAGGGCAGCGTTCCGGGCTTGCAGCACTACATCGAACTCATCGGCGATTTCGCCGACGAAATTGGCATCGCGACACCGTTGCTCGATCGGACCGCCGAGTTGCTCGATCGCTTCATGGAAATGGGGTTCGGCGATTGCGACAACGCGGCGATGATCGACGTGATCAGCTCGATGCCGCGCAAATCGCAAAAGGCGCCCGCCCAAAAGTCAGGTAATAAAGGAGAGTTGGCATGATCCGCGTCAGCAAGATCGCCCACGCCGTCTACGAGACGCCCGATCTCGATCAGCAGAGCGAGTATTACACCGACATCATGGGACTGACGCTCGCCGGCAAGGAAAAGGACACGGTGTATCTCGCCTCGACCGTGGACCATCATTCCATCGTCTTGCGCAAGGGCGCTCAGGCCCAGTGCGCCCGCCTCGGCTTCCAGATATCGCAAGACGCCGATCTCGGCGCGTTCGAGAAGCAGGTCGCCGCAGCTGGCGTTAAAACCCAGCGCAAGAAAGATCCGGGTCCCTTGATCGCCGAAACCGTCGAGTTCGCTGATCCGAAGGGAACGGTCATCGAGGTGTTCAAGCGCGAAGCGTTTTCACCCCAGAGATTCCAGCAAAAGGGCATCGTGCCATACAAGCTCGGGCACGTGGCGTTTCACGTCACCGACGTCAAACTCGTCACCAAGTTCTATTGCGATGTGCTCGGTTTCCGTGAATCCGACTGGATGGGCGATTTCTTTTCGTTCCTGCGCTGCGGTCCCGATCACCACACCATCAATCTGATGCAGACCGGCTCGAACCGCCACTTCCACACCGCCTTCGAATTGCGCGACTGGGGCCACATGCACGACGCCTGCGATTTCCTCAGCCTCAATGGCTACAAACTGCTGTGGGGTCCCGGCCGGCATGGCATCGGTCACAACCTTTTCGCCTACCACCGCGCGCCGAACGGACTCATCACCGAGACCTTCGCCGAACTCGACCGCATGAACGAGGACCTCGGTTACTTCGAGCCGCGCCCCTGGCACCGCGACAATCCGCAGCGGCCGAAAGTATGGGAGAAGGATCCTTCAGCTTCCAATCTCTGGGGTATCATGCCCGGCGACGAGATGATGAAATAAAGACGGACCGCAGAGTCCGTGTAATTCCCGGGGAGGGTTCGATGCGTTGGCCTTTTGGTCGCGCCGGCAGGCGCCGGTGGATCGTCACCACGCTTGCGGCTGCCGCTGTCTCACTGTTCTTCGCGCACGCACCTGTATCCGCCGCAGAGCCGATCAAGGTCGGATTCAGCATGGCGCTTACCGGCGGCGTCGCCCAAAACGGCAAGCAGCTCTTGATCGCGCTTCAGCTCTGGCGCGACGACGTTAACGCCAAGGGTGGCTTGCTCGGCCGTCCGGTTGAGCTCGTCTATTACGACGATCAGAGCAATCCCACCAACGTGCCGGGCATCTACACCAAGCTCATCACCGTTGACAAAGTCGATCTCTTGCTGGGGCCATATGCGACCAACATGGCCGCGGCGGCGATGCCGGTCATCATGGAGAACAAAAAAGTGACCATCGGCATGATGGCGGTGAGCATCAACCGGCACTTCAACTATCCGAGATATTTCTCGATGCTGTCGCTTGGGCCCGATGGCGTGAAGGCTTTTTCACGCGGCTTCTTTGAGCTTGCCGCGGCCCAAACGCCGAAGCCGGCGACGGTCGCGATTCTCTCTGGCGACGCTGAATTTGCAAGGACGTCGGCCGACGGCGCGCGCGAGAACGCGATCGCCGAGGGTTTTAAGATTATCTACGACAAAAGTTATCCGCCGCCGACGACGGACTTCGCGCCGACGGTGCGCGCCATCCAGGCGGCCAATCCGGACGTGGTCTTCGTCGCCGCCTATCCGCCGGACACCGTCGGCATCGTGCGTGCCGCAAACGAGATCGGGCTTAAACCGAAAATGTTCGGCGGCACCATGATCGGTTTGCTGATCACGCCGATCAAGGCGCAGCTCGGTCCGATCCTCGACGGTCTGGTTATTATGGAAAGCTTCGTGCCGTCGTTTAATTTTCCCGGCGACGCCGACTTGCTCAAGCGCTATCGCACCGCGGCGACCGGTCAAAAAATCGATCCTCTCGGCTATGGATTCGTTCCGTTCGGTTATGCCGCAGGCCAGGTTCTGGCCCAGGCCGTCGAAGGGACCAAGAGCACCGATCCAGATAAGCTCGCTGCTTATTTGCACAGCCACACGTTTCCGACGGTGGTTGGCGAAGTAACTTACGGCAAGGACGGCGAATGGACCGAGGGGCGAACGGTGTTCACGCAGTTTCAGCACGTCAAGCCGGGCGATCCCGAGCAGTTCGCCGATGGCGCCGTGCAGCCGATCTTGTGGCCGCCGGAATACAAGACTGGGACGATGATCTATCCCTACGCCGACGCCCGGAAATAACGGCGCGCCGTTATTCGCTCTTGCCGCCAAGCTGCTTGAGCTTGGCGAACACCGCCTCGACGTTGAGTTGTTCGGATTTCTTGTCGGGCTCGGACGCCGGCTCTTCCTTCGGCGCGGTGGTCACCGAGGCCGGCAGCAATGTCGCGCCTTGCGCCTCCATCGGAACCGGTTTCTCCTTCGCCGCGCGCTGAACCTCGTGATCGAGATCGACCTGCGAGCAAAGGCCAAGCGTCACCGGATCGAGCGGCGATAGGCTGGCCGAGTTCCAATGCGTGCGCTCGCGGATCGCCTGGATGGTCGACTTCGTCGTACCGACGAGCCGCATGATCTGGCTGTCCTTCAACTCCGGGTGGTTGCGTACCAGCCAGAGAATGGCGTTGGGCCGATCCTGACGCCGTGACACCGGTGTGTAGCGCGGGCCTTTCTTTTGCTTGGCTTCCGGCAACCGGACCTTGGGGTCGGCGATTTGCAGCCGGTGCTTGGGGTCGGCTTCGGCAGTGGCGATCTCCTCGCGGGTGAGTTGGCCGGTCAGGATCGGGTCCAAGCCCTTAATGCCCTGCGCGGCATCGCCGTCGGCGATCGCCTTCACCTCGAGCGTGTGCAGGATGCAAAATTGCCCGATCTGCTCGAACGAGAGCGCCGTGTTTTCCACCAGCCAAACCGCCGTCGCCTTCGGCATCAATGGCGCGATAGACATGGGCAAATCTCCTTTGTGCTCCGCCCGCCCTTCCGGGCGAAGCCACTTACGTCATCGGGGATGACTGAAAAGCACGCGGAATATAGGCGTATCGGCCGCCCCGTGCAACCAGCGGTCAGAACGGGCGGCTCAACTTGCCCGTTGCGAAATGGCCCGGATTTGGCATTAAGGAGCCGGCGAACGCGGTTGCCGGCGCGCTCAGGTCGCCAATATGGAGCCTTCGTGACCGAAACGGTCGCCGAAATCCTCGACGCTTATCGCGGCGGAGACGCCAAGCCCGAGGATATTGTCGCGCGCAGCTTCGCGCGCATCCGCGCCCACGACGATCCGGCGATCTTCATAACGCTACGCGAGGAGGCCGACGTGCTTGCCGAGGCGCGCGCGCTCGCCGGCAACGCGGATGAAACACGGCCGCTGCACGGCATTCCCGTTGCCGTGAAGGACAACATCGACGTCAAGGACCTGCCGACGACAGCGGCGTGCCCGGCCTATCTCTACCGGCCGCACAAAGACGCCGCCTGCGTCGCGCGCCTGCGGGAAGCGGGCGCTATTATTATCGGCAAGACCAATCTCGATCAGTTCGCAACCGGCCTGGTCGGCGTACGCACGCCTTACGGCATCGGCCGCAATCTGTTCAATCCGAAGCTTATTCCCGGCGGATCGAGCTCAGGCTCGGCGCTCGCGGTCGGCGCCGGCCTGGTGCCGCTGGCGCTTGGGACCGACACCGCGGGCTCCGGCCGGGTACCGGCCGGTTTCAATAATGTCGTTGGCCTCAAGCCAAGCCGCCGCGTGGTTTCCAATGCCGGCGTGGTGCCGGCCTGCCGCACGCTCGATTGCGTGTCTTTGCTTGCGCTCACCGTCGATGACGCGGTCGCGTTGCTCAAAGTCATCGCTGCTCCCGAGGCGGCCGATGGCGAGGCGCAGCCGCGGACGCTGAAGGACGTCGGTCCGATGCCGCAGGGCCTCAAACTCGGCGTGCCGCTCAAGGGCCAGCGTTTGTTCTTTGGCGACCGCCTTTCGGAGGCGGCCTACGATGCGGCATTGGCGAAAATAGCGGGCCTCGGCGCAACGATCGCCGAAATCGACATCGAGCCGTTCTATGCCGCGGCACGACTTCTCTATGAAGGGCCGTGGGTGACGGAACGGTTTCTGACCGTCAAGGCGCTGATCGCGTCGTCGCCGGAATCCATGCATCCGGTGACGCGGCAAATTCTGCTGGCCGGCGCGCACGGCACCGCCGCCGATGCCTTCGCCGCCTTTTATCAACTCGACGATCTGCTGCGCGTGCGCGATCATCTCTTCCGTTCCATCGACGCGCTGGTTTTGCCGACAGCGCCGACCATCTACACGGTCGAGCAAGTGCTCGCCGATCCGATCGACCTCAACAGCCGGCTCGGCACCTACACCAATTTCGTCAATCTGCTCGATATGTGCGGGCTGGCCGTGCCGGCGTCGATGCGGCCTGACGGAGCGCCGTTCGGCGTGACGTTGCTCGCGCCCGCGGGCGAAGACGCCATGCTGGCGTCGATCGGCCGCGAATTCCATGCCGCGACCGGCTTGCCGCTCGGGGCACTCGACTACAAGCAGCCGCGATTGCCGTCGCTCAAGGACGCAACGGCCGAAGGCGAAATCCCGATCGCCGTTGTCGGCGCGCATCTCTCGGGCATGCCGCTGAATGGCGAATTGCGCGCGGCTGGAGCGCGCCTGATCGAGCGCACCTCGACCGCACCGCATTACCGGCTTTACGCGCTGGCCGGAACACGGCCGCCGAAGCCGGGGCTGCTGCGCGTCAAGAACGGCGCCGGCGCTTCGATCGAGATCGAGGTGTGGGCGTTGTCGGAGAGTGCGTTCGGCCGCTTTGTCGCGGCGGTACCGCCGCCGTTGTCGATCGGCACGATCGAGATCGATGACGGCCGCGCGGTCAAAGGCTTTTTGGTCGAGGCCGAAGCGGTCGCTGGCGCGCGGGATATTTCAAGCTTCGGCGGCTGGCGCGCTTTCATGGTGCAGGAAAAAACAACGACCTAACGGCGGGCATGCTCCGCAATGCCCGCTATGATAATCTGCTGACGCGGATCTTCCAACGCCACAGCCCAGCGGGCAAAGAAATTCTCAGCGCGCCGGCGCGACGTTGTCGCGGGCGAACCGGCCGCCCCGGCGCTGCAATAGTCAGATCGCCTAAAACGTAGGCAGAGCTGGCGGTCGGCTTTACTCCCCCATTCTCCGGAATCTGGCGCGAAGATTGCTATGAACAAGCGGACAATTGGCTGGAAGTACCGCATGTTCGACGAAATGATGGGCAGCGGGTCAGTAGGCGAAGGGGTTCGTCCGGCCTACGCGGCCCTTTCGGACTGGCTCTCGGAGGTCAAGCCCGACGTCCTCGACTTCCGCAGGAGTGAGGCGGAGCTTTTGTTTCGGCGCATCGGCATCACCTTTGCGGTCTCCGGCGATAGTGAGGCGCAGGAGCGGCTGATCCCCTTTGACATCATTCCCCGCATCCTCTCGGCTCCCGAATGGGAGTTGTACAGCGCGGGCTCGAGCAACGCGTCAGGGCGATTAACGCTTATCTCAACGACATCTATCATCGCCGCGAGATTCTCAAAGCCGGCATAGTGCCTGAAGATTTGGTTTTTCAGAATCCGGCCTTTCGCCCGGAGATGAATGGCCAGAAAGTCCCGCACGATATTTACGTGCGTGTCGCCGGGATCGATGTGGTGCGCGTCGATGCCGACTCCTTCTACGTGCTCGAGGACAATGCGCGCACGCCCTCCGGCGTGTCGTACATGCTGGAAAATCGCGAGATTATGCTGCGTCTGTTTCCGGAGTTGTTTTCGCGCTACCGCATCGCGCCGGTCGAAAACCATCCGGATGAGCTTCTGCAGACGCTCAAATCGGCGGCTCCGGCGACGGTATCCGCCGATCCGACCGTCGTCCTGCTCACCCCCGGGGTCCACAATTCCGCCCACTACGAGCACTCGTTCCTGGCCGACAAGCTCGGCGTTGAGCTGGTTGAGGGCCGCGACCTGATTGCCAGGGACCAGGTTGTCTACATGCGCACCACGGAAGGCCTCAAACGCGTTGACGTGATCTACCGGCGTATCGATGACGATTTCCTCGACCCGCTCATATTCCAATCTTACAGCGCGCTCGGCGTGCCTGGATTGATGTCGGCTTATCAGGCGGGCAACGTAACGCTTGCCAACGCGGTCGGCACCGGCGCCGCCGACGACAAGGCCGTCTACAGCTACATGCCGGCGATCGTGAAATTCTATCTTGGCGAAGAGCCGCTGCTGAAGAATGTGCAGACGTGGCGGTGCCGGGAGAGCGCGCATCTGTCCTACGTGCTTGACCACATCGGCGAATTGGTGGTCAAGGAAGTGCACGGTTCGGGCGGCTACGGCATGCTGATCGGTCCGAAGGCCGACAAAGCGACGATCGAGGCGTTTCGCGCCAAGCTCAAATCCAATCCAAAAAACTTCGTCGCCCAACCGACGCTGTCGCTGTCGACCTGCCCAACCCATGTGGAAGAGGGTATCGCGCCGCGCCACGTCGATTTGCGGCCATTCGTGCTTTGCGGCCGCGACCGCATCCGCATCGTGCCCGGGGGATTGACCCGCGTGGCGCTGACGAAGGGATCGCTGGTGGTCAATTCCAGCCAAGGCGGCGGCATCAAGGATACCTGGGTGCTGGACCGATAGATGCTGGCGCGCACCGCCAATAATCTTTATTGGCTCGCCCGCTACGTCGAGCGGGCCGAATATTTGGCGCGCATTCTCGATGCGACGCTGCGGCTGAGCGCGTTGCCGCTCGCTTATGTCGGCGCCAGCAACGAATGGGAAACCGCCGTAGCGACTGCGGGTTGCGCGAATTCCTTCTTTGCCGCCCATGCCGAGGCCAATGAACAGACAGTGACTGAGTTCTTGGCGTTTTCCACCAGTAATCCGTCCTCGATCCGCAACTGTTTCGAAAGCGCCCGCCTCAATGCGCGGGCAGTGCGCACGGCGCTGACGATCGAAATGTGGGACGCCATCAACGGCATCTGGCTTGATCTGAAGAGATGGGGCAACGGCGTGTCATCGCGCGAGGAATTTGCGCGCTTCTTGCGCTGGGTGCTCGAATCGTCGGTTCGCTTTGACGGTTCCGCATATCGGACCATGTTGCGCAACGATGCCTATTGGTTCTACAGACTGGGTGTCTACATTGAGCGCGCCGACAACACCGCGCGCCTCGTCGACGTCAAGTATCACCTGCTGCTGCCAGCGGACGAGCACGTTGGCGGTCCACTGGACTACTTCCAATGGTCTGCAATATTGCGTTCGGTCTCGGCGTTGACCGCCTACCATTGGGTTTACCGCGAGAACGTCAAACCCTGGCTGGTGGCCGATCTGCTCATTCTCAAAGACGAGATGCCGCGCTCGCTGGCAAATTGCTATGACAATCTGGTGCAAAACCTCGACCGCATGGCCCGTGCCTATGGCCGCCAAGGGTCGGCGCAGCGTCAGGCGCACACGGTGCGCGCCCGGCTGGAGAACAGCCGAATCGAGGAAATTTTCCAGAACGGACTGCATGAATTCATCGGCGGGTTCATCGAGGACAACAATCGCCTGGGCGCCGCGGTGGCGCAGCAGTATCTTACGTAACGGAGAGAGAGGACGGATGACGGAGGATGATCGAGTGTAAATCACATCGTCGCGTAATTCACATCGTCGTCTATCCTCGATCGGTCGCCTGGCGTCTGTGTTCCGTCGTCTGATTTACACCGTCTCACCATGCACCTGCGCATTGCCCATTCCACGATCTACCAATATGAGCTTCCGGCGACCGACGCGATCCAACTGCTGCGGCTCACGCCGCGCAATCACGATGGTCAATATGTGGCGCGCTGGCGCATCGACGTATGTCCGGACGCCCGGCTGTCGGCAAGCGAAGATGCATTCGGCAACATCACCCACGTATTCAGCGTCGCTGGGCCGTTTCGCGAATTGAGCGTCGCCATTGAGGGGGAAGTCGAAACCCACGGCACCGACGGCCTGATCCGCGGCACCGTCGAGCGATTTCCGCCCAGCCTGTTTCTGCGTCAGACGGCGCTAACCCAGCCCGATATGGCGCTCGCACATTTAGCGGAGAGCATCCGAATCGCGAGCGACGGCGCAGCGCTAGCGGGTCTGCACCTGCTTCTGCAAACTCTGCACCGCCAAATGGCCTACGATCTGACCCTGACAAACACGGTGATGAACGCGGCCGAATCGTTTGCAATCAAACGTGGTGTTTGCCGCGATCTGACGCACATCTTTATCGCCGCGGCGCGCTATCTCGGTATCCCGGCCCGCTACATAGCCGGCTATTTGCAGCTCGCCGACGGCCCGGTCGAGCAACAGGCGGGTCACGCTTGGGCCGAAGCCTTCGTTCCCGACCTCGGGTGGGTCGGTTTCGATCCCGCCAACGGCCTCGGCCCGACCGATGGCTATGTGCGTGTCGCAGTCGGCCTTGATTCGCTCGGCGCCGCTCCGGTGCGTGGCGCGCGCTCCGGAGCTGGCGGCGAAAGCCTGCAGGTCGCGATCACGGTCGACCAATGACTGTATCGCATTGGGAACCAGAATCGCTCCTTACCGACTACGCCAACGACTTTTGCAGCAAATCGGTCCATTAGCGGACATCGCAGTCCTGCATCGCAGTCCTGCATCGCAGTCCTGCATCGGAAGTCCTGCATCGAACGCCGGCTTGCGCGCCGTGCGGACGTTGAGCCTTCACTTCGGCTCGTCGATCAGGCTGACATGCGCGGCGACGAGGCGCCAGCCTTCCGGCAGCCGCACCCAGGTTTGCATCTGCCGGCCGACTTTTCCCGGCGCGCTCGGGCGACGATAGAGCGTCGAAGCCACCGCGTGATCGCGCCCGTAGGTGCTGATCACGGTCTTGGCGAGCGTGCGCGTTCCCGGCGGCGTGCGCGCGCCGCGGAAGGCCGCAATTTCGGCATGGCCGTAGAGATTTTCGCCGGTGCCGTAGCGGATGGTGCGCGGGTCGTTACGGAATATCGTGTCCAGCGTCGCGACGTCGTTCGCGCCAAGCGCTCGTTCGTAGCGGTCGAATGCCGCGCGTACTTCGGCGACGACCTCGGGCAGGTCGATTTCCATCGTTGGCTCCTGGAATCAGTTTTCCTGCGGACGAACCGCCGCGGCGACGCCCAGGACTTCGAGCGTATGCGCGATGCGTAACGCAACGTCCTCGCGCCATGGCGCGGCGATGATCTGTACGCCGATCGGCAACGGGGTGAGCGGCACCGGCACGGCGACCACCGGAACGCCGGCGAATGATATCGGTTGCGTGTAGAGGCCGAGATTGGCACGCACCGGCAGTTCGACATCGCCGATTTGGAAGGTCTGCTGGCCGAGCGCCGGCGCGATGCACGGCGTTGCCGGCGCCAGAATGGCATCGACCTCGGCAAACAGCCTGAGCAATTCGGTGCGGTACCAGCGACGGAATTTCTGCGCCTTGATGACCAGCGAGGCCGGCAGCATGGTTGCGGCGATCAGCCGGTCGCGTGTCATCGGATCGAAATCGTGCGCCCGGCTGCGCAGCCGGTCGATATGCAAGCTGGCCGCCTCGGTCGCGGTGATGATGTACGCAGCCGAGCGCGCGAGCTCGGCTTGCGGAATCTCGATATCGCGATTGGCGCCAAGCGCCGCCGCTACCCGATCGACGGCAGCGATCGCTTCGGCGCTCCGGCATTTGAAATAGCCGCCGGCGACCGCAATCCGCAGCCCCTCGGCGCCGCGTTGCAGGAGCGGCGTGACCGGCTCGATCGGGCGATCGACGCAAACCGGATCGTGCGCGTCGTAGCCCTGCATGGCGTCATAGGCGAGCGCCAGATCGTGCGTGCTGCGCGCCATCGGTCCGACATGATCGAGACTGGTGCAGAACGGAAAAGTGCCGGCGCGGCTGAGCCGTCCGTAGGTCGGCTTGAGGCCGAACAAGCCGCACAGCGAAGACGGCACCCGGATCGAACCGTTGGTGTCGGAGCCGAGCGCGAGCGGAACGAGTCCGCCGCCGACCGCTGCCGCCGAGCCGCTCGACGATCCTCCCGTCATGCGGCTGCGATCGTGCGGATTGCGTGCCGGCCCATCGTGCGGGTTCTCGCCGGTGAAGTCGTAGGCGTATTCGCCCATGTTGAGCGCGCCGACGAGAACGGCGCCGGCCTTTTCCAGCCGCCCGATCAGTGTCGCATCGCCCGCAGCCGGCGGCGCATCGCGATTGATCTTCGAGCCGGCAAGCGTCGGCAGGCCGGCGACGTCAAACAGGTTCTTCACCGCGAACGGCACGCCAGCAAGAGCCGGCAGAGGCTCGCCGCGTGCGCGTGACGCGTCGATGGCCTGCGCACGCGCAAGCGCGCGTTGCTCGGTGACCGCGGTGAATGAATTGAGTACTGGATCGCGCTTGCGGATGCGGGCGAAGGTAGCCTCGACGATGCTCACTGCGCTGGCGCGGCCGCCGCCCACCGCGGCGACGATGTCGGCCGCATTGCTCCAGGCAAAATCCGGCGCCGCCGTCTCAAGCACGGAACACCGGTGCCGGCTCGGTTTCGTCAGGCAGCGGAAAGTCATCGACGAGCGCCGCGTGCATGAACAGCAAGTGCAAATAGAACCTCACGCCGGCCTGCCAGGCCGGGTCGATTGGCAGAGCCAGCGCCTGAGCGCCCGCGGCGACCAGACTGGCAAGCGCATCTTGTTTCGTCGTGCTTGCCGCATCCGGCCGCGCCTTTATCCGTCGCGCGGTTTTCGGTTTGCGGCCATTTGATTTGCGTGTCACGCCGCCAAGACTCCGGAAAACGTCGCCTAAGCCCTTGATTCAAGGGCATTGTTGCACGCGCCCAAACGACCGCCAAGGGGCCAGCCGGCAAACTTGCCGGCGTGGCTTTGCTCAATATTCGGCAGGCTGAAACCGCTACTCGTTGCCATGCTGGCCCCGATTTTGCACGGTAAATCTCAATCTTGATGGCTATTGAGGGGACCGACCATGCCAACCATCAGCTTCGAGGCTGAACCGGCGCCGCTGTCCGTCGATCTCGGCCGCGCTGCTCTGCTGATCATCGACATGCAGCGCGATTTTCTCGAGCCGGGCGGTTTCGGCGAAGCGCTTGGCAACGATGTGTCGCGTCTGCAGGCCGCGGTCCCGCCGTTACGGCAGGTGCTCGCCGCGGCGCGAGCGCACCGGATGCTGGTCATCCACACCCGCGAAGGGCATCGGCCGGACCTGTCGGACGCGCCGCCATACAAGGTCGATCGCGGCGATCCGTCGACGCGCATCGGCGCGCCCGGTCCGATGGGGCGCATACTTGTGCGGGGTGAGCCCGGTCACGACATCATCCCCGAACTTTATCCGATTCAAGACGAGCCGGTGATCGACAAGCCGGGCAAGGGCGCGTTTTATCAGACCGATCTCGAACTGATGTTGCGCAATCGCGAGATCGACACTTTGTTTGTTTGCGGAGTGACCACGGAGGTGTGCGTGAACACCACCGTGCGCGAAGCCAACGATCGGGGCTTCCGTTGTATCGTGCTCTCGGATTGTTGCGCCTCGTATTTTTCGGAGTTTCACGCCGCCGGCCTCGCCATGATCAAGGCGCAGGGCGGCATTTTTGGTTCGGTGGCCGCGTCGACGCCGCTGCTCAATTCGCTGGCATCGGTCCGCTATCCGGCGCGTGCCGCAGGCTAATCTCTGAACAAGCCGCCTTTCGTTTTAC
Organism: Xanthobacteraceae bacterium; assembly: GCA_035532335.1. Taxonomy (GTDB): domain Bacteria; phylum Pseudomonadota; class Alphaproteobacteria; order Rhizobiales; family Xanthobacteraceae; genus BOG-931. The sequence goes on along the minus strand of DATKRE010000040.1, from coordinate 4,990 downwards.
ATGCAGGCGCCGGGTTCGCAGCTAGGTATTTGCCGTTTTTTTTGCCGAGGCGGTGACTGTTATTTGGTCGCCATTATTTGCTCGGCTCATCCACGCAGCAGCGACGTGAACGCCAGCCGGCGCGCAAGCCGGCATCTTTGAAACCAATTTGATAGCTGATTCATTGGCTTCGCCAATGTAACGACGGATGATCGGCTCACAGTAATTGTTGGCACGCACTTTGCGATGCTTGAAGCGCAATCGCTGACGATTGCGCAGGTCTGCCGCCAGGGGGGCGGAGCTTCTCACTTCGCAAGACCGCCCGCCGAATGGGCGGAGGCTGATGAGCCTGTGAGCATTGCTACGGCGCAATGTGACTTGCCATGAACAGGAGCGCGCTATGACGGTCATGACGTCGGGGACGACTTATCGTCCACATCTGTGGATGGCTGGTGACCTGAATGCCTTCTTCGGCTTCGGCACCAACATCCTTGTCAACATGTTGGTGCTCACCGGCTTGTTGCGGTTCGTCATCAAGATGCCGGACGCGATCGTGTTCGGCCGCATCTTGCCGGCGCTCGGCCTGATGCTCTGCTTGTCGACTTTTTATTATGCGTATCTCGCCTATCGGCTGGCCAAGACGACGGGACGCAATGACGTCTGCGCGCTGCCCTCGGGCGTCAGCGTGCCGCATATGTTCATCGTCACTTTCGTAATCATGCTGCCGATCGCGCTCAAGACCCACGATCCGGTTCAGGGCTGGGAAGCCGGACTGGTGTGGGTGTTCTTCCAGAGCTTCATCCTGATGATCGGCGGTATCATCGCGCCGTTCGTTCGTCGCGTCACGCCGCGCGCCGCCCTGCTCGGAACGCTCGCCGGCGTATCGATCACGTTCATCGCTATGCGTCCGGCGCTGGAAATGTACATGACGCCGGTGATCGGCCTGACCTGCTTCGCCGTCATCATGGTGAGTTGGTTCGGCGGTTTCAAATATCCGAAAGGGATTCCCGCCGGCCTCGTCGCCATTGTGGTCGGCATGATCATCGCCTGGGGTTCAAATCTGTTCGGGCTCAACTATGGCGGCTTGAGCGTGAAAGGCGTCGGTGACGCGTTTGCCAATTTCGGCTTCTCGGTGCCGATCCCGGCCTTCGATCACATCTTTAATGGCTTCCAATATCTCGGCGTGATCCTCATCACCGCGATACCTTTCGGTATCTACGACCTGGTGGAGGCGATGGATAACGTGGAGAGCGCGGAAGCCGCCGGCGATACCTACCCGACGACCCGCGTGCTGACCGCCGACGGCGTCATCAGTCTGATCGGCTGCCTGATGGGAAATCCGTTCATCAACGCAGTCTATATCGGGCATCCCGGCTGGAAGGCGATGGGTGGTCGCATTGGCTATTCGGCAGCGACCGGGATCATGGTGATCGTGCTGTCGTGGTTCGGTATCATCTCGCTGCTGCTGGCCATTGTGCCGGTGGTCGCGATCTCGCCGATCCTGCTCTACATCGGCATGCTGATCGGCGCACAAGCCTTCCAAAGCACGCCGACAGCGCACGCGCCCGCGATCATTCTGTCGCTGACGCCGCATCTCGCCGGCTGGTGCAAGACGTTGATGGATGGCGCGTTAGCTGCGGCTGGCACCACGGCGGCGGCTGTCGGCCTCGCCAAGCTCGGCGGGTTCGGCGTGCTCTACGGCGGCCTGCAAACGCTTGGCGGCGGCTCGATCCTGACCGGGCTGGTGCTCGGTGCGATCGGCGCGTTCGTCATCGACAAGAAGTTCGCCGAGGCGTCGGGCTTCGCTCTCGCCGGCGCCGTGTTGACCTTCTTTGGCTTCATGCACGGTGAATCGGTCGGTATCGCGGTGACGCCGGTTGTCGCTGTCGCTTATGTGATCGTGGCGATATTCCTGCTCGGGCTGAGCCGGTATCCGGCAAGCGCGCTGGACAGGTCGGCGCCGCACGAAGCGGTGCCGGTGGCAACGCCTGCGGAGTGAAAGCCGAATTCTACGCGTGTTGCAGCGGCCCGGACTGGCCTTGAGCCGTCCGGGCTACTGTTATTCCGCCGCTCTGGCGGTACTGCGTTCGTTGATCGCCTGCCAGACCCGACTCGACGTTGCCGGCATGTCGATATGGTCGATGCCGAGCGGTTTGAGCGCGTTGAGAATGGCACTGACCACAGCCGGTGGCGCCCCGGTGGCGCCGGCTTCGCCCGCGCCCTTGATGCCGAGCGGATTGGTGGTGGCCGGCACTTCCGTCAGTTCCGATGCCATGTCTGGGAAGTCCGACGCGCGCGGCATGGCGTAATCCTGGAAGCTTCCGGTCAGCAACTGGCCGTTGCTGTCGAACGCGATGGTTTCCATCAGCGCCTGGCCGACGCCTTGCGCGACGCCGCCGTGAATTTGCCCGACGCAGAGCAGCGCGTTGACGACCTTGCCGACGTCGCCGACCGAGACATAACGCGCCAATTCGACGACGCCGGTTTCCGGATCGATCTCGACTTCCGCGACGTGGCAGCCGTTCGGATAGTTCGACGGCTCCGCCGCGAACGTGCCGGACGCCTCCAGTCCGACTTCGAATTGCGGCGGCAGGAACATCGGCCGGTGCAGCGATTGCGCCACCGCCGGCAGCGGCAGCGAACGGTCGGTGCCGACGATGTGGAAGCTGCCATCCTTGAATTCGATATCGCCGGCGGATGCTTCCAGCATCATCGCCGCCATCGGTTTGGCCTTCTCGATGATGGCGTCGGCGGCTTTCTTCAGCGCGTTGCCGCCGACATGCATGCTGCGCGAGCCGTAAGTGCCGCGCCCGACCGCGACTTCGTTGGTGTCGCCCTGCACGAAGCCGATCGACTCGATCGGCACGCCCAGCCATTCATGCACCATCTGCGCGTAGACGGTTTGGTGGCCCTGGCCGTGCGAATGGGTGCCGGCGAGAATCGACAGCGTGCCGCTCGAATCGAAACGGATCACCATGCGGTCGTTGAAGATCGCGGCTTCTTCGATGAAGTAGCCGATGCCGCGGCCGCGCAGCTTGCCGTTTTTCTTCGATGCCGCCGCGCGTTTGGCAAAGCCGTCCCAGTCGGCAAGCTTGAGGCTCTCCTCCATCACCCGCTTGAACTCGCCGCTGTCGTAGGCGATGCCGGAATGCAGCTTGTGCGGCATCGCCGACGGCGGCACGAAATTGCGCCGGCGCAGCTCGATCGGGTCGACGCCGATGGTGCGGGCGGCTTTGTCGAGCAGTTGTTCGATCAGATAGGCCGCTTCCGGGCGACCGGCGCCGCGGTAAGGCTGCAGCGGCGGCGTGTTGGTCAACACCGAGCGTGCAGCCGCGTGGACCGCCGGAATCTGATAAACGCCGGGCGCGAGCTTGAGCGCAAACAACGGCACCACCATCGACGCATCGAACACGTGCGAGCCCATGTCGTGCAGAAGATTGACGCGCAGGCCGAGAATCTTGCCGTCCTGGTCGAGCGCGAGCTCACCGGTCGCCACCTGCGAGCGGCCGTGCGAGTCGCCGAGGAACGCCTCCGAGCGGGTCGACGTCCATTTCACCGGCCGGCCGCCGCAGCGCTTCGACGCCCACAGCACCAGCGCATCTTCGGGGTAGATGGCGCCCTTCATGCCGAAGCCGCCGCCGACGTCGGGCGCAATCACCCGCAGCTTGGTCTGCGGCACTTTCAGCACGTCGCCGGCGATATGCGCGCGATGCCCGTGCGGGTTCTGCGAGGTAGCGTGCAGCGTGTAGCTCTCGTTGTCCGGATGATATTGGCCGAGCGCGACGCGCGGCTCGATCGGATTGGCATTGACTCGATTGTTGACGAGCTTGATCGAAACGACGTGCTTGGCTTTGGCGAAGGCTGCGTCGGTGGCGTCCTTGTCGCCCATCATCAGCGCCACGGCGACGTTGCCGGGATTGTCGTCCCATACCGCCGGCGCGCCGGGTTTGATCGCGTCCTCGACCGCAACGACCGCCGGCAGCGGCTGGTAATCGATCTCGATCAACTCGGCGGCATCGCGCGCCTGTGCCAAAGTTTCGGCGACGACGAAGGCGACGCGGTCGCCGACCGCGCGCACCTTGCCGCTGGACAGGATCGGGCGCGGCGTCCGGTAGCCCTTCGGGCCGCCCATATCCTCCGGCATTACCGGCATCAGGCTGCCGAGCTTGTCGGCGGCGACGTCGGCGCCGGTCAGCACCGCGAGCACGCCCGGCGCCGCCTTCGCCTTGGCGGTGTCGGTGCGCGTGATCCGGGCATGCGCGTGCGGCGACATCACCACAACGCCGTAGGCCTGGAGGGGGAGATCGATATCGTCGACATAACGGCCGCGCCCGGTGATGAAGCGCGGATCCTCCAGCCGGCGTACCGGCTGACCAATGCCGAATTTCTGCACCACCTTGGCCTCCCTCGAGATTCCGAAGCCGCCGCCCCTAGGGGCCGACGCTGCGATTGCACGGCTTTGATTTATACTCAGCCGTCCGGCAATGGTAGAGGCCCGCGTGGCTGATCGCGCTCAATCCGCCCAACCGTCCGCCCACTATGGCGAAAGTGTCGCCGGCGGCGACCTGTTCGGCCATCCCAGGGGCCTCACATTCCTGTTCACCACCGAAATGTGGGAGCGCTTCTCGTATTACGGGATGCGCGCGCTGCTGGTCCTTTACATGACCAAGTATCTGCTGCTGCCGGGCCATGCCGGCAACGTCGCCGGGTTGGCCTGGCTCAAGGCCGCGCTCGAGTCGGTGTTTGGGCCGCTCGACGTGCAGCCGTTGTCGTCGCAGATCTACGGCTTCTATACCGCGCTGGTGTATCTGACGCCGATTTTCGGCGGACTGTTGGCCGATCGCGTGCTCGGCCGCCGCCGCACCGTGGTGATCGGCGCCGCCCTGATGGCGATCGGCCATTTCATGATGGCGGTGCAGTCGCTGTTTCTGTTCGCGCTGCTCGCGCTCATCCTCGGCAACGGCGCGTTCAAGCCGAACATCTCCACCCAGGTTGGCGGGCTCTACGCGCC
>DATKRE010000039.1:0-6943 GCA_035532335.1 Xanthobacteraceae bacterium | reverse complement strand
TTGTCCGCCGGCACCTCGCAATCCTCGAACACCAGTTCGCCGGTGTCGGAGCCGCGCATGCCGAGCTTGTCGAGCTTCTGGGCGGTGGAGAAGCCTTTGAACGTATTCTCCACGATGAAGGCGGTGATGCCACGTGCGCCCGCCGTCGGGTCGGTCTTGGCGTAGACGACGAGCGTCTCGGCGAGCGGCCCGTTGGTGATCCACATTTTCGAGCCGTTGAGCACGTAATGGTCGCCTTGGCGATCGGCGCGCGTGCGCATCGAAACGACATCGGAACCGGCATTCGGCTCCGACATCGCCAATGCGCCGACATGCTGGCCGGAAATCAACTTCGGCAAATAGCGTTTCTTCTGCTCGGTGCTGGCGTTGCGGCGGATTTGGTTCACGCAGAGATTCGAATGGGCGATATAGGACAAGCCGATCGCCGCCGACGCACGCGAAATCTCTTCGCTGGCGACGCACTGGGCGAGATAACCCATGCCGGCGCCACCCCACTCCTCTTCCACGGTGATACCGAGAAGCCCAAGCTCACCGAGTTGCGGCCACAACTCGCGCGGGAACGTATTGGAGCGGTCGATCTCGTCGGCGCGCGGTGCAACCTTTGCCTGGGCAAAAGAACTCACCGTTTCGCGCAGCATATTGATGTCGTTGCCAAGGCCGAAATCGAGCCCTGGCAGGCTGTTGAGGATCATCGCGTGCTCCGGCCAGCAAGCATGGCAGCTACGGCGTGACGATAGCGATTAGCCGCGGGCCTGTCAGCGTGGGGGTGGCTGTCAGCCGGCCGCCGAGCGGGCCGGAGCGGTGACGGCTTTGTCGATTTCGGCGGCCGGGACCGGCCGGCCGAACAGATAGCCCTGCATCTCGTCGCAGCCGGCGAGCCGCAACAATACCCGCTGTTCGTCGCTTTCGACCCCCTCGGCCAAAACTTTCATGCCGAGTGCGTGCCCGAGCGTCACAATCGACTGGATGATCGCTCCCACATTTGGCGATGTGCCGAGCGACGCCACGAAGGCGCGATCGATTTTGAGTTGATCGAAGGGAAAGGTTTGCAGGTAGCTCAAGCTCGAATAGCCGCTGCCGAAATCGTCAAGCGCAATGCGGACGCCGAGTTCGCGCAGCGCCTCAAGCCGCACCCGCGCGTCCTGCGCGTTGTCGATCAAGATCCCTTCGGTCACCTCAAGCACCACGCGCGACGAAGCGATACCGGTTTCCGCGATCACGGCGCGCACCAGATCGACCAGCCAGCGATCGCGGATCTGTACCGGCGAGAGGTTTACGGCCATCGATAAACTCGGCCAACGCGCACCGTCGGCCAAGGCACGCCGCAGTACGATTTCGCCGAGTTGCGACATCAGCCCGCTTTGCTCGGCCAGCGGGATGAACACCGCGGGCGCGATGGGCCCGCGGGTCGCGTGCGTCCAGCGCAGCAGGGCTTCGACCCCGACCACGGCGCTGCCGCCGGCGGCAACGATCGGCTGGTAGTGGACGTCGAACGATTGCAACGCGATGGCGGATTGCAGTTCGCGCAGGAGAAAGCGCCGCTCGGCGTAATCGGATTCGACCTGCGGAGCGAACGACCGCGTGCGCCCGCGGCCTTCGCGCTTGGCAGCTCGCAAGGCAAGACCCGCCCGGCGCGCTATTTCCTCGGCCGAGACGCCGTCCTCGGGTGCTTGCGCAACGCCGATGCCGCCGGTGATCTGCCACATCCGATCGACGAAAATTGGCCGCAACAGCGCGGCGCGCAGCGCTTCGCTTAGCTCGGCGGCGGCGCCCGCACCATCGGCCGCCATGATGACGGCGAATTCGTCCTCTTCGAAACGGCCAAGCACCGCCTCTGCCGGCAATCCCGCGCGCAGATGCTCGGCGATATTGGTCAGCACTGCGTCGCCGCCGGCACGGCCCAAGGCATCGTTGACCTCGCGAAAGCCGTCGAGGTCGATGCGGGTGAAGATGACCATTCCCGAGCGGCGCCTGCTCACCGCTTCGTTCAGCTTTTCGAGCATGGCCCGGTGATTGGGCAGCCCGGTCAGCAGATCTTGGCTGTGCAGCTTTTGCACCGCCTCGGAGCTTCGACCGAGCGAGAGCGCCAGCCGTTGCGACGCACGCAAAGCAAACAAGCCGCACATTGCCAGCAGCAGCGCGAGTGCCGCCAATCCGCCCCACAGCTTGTTCATCGCGCTCGTAAGTGCGCCCGCCGCATCCCAACTGAACCAGCCGACGATACGGCCGCGCGGGTCGTGCAGCGATTGAATTTGGCGGTCGCCCGCGGGATCGGCATCGAACCTCAGATCGCCCAAGCCGGCGCGGCGGGCGATACGCCGCAGCTGCGCGTCGTCGGGCGCATCGACATCGCCGAATTCGGCATGAAACTCGCCGAGCGCGCGTTGCAGGGACGCATGCTGCGCTGCTTCAAGCCGCGCTTCGCTGACTTGCGTGACGGCGAAGCCGATGGCGGCGCAGAGCAGTATCGCGCCTGCCAGCAACAGCGGCGCAAACAGCGCAAGGCGAGCAACCGAGCCAATGCCGTGCTGGTTATCGTAGGCCGCAGCATGCGGACGCCGCAGTGCCGCCCACCATTCCCGGGCCGCCGCAGCGGTCATCATACGCACGCCCCACAGGAGTTACGGGAACCAGGTTTTAAGCGGCGCTGATTAACGGCGAGGAAAGACCGCAAATATCGGCGCGATGGAGTTTTCAACAGAACCATGGTCGCACCGCGGATGGTTAATATGACATTGAGGGCTATTTTCCATTAGGTTGGCGCCAGGGGCGGTTTCCGGCGGAGAGGCTACTCAGCCGGGGCCGATGAAGGGGCATGCGAAGCTTGCGGGCGTCGATTTTTTCCATTTGCGTCGTGGCCGTTGGCAGCGTTATCGCGGCCGCGCCGGAGGCGTGGGCTCAGCAATGCCCGGGCCATCCCGATGCACTGGGCACAAGCCGGGTGCTGACGATCGAACCCGGCGAACTGACGCATGTCGGCCTGATGCAATATCCGCAGACGCTGCCGCTTGCCGATAAAGAAGTGGTCTTGACCTTCGACGACGGGCCGCTGCCGCGCTATTCCAACCCGATCCTCGACATTCTCGCGGCGCAATGCGTCAAGGCGACGTACTTTCTGGTCGGTGAAATGGCGCGAACCTATCCCGCCGTGGCACGACGGATCTACGCGTCAGGTCACAGCATCGGCACCCACAGCGAGGACCACCCGCCGCACTTCCAAAAGCTGCCGATCGAAAAAGTCCGGGAGGAGATTGACGACGGCATCGCCGACGTCGCCGCCGCGCTCGGCGATCCGCAGGACCTGGCGCCGTTTTTCCGCATTCCCGGCCTTGCCCGCACCGACGCTATCGACGAAGAGCTTGCCGCGCGATCGCTGGTCGTCTTCAGCTCGGACACCGTTGCCGACGATTGGCATCGCCGGATCACACCGAAGGACATCGTTCGCCTCGCGATGACGCGCTTGCAGGCGCGCGGCAAGGGCATTTTGCTGCTGCACGACATCCATCCGGCAACGGTCGCAGCCTTGCCGGAATTACTGAAGCGATTGAAGGAAGCCGGCTTCCATGTCGTGCACGTCGTGCCAGCGGAGCCCAAGCGTATCCTGGTTGCCGGATCGCAAGTGTCCGCGCCGGTCGGCCCCTAATTTAAGACATCACTGCCGCGTCGCCATGTAGTGGGCCAAGGCCTGCATATCGTTATCGTTGAGTCCGAAGGTGACGTCGGCCATCGAAGCGACGCCGGAGCCGACGCGCGCGCCGGATTTGAAATCACGCAGCGCTTTGAGCAAAACGTCCTCGCGCTGGCCGGTAAGACGCGCCGCCGGACCGACGCCTTCGTAATTGTCGCCATGACAGGACCTGCAGCGCTGCTGCACGGCAAGCTTCGCGCCGGCTTGCGCCAGCGCGTCAGATGATGGTGCCGGCTGTGGCGCGGGCGGTGACAGCGACGCATAATAGGCGCCGAGATTGCGGATAACCGGATTCTCCAGCGACTTGGCGACCGGCCCCATCACGTCGCTTTTGCGGGCGCTGTTGCGAAAATAAACCAGTTGCCATTGAATATAGTCGTCGGGTTCGCCGGCGAGCGATGGAGTCAGCGGCGTCTGCGAAACGCCGTTCTCGCCGTGGCAGCCGCTGCAGACTGTCGCCAACTCTTTGCCGGCGGCAACATCCGCGGCCGACGCACTCCACGCACCGCCAAGAAGCGCGAGCAGACAAAAGCCAAGAATAGGTGCCGTCGCCTTCATCAGAGGCCAACCGTCGATTGTTTGGCTTGTTCCCAGAAGAACGGGTCCAGACTGGATTATCCCAGCCTGGACCCGCAGTGGGCTGATGCGACGATTACTTATTATAGCTGATCCGATAGATGGCGCCGGTGAAATCATCGGCAACCAGCAGCGAACCGTCTTTAGCCTCCAACACGTCATTCGGCCGGCCGCGGTACTTGCCGTCTGCTCCGATCCAGCCGGACGCGAACTCTGCCTGCTTGATGTTCTTGCCGTCGGGGTCGAAGCTTATTTGCATCAGCCGCCCACCCTGGAATTGGTGGCGGTTCCATGAGCCGTGCTCGGCGAGGATGATGCTGTTCTTGTATGAGGCGGGGAATTGATTCCCCGTGTAGAACTTCATGCCGAGCGGCGCGACGTGCGCACCGAGCTTGAGCGCCGGCGGCGAAAACTCCGAGCACTTGTGCCCCATGGCGAATTTCGGGTCGGGAATGTCGCCTTGGTGGCAATAGGGAAAGCCGAAATGTTCGCCAAGCTTGGTGACGTGATTGAGCTTGTCACTCGGCACATCATCGCCAAGCCAGTCGCGAGCATTCTCGGAGAACCACAAATCGCCGGTGCGCGGATCGAAATCGCCGCCGACGCTGTTGCGCACGCCGAGCGCGACTGTTTCCGCCAAACCGTTGGCAGGGTTGACATGCCTGATCTGCGCCGTCGAGGTCGGCGGCAGGCACTCGTTACAGGGCGGTCCGATCGGCACGAAGAGCCAGCCATTCGTGTCGAACGCCAGATATTTCCAGCCGTGCGGCGGGTAAGGCGGCAAATCGTCGTACACGACCTGCGGCGCAGGCATGTTGTCGAGATTGGCCTCGGGATTTTCGTACTTGTAGATCTTGTCGATGTCGGCGACGTAGAGCGCACCGTCGCGATAAGCGAGACCGGTCGGCATCTTCATCCCTTTGAGCACGACCTTGACCGTCCGCTTGCCGCCCTGCTCGGTAACCGCATACACGTTGGTCGCCAAGAACGAGCCGACAAACAGGGTGCCGTCCTTGCCCCACGCCATCTGGCGCGCCTGCGGCAGGCCGCTTGCCCACAGCTCGATCTTGAATCCGGCCGGCAGCTTGATCTGGCTCAGCGTCGCCTTGATCTCGTCGTCAGTGAAACCGGTCGGCGGCGGAAGCGTGTTGACCACATGCGTGCCCTTCTGCTCCTGGGTTTCATCGCCCATGAACCAGTCGCCCGGCGGATGCGTCCAGAAATCTTTCTTGCTTGAATCGTAGTGCTTGAGTTCCTCGCTATGGGCGCCGGACGCAAACAGAAGTCCGGCGACCGCGAACGCAGCAGTAGCAGCGATGGTCGCAAAAGCGGTCGCTTTCCACTTGAGTGAAGGATGCATGCAATTCCTCCCATTAGCTCGTTGCACCCGATCGCTCGGCGGGTCGCCGAGAATTCAGGCAGTGCTGTTGGGCGATTTATGGCCGCGAAAAAAGGCGCGGGCTTTTCAGCGTTCTTACTACCCAACCAGGCTGGGAGGCTAGGTTAATCCCCATCGCTGTCAAGCCGGTACGCGCCATCAAGAGCGACGGCCAAGCGGCCATTATCTCGCGCTCTCACGGCGGCGGCGGCGAAAACAAAATATTGTTCATGCGCTTAGCGGCAACAAAAAAGCGGGTCCGGGCTTTCTGGCCTGGACCCGCGCACGTCGGGTGATGCCGATCCGTGGTGCGGATCGACGTTGGATCACTTGGCGTAGCTGATCCGATAGATCGCGCCGTTGAAGTCGTCGGAAACCAGCAACGAGCCATCCTTGGCGACGATAACGTCGCTCGGCCGTCCGAGATATTTGTTATCCGGGCCGAGCCATCCGGAAGCGAACACTTCCTGCTTGGCGTTCTTGCCGTCCGGATCGACGTTGATACGCACAAGTCTGGCGCCCTGGTACTTCAGCCGATTCCAGGAGCCGTGCTCGGCAACGATGATGCTGTTCTTATATTCGGCCGGGAACTGGTTCCCGGTGTAGAACTTCATGCCGAGCGGCGCCATGTGCGGGCCGAGCTTGAAGGCCGGCGGAGTGAACTCCGAGCATTTGTGCCCCATGGCGAATTTCGGATCCGGAATGTCGCCCTCGTGGCAGTACGGAAAGCCGAAATCCACGCCGATATGGGAAACATATTCGATCTTGTCGCTCGGAACGTCTTCACCGAGCCAATCGCGCGCATTCTCGGTGAACCAATATCGATCGGTGCGCGGATCAACGTCGCCGCCAACGCTGTTGCGGACACCGAGCGCCACGATTTCCGCAGTGCCATTTTCTGGATCGATGTGCCGGACCTGCGCGGTTGAGGTCGGCGGCAGGCAGATGTTGCACGGCGGACCGAACGCGACATAGAGCCAGCCGTTCTTGTCGAAGGCCAGATATTTCCAGCCATGCGGGATGTATGGCGGCATGTCGTCATAGACGATCTGCGGCGCCGGCATGCTGCCGATGTGATCCTCGGCGTTTTCGTATTTGTAGATCTTGTTGACGTCGGCAACGTAGAGGGCGCCGTTGCGGAATGCGATTCCGCTCGGGAATTTCAGTCCCTTGATCGCGTCCTTGACGACCTTCTTGCCGCCCTCATCGACAACCGCGTGAACGGTACCGCCGCCGCCGAATAGCGAACCGACAAACAGCGTGCCCTTGTCGCCCCAAGCCATCTGGCGCGCGTCGGTCAC
>DATKRE010000038.1:0-24370 GCA_035532335.1 Xanthobacteraceae bacterium | reverse complement strand
TGACCGGTTGTGGCGGGACGACGGGCTCTACGACGTCTTCGTCGAGATCGACCACAATACCCGTCCGCGCGTGGCCGGCCGCGGCAGCGCCGTATTCATCCACGTGGCGCGGCCGGGCTTCGCGCCGACCGCCGGCTGCATCGCGCTCCGCCGGAGCGACCTGTTGCAGCTCGTCCGCCGAATCGGGCCAAAGACAAGAATCGTTATTCATTTCTAGTGGAGCGGATTTGACATTTGCTACCCGCCTAGCGGCAAATTCGTGAAGCGAATGTCAAATCCAGCTCCACTAGGTAGCGGCAGCCCGCGAGCCGAAAATCGCCGTACCGACGCGCACGTGGGTAGCGCCAAAGCAGATGGCGACCGGGAAATCCGCGCTCATTCCCATCGACAGGAGCTTGAGCCCGTTACGCCGCGCGATCTTGGCGGTAAGCGCGAAATGCGGCGCCGGGGCCTCGCTGACGGGCGGAATGCACATCAGCCCGGAAATGACGAGGCCATATCGGTCGCGGCAGGCCGCGATAAATGCGTCGGCGTCCTGCGGCGCTATGCCGGCTTTTTGTGGCTCGGCGCCGGTATTGATCTCGACGAACAACAGAAGTTGCCGCCGTTGCCCGGCGATCTCCTTGGCCAACGCCTGAGCGAGTCCGGCGCGATCGACCGAGTGAATCGCATCGAATAGCGCTACCGCTTCCTTCGCCTTGTTCGATTGCAGCGAGCCGACCAGGTGCAGTTCGACGCGGCCGCCTCGCTGCTTTTGCCGGGCGATCAGCGGCGGCCATTTTGCCTTCGCCTCCTGCACCCGGTTCTCGCCGAACACCTGCTGGCCGGCCGCAAGCACCGGCTCGATTGCCACGGCGTCGAAGGTCTTGCTCACCGCCACCAGCGTGACGCTTGCCGGATCGCGACCGGCATCTCGGCAGGCGCGGGCCATTTCCGCGCGCACCGCGGCCAGTCCGTCCGCTGGTATCGTGGTTTCCATTTGGTGAATGCCGCGGCTGAACCATTCAAATTTTAACGGCGGTGCGAAGCCCGCTTTTACGCGTTCCTACTAACTTCTGGAACCCAGGGCGTGGGGGAATGCGGTATGTCGGAAGTCGACGTCAAGTCTGCCAAGGGTTCGACAACGCGCGCACGGCGCGCCACACCGCTGCTGAGCATCCGCGCCCGCCTGATCGTTATCGCACTGTTGGCGATCGCGCCGCTGATGATCGAACGGGTGCGCGGGCTAGAACACGCGCGCGCCGGGCGGGCGGAGCTTGCCCTGTCGCAGGCGATGGATCTGGCGCACGGCGGCGCGGCCGCGCAGCGCGAAATCGTCTCCTCCATGCGCGCAATCCTGCAAGTGGTGGCACGCGCCTATACGCGCATGCCATCCGATGAGGCCGGCTGCAACCGCGCGCTGAGCGACCTCATCGGCAACGTGTCCTGGCTGCGCGGCTTGAATGTTGCCGGCCTCGACGGCCGCATCAAATGCGCGACCGACGCGCGCGGCGTCGGATTGAATATTTCCGATCGCTCGTACTTCCAGGCCGCGCTGCATACCCATGATTTTGTGCTGAGCGATTACCTGATCAGCCGTGTGCATCAACTTCCGGGGCTGGTCGCCACCTATCCCGTGCTCAAAGCCGACGGTTCGATCGACGGCGTCATCCTCGCCTCGATCAACCTGCAATGGATGGGCAATCTGGCAGCGACCGCGGCGCTGCGTCCCGACACGTCGGTCGACCTGATCGACGGCAGCGGCACGCTGCTCGCCGCCTCTGCCAATCAGGGTGTGCTCATCGGCCGGAGTTTTGCGGATACGCCGCTGGTACGCGACATGCTGGCGAAGGACGAAGGCACCATGACGACCATGGGCTTCGACGGGGTCCGGCGCATTTTCGCCTTCGTCCGGCTGCCGTGGACGCGGGCTCGCCTTGCCGTCGGCCTCGACGAGGCTATCGTGCATGGCAGCATCGACCACGAAATCAGCGTCGCCTACCTGCAGCTCGGGCTGTTCGGAATACTGGTCCTGCTTGTGGTCTGGTTCGGCGGCGAGCGGCTGATCTTGCGGCCGATTCAGTCACTGGCGCGCGTGGCAACGCGGCTTGGCCGCGGCGACCTGCAGGTACGCGCCAGCGATGAGCCCTGGCTCGCCGAGTTCGAACCGCTGGCCACCGCATTCGACGACATGGCGTGCAAGCTGTCCGCGCGCGAAGAGGAATTGCAGATCGCCAACCAGCATCTTGAGGAGCTGGCGAGTCTCGACGGGCTTACGGGCCTTGCCAATCGCCGCGGCTTCGACCGCGAGCTGAACCGCGAGTGGCAGCGGGCAGGCGAGCGATGCCGGCCGCTGGCGTTGATGATGATCGACATCGATCACTTCAAGTTGTTCAACGACCGCTATGGCCACGTGCGCGGCGACGCGAGCCTGCGCGCGGTCGGCGAGACTTTATCGCTGGTGACGCTGGACGAGGCGGTACTGGTCGCCCGCTACGGCGGTGAAGAGTTCGCGCTGTTGTTGCCGGGATTGGAAATCGAGCGTGCGAAGGCTCTCGCCGAAGAAGCGCGTCAGTCGATCGAAGACCTGCTGATCGTGCATGCTGAAACGACCGTCGGCATCGTTACCATCAGCATCGGCGTCGCGGCGATGGTTCCGCATCCAGGCCAGGTGGCCGCCGATCTGGTAGAAGCCGCCGACCGCGCGCTTTACGCCGCGAAGCGGCGTGGCCGCAACACGGTTGTCGCGCAACTACCGCTGCCGCTGAGCGCGGCGAGCGACGCCGCCTGAGGGTTACCTAAAAAGAAAGGAGCCGGCACGAAGCCGGCCCTTCCCCCAATTCAAGCTGTCCAGCCCATCAACCCTTCGTCACCGTCGGTGGCGGGGGTGCAGTGGTGCAGCCAGCAATGCTCAGGAGAGAAAGCACTGCGACGAGTGCGAGTGCGATTTTCTTCATTGGTAGCTCTCCTCTTTGACGGCGCGACCTTATAAGCGGCTGCCGCCGCTCTCTAGTGCTCGAAAGCCACACTCATATTTGTTCGCGCTATGCTCGGCGGGAACTTTTATTTGCCGGAAGCGATTGCCGCCGATTTTTGCGGACTTTTTGCGCTTTGGCCCGGTCTGCCGCCGGCGTGGCAAATATGCCGCACCCGAGAAAATCCGTGCGGCTTGCCGAGAAAATGCCCAACAGCTGGCCGAACGATGCTGTCTGTCACCCGCGAACGGCGGACGTCGCGGGCGGCGAATCGGCGGATGCATCGGTTCCGATTGTTCCATGTGAGGTGGCCGGGTTATGATGCGCAGAACGGGGAAAGGGATAGTCGCTTTGGTACGCACACGGTCAATTTTGCTCGCTGCCACTTTGGCCATCGCGCATGCACTTGCGGCCTGCACGGCGGGGGCGCCGTCGTCCTCGTCGTCGGGTCACGGGGCCGCCCAGGACCTTCTCGGGCTGACCCACATGCAGGACGCCAGTGGTATCGGGACACGCGATCTTACGCCGGACGAAAAAGCGGTCGTCAGCCACGCCGTCGGCTTGTCGGTGTCCAATCCCAACGGCGCACAATTCAAGTGGCCGCAGATTGCCAACACCGAAGACGGCAATATCAACTATTGCGGGATGGTGAAGGCCAATAGCCCGTACGGGCCCTATAGCGGCTGGCAGGCCTATATCGTCGAAGGCAAGATTGCGGGCGGTCAGCTCTCCACTGCGGTCGTCGGACTAATCGCCGGCGGCAAGGACGTCGATATCGTTCGCAAGATGTGCAAGAAATACGGTCTCGATCCCGGTCCGGCAGGATAATCACCGCGGCCCTCTCTCGATTTAGCCGTTGGTTCCGCGGGCGATTTCATCCAATCGTAATCCGCCGCCTTTAACGCCGCTCCGCGCTGCCTTTTGTTTCCGCCGCTTTTTTCATCGCGCGGGCGGACGCCCACATCGCATGCGAGAGTTTAGCGCCGGCTCCAATACACGGTCGCCGTGCTCGCCGCTTACGACGTTTGTTGGGGGGTGGAATCGGCCGTTGCAACGGCTCCGTCCTAGGCAGTCGAAACTTATCTGGCTATTATGCCGCTGAAACCAAAGAGCGACGGGGACACAACCCCGAGAACAGCACACCATTCCAGGGGAGGACTTGGCCATGAAAAGACGTGAATTTCTGAAATACACAGCGGCGACCGCGCTGGCAGCACCATTCGTTCGCACTGCCGTTGCGGAGACCAGCGTCTACAAGGTTGGTGTCGTCGGCGCCAAGACCGGTCCGCTCGCGCCCGGCGCGGCGATCACCCACTTTCCGCCATATCAGCTTTGGGCTCACGAAGTGAATGCGCGTGGCGGCCTCAAGCTCAAGGACGGACAACGCAAAGTACAGATTATCGAGTACGACGATCACACCGCGCCGCCCGAAGCCATCAAAGCGGTGGAGCGCGCAGCCACTGTCGACAAGTGCGATTGGATCGGCGGCGTTTACGCCACCGGGTTCAATCTCGCTACCGCGCCGACTTTCGCCAAGCACGGTTATCCGCAGCTCACGCAGGCGTGTGTGACCGACCAGGGCCCCTCGATCGTCAAGAAGTATCCCGGCTTCTTCATGTTCCAGGCGTCGACGAGCGCGTATGCCAAGGGCGCAATCGGCGTGCTGAAGAAACTTAAGGACGCCGGTCAGATCGGCAACAAGATTGCGGCCGTCAACGTCGGCGACGACTTCGGCATCGAACTCGCAAACGCGGGACGTCCGCTGTTCAAACAAGCCGGCTTCGAGCTCGTCTACGACAAGTCGTATCCGCTGGGCACGCAGGACTACACGCCGGTCGTCAAGGCCGCCAGCGCCGCGAAGCCCGACGCTTTCGTCGCTTGGTCCTATCCGCCGGATACGTTCGGCCTTCAGGCGGCTGCCAAGGTCGAAGCGCTCAAGGTCAAGGCGTACTACTGTGCCGTCGGTTGCGGATTTCAGGCTTTCGGCGGCGTGCCGGGTACTGAGAACATCCTCGGCGCGGGTGGCGTGGTCGATACCCCCGAAATCCGCGCTTTCTACAAGCTGCACAAGGAAGTCACCAAGGTCGATGCCGATTACTGGGGCAGCCCGTTCTATTACTCGATGCTCCAGCTACTCGAGCAGTCGATCGAAGCAGTCGGTACCACCGATCGGCAGGCGATTGCCGCCCACTTCCGCAATCGCAAATTCAAGACGCTGATCGGTGAAGTCGAAATGCCCGGGCAGATCCTCGACAAGGTGTACACGGTCGGGCAGTGGCAGGGCGGCTTCTTCAATGCGGTGAACGGCGAAGGTTTCGCCAGTTCCGATTACTCGCAGGTCAAGCTGAAGACCAGCTGGAGCTGAGAAGCTTGCAGCTGGGTGCGCTCGGCTGAATCAGGATCGCGATCGTCTCCGGCTCGAAAAGGAGCCGGAGACGATACTGAATTGATCACCTAAAGCTGCTGTCATCCCGGCGATCCGCTCGCCGGGCAACCGTAATCGGTCGATCAAGCCTGCCATGGATGTTCTTATCATTGGCCTGCTGCTTGGCGGCACCTACGCCTTGATGGCAATGGGCCTGCAATTGCAGTATGGCGTCGCCCGCATTATGAACCTCGCCAACGGTGAGGTGCTGATTGCCGGTGCGTTCGGCGCGTTCTGGTTCTTCCTCGGCACCAAGGCCAGTCCGCTGTGGTCGCTGTTGTTCGTGGTCCCGATCGCCTTCGGGCTGAACTGGGCAATCTACCGCGTGCTGATCGTGCCGCTCGTACGCCGCGCTAAAAGCCAGGGCAAACTTGAAGTCGACAGCATTCTCGCCACCTTCGGCCTGAGTTTTGTGTTCATCGGCATCATGGTGGCGACGTTCGGCGCGCAATATACCGACTACTCCTACTTGGCTGAGCCGGTGTTCATCTTCGGCGAGCGTTACGGGCTTAACCGCGTTGTGTCGTTCGGTTGTTCGGTCGCGCTTTGTGCCGCGCTGTATCTGTGGCTGCATAAAACACGCGCTGGGCTGGCGCTGCGGGCGGTTTCGGTCAATCCATCCGCCGCCGGGCTGGTCTCAATCAACGTCATCAACACGTCGGCGCTCGCCTTCGCGCTGGGCGGCGCGGTGACCGCGGCAGGCGGCGTGCTGCTCAGCATGTATCTGACGTTCGACGCGTCCTACGGCGTCGTGTTCACGCTGAAAGCGCTGATCATCGTCATTCTCGGCGGCGTCGGCGACATCCGCGGGACAATTATCGCGGCCTTCGTTCTCGGCCTCGCCGAAACCGCGGTCGCCTCGCTGATCGATCCGGGCCTGACGCTGGCGGCCGCCTATGTCCTGTTCATGGTCGTTCTCTTGGTACGTCCGCAAGGCTTGCTCGGGAGACGAGGGGCGTGAGCAGCGCGGAAACAGCCTCGGTCGTCCGCAGCGGCCCATGGATCAGCGCCCGCGAATGGCGTTTGCTGCTGGTCAGCGTGCTGATCCTGCTGATCGCGGCGTGCGTGCCGCTGGTGGTTGGCGGCTACTTGCTGCAGGTCAGTATTTCAATCGTCATGTATGCGGCGTTTGCCACGTCGTGGCTGCTGTTCTCAGGCCCGACCAACTACATCGCACTGTGCACGGCTGCATTCTTCGGCATCGGTATGTATGTGACCGCTGCGGGCATCGACCTCGTGCCTTATCCGATACTGATCCTTGCTTCCGGCGTCGCCGGCGCGATCCTGGCGGCGGTCGTCGGGCTCGCCACTTTGCGCGTCTCCGGCGTCTACTTTGTCATCTTCTCGCTCGGCCTCGCCGAACTCGTGCGCCAGTGCATGACTTGGGCTCAGCACGTGTTCGGTACCATGAGCGGGCTTTACGTCACGGTCGAGCGCAGCGAACCGATGTATTACTGGCAGCTATTGGCCGTGACCGCGGTCATTTTCCTGGTTGGCTGGTGGATCGGCCGCTCGCGGCTCGGATTTGCCTTGCGCATCATCGGCAATGATGAAGTCGTCGCGGTTCACTGCGGTATCAATACCGCGCGCGCCAAAGTGGTGTTGTTCATCATCTCCAGCGCTTTTGCCTCGATCATCGGCGCGCTGGTCGCGCCGCGCTGGGGTTACGTCGAGCCGGTGGTCGCCTTCAGTCCATTCCTGTCGTTTCAGGTGGTGATCATGGCGCTGCTCGGCGGCACCCACCGTTTGTGGGGGCCGTTGTTGGGCGTGATCCCGTTTACGCTGCTGTGGGAACTGATCTCCATCGAGTTCCCCGACCAGACAACGTTGCTACTTGGTCTGTGCTTTCTCTTGATCGTCTATGCCATTCCCAATGGCTTCACCGGACTGATCGAGGACGTGTGGCAGCGCCGCAAGAGTGGTGTGGTGCCTGGAGCGCGCAATGGCTGAGTTTGCCGTGAGCGAGGCGTTGTCAGCCGCCGGTTTGACCAAGCGATTTGGCGGCTTGGCCGCCGTCGAAAACATGTCGTTCGGCGTGGCCGAGAAAGAAGTTCTCGGCCTGATCGGGCCGAACGGCTCGGGCAAAACCACAGTCATGAATTTGATTTCCGGCGCGCTTAAACCGAGCTCGGGCGAAATCAAGCTTTACGGCGACGACATCACGGGCATCGGCCCCAGCCGCGTCGCCAATAGAGGCGTGGCCCGCACCTTTCAGTTGGTGCGGATGTTGCCGGCGATGACCGTATTGGAGAATGTTGCCGCCGGCGGCGTGTTCGGTCACGCCCGCCGCTGGGGCAAAGACCTCGAAGATTATGCTCAGGCGTTGCTGGCGCGCGTCGGTCTGGCCAATGCCGGCGGTGCGGTTGTTTCGGCGCTTACCTATATCGACCAGAAGCGCGTCGAGCTCGCGCGGGCGCTGGCGTCCGACCCGAAAGTTCTGCTGCTCGACGAGTGGCTCGCCGGTCTCAATCCAACCGAACTCAAGGTCGGCATCGCGCTGATCGAGCAACTGCGCAAGGAAGGTTGCACCATCATCATTGTCGAGCATGTCATGCATGCGATCCGCAGCCTTTGCGACCGCTGCATTGTCATGAACTCCGGCGTCAAGATCGCCGAAGGCACGCCGGCCGAAGTGCTGGCGGACCACGGCGTCATCCGGGCGTATCTCGGAGACGAAAATGCTTGAGAGCCGCAACGTTTCGGTTTTCTACGGCCGCCATCGCGCGCTGGAGAACGTGTCGGCTTCCATATCGAAGGGCGAGATCGTGGTCATGCTTGGCGCCAACGGCGCCGGCAAGAGCACGTTCCTGCGGGCGATCGCCGGCCAGACCCACAAGGCAGATGGCGGCACGGTGCTGATGGATGGGAACGATATTACCCGTCGCCCGCCGCATGAGATCGTCGAAACCGGTGTTGCCCTGGTGCCGGAAGATCGCGGCATCTTCGCCGATCTGACGGTGCAGGAAAATTTGTTTCTCGGCGCTTACCCGAAGCGCGCGCGGGCGCTGGAGGTGCAAAACATGCAGCGCGTGCTCGAGCTGTTTCCCCGGCTGAAGGAGCGCCCGAAACAGCTTGTGCGCACGATGAGCGGCGGCGAGCGGCAAATGGTGGCGATCGGCCGGGCGATGATGTCGGCGCCGTCCATTCTTCTGCTGGACGAACCCTCGCTCGGACTTGCGCCGGTTCTGTGCACCGAGCTGTTCCGCACGCTTCGCCGCATCAAGGAATCCGGCGTCGGCATCTTTCTGGTAGAGCAGAACGCCAAGCAGAGCCTCGCCATCGCCGACCGCGGCTATCTGCTCGACAACGGCCATATTGTCGGCGCCGATAGCGCCGCAGCCTTGGCGAAGGACGAAAAGGTCAAGGCGGCGTATCTCGGCGAGTGAGCGGCCGCTCGCGTGGTCGAAGCCGTAGCCGCCGGCGTCGCCGACACCTGTTCAAGGCGTTGGATACATCGTCCGCGCGTCGGCGGTGAACGCCTTACGCGATTGGGTGTCGACGTAGAACATGTGGCCGCCGCGGTAGAGCCGAAGCTCGGCGCGCTCGCCGTCGACGCTCGCCGGAATATGATTGAGCACGTAGCGGGAGTCGGCAAAGGGCGTGACCATGTCGCTATAGCCGTGTGCGATCATCAGGTGGAATGACGGGGTGAGCGCGAGCAGCTCGCGCAGATCCTCGGCGACGCTGACCTGGCCGTGGCCGCCGCCATCCTGCCAGTCCCATTTGCCGGAAATGTCCGAGGCCAGCAGATTGTAAGTCATCTCGGTCTTGAAACCGAGTTCATCGCGCGCGTAGCCGACGAAGGCGCTGCCGTAGGCGCGAATGAAACCGTCCAGAAACGGATCGGGCCCGTGCGCGCTTGCCGATTCCGGATGAGGATCGTCGGCTGCGAACGTCGCGTCATACTGACTGACGATCTTATGGCCGGCCACGTGCAGGCTTTTGACGTAGGTGTCACGAATGAAGCCGCGCTCGCGGGCGACGACGTCTTCCGGCAGTCCGGTCATCTGCGCGACGCGCGCATAGAAGGCGTGCGCGGCGTCGCCGGCGAGCGGCGGGCCGGCAAGCGCGGCGAGATAATCGGTCAGCGCGAAATGCTCGGCCTGCGCTACCGCCGCGGTACTGAAGGTACCTTTGCGTTCGAGTTCGGCCGCCGCCAGCGACGGTAATTTGAGCGCGGCGCCGAGCGCGAAGCGGTCGCCGCCGAACTGGAGCGCGCCTTCAAGCAACGGCGAGACCATGATGATGCCGCTCGCCACAATGCCTTGATTGTTTTGCAGCGTGCGCGCGACCTTGGCGGCACGGAAACCGCCGTAGCTCTCGCCCAGGATAAATTTCGGCGAACTGACGCGTCCGTTTTTGGCGACGTAAAGCGCAATGACTTTTGCCAGCGACTCGGCGTCGCTATGCACGCTCCAGAAGTTGCTGCCGCCGTCGGGTTTGGCCGGCCGGCTCCAGCCGGTGCCGACCGGATCGATCAACACCAGATCGGTGAAGGCAAGCCACGTATCCGGATTGTCGACCAACCGGACGTTGGCGCCGTCATAGCCGGTGCCGAAGGCGGCGAGCCGCGGGCCGACCAGACCGAGCCCGAGGAAGGCGGACGCGGCGCCGGGCCCGCCGTTGAAAACGAACGTCACCGGCCGTTTCGGATCGTTCGGCTTGGTGACCAAGGCGGTGTAAAACACCGCCGCGATACGCGTCCCGGATTGGTCGAACAGCGAAAAGGTGCCGGCGGTTGCCGTGTAAGCGAGCTTGCCGGACGGCGTGTCGATGCTGTGTTCGGTGACGGAATCCGCCGGCAGCAAAGCAAGTGCGCCCGGGCCTCCCGGGCCGTGCGATTCTTGTTGGTTTTGCTCCGCATGGCCGGGGTGGTCGCTCGGCGGATGGCCGTGCTCCTGCGCGCCAGCCGAGCCGGCAACGAGCGCGAACGCGATGGCAACGGCAAGGCGGCGAATATCGATCATCTGTCGTCCTTTAAGCACTGCATGACGCCCACACGAGCACCAATCATTACGGGCGCCAATGATCGTGCGGCGAAAGCGCCCGAAAGATGGCTGTTAGCGCCGAAGTCTAACGGATCGCCACCTCGTGAACGACCATCGGTCGCGCCGGGGTCCGGTGGACAAGCCCGGTTGGATCGGGGAAGTTCTGGCCGCTTGCGATCCGACCCTGCCGGGACATTCGAGAGGTGCTGGCCGTGCCGTTCCCCCGTGCCTCGAAGGCGCTGACGCGTTTCACGGTGCTCGACCTGACGCGGGTGCGGGCAGGGCCGACCTCGGTGCGGCAGCTCGCCGATTGGGGCGCGCGGGTCGTCAAGATCGAAGCGCCGCCGAGCGGCGACGAACCGATGGGTGGGCCGCGCGAAGCCGGCGACTTCCAGAATCTGCATCGCAACAAGCGCAGCATGACGCTTAATCTCAAGACGCCGGCCGGGCTCGCCGCCTTCAAGCGGATGGTGAAGAAGGCCGACGTCGTGGTGGAGAATTTCCGCCCCGGCGTGAAGAAACGCCTCGGCATCGACTATGCTGCTTTGCGCAAAATCAATCCGCGCCTGGTTTATGCCAGCATTTCCGGGTTCGGCCAGGACGGCCCTTATGCCGGCCGGCCGGGCTTCGATCAGATCGCCCAAGGCATGGGCGGCTTGATGTCGATCACCGGCCCGCCCGGACACGGACCGTTTCGCGTTGGCATTCCGGTTGCCGATCTCAGCGCCGGATTGTTCGCCGCGATGGGTATCCTGATCGCTTTGCTCGAACGGGAAAAATCAGGCAAGGGGCAGGCGGTCGAAACCTCGCTGTTGCAGGCGCAGATTTTCATGCTCGACTTCCAGGCCGCCCGCTATCTGGTCGATGGCGAGGTCGCGCGCCAGGCCGGCAACAACCATCCGACGACAATTCCGACCGGCGCATTCAGGACCCGCGACGGCTACATCAACATCGCCACCACCGGCGGGAAAATGTGGGACCGCTTCTGCGACGCGCTTGGCGAGGCGACGCTGGCGCAGAACCCCGATTATCGTACCGCTGAGGCACGCTCGAAGAACCGCGATGCGCTGACTGCAACGATCGAGCGGCTGTTGCAAGTCGGCGACAGCGCCGAATGGATCGAGCGCCTCAACAAGGCCGGCGTACCGTGTGGGCCGATCAACTCGATCGATCAGGTGTTCGCCGATCCGCAGGTCAAGCACCTCGGCATGGCGCAAAAAGTCGGCGGCAGCGCGCTGCGGCTTGTCGGCCAGCCGGTATCGTTGTCGCGCACGCCATCACGGCTGGTTGCCCGGCCGCCGAAACTTGGCGAACACACCGACGCCTTGCTGAAAGAGTTCGGCTTTTCCGCGCGCGAGATTGCCGCCCTGCACAAAGCCAAAGCGGTATGATGACGGCATTGCAAAGGATCGGATGATGACCCAGACCGACAAATTGCTCGCGCGCAAGGAAGCGGGCGTGGGCATCGTCACCTTCAACAATCCGGAGCGGCTCAACGCGGTGTCGCTGGAGATGTGGGAGGCGGCCAAGCGGGCGCTTGATACATTCGCCGCCGACAACGACGTGCGCGTCGTGGTGTTGACCGGCGCCGGCGACAAGGCGTTCGTCTCCGGTGCCGACATTTCCAAGTTCGGCAGCGAGCGCTCGACGCTTGAGGGCGTGCGCGCCTACGATGCGACGACGGCGGCAACCTTCGCCAGCATCGACGGTTTCCCCAAACCGACCGTCGCGATGATCCGCGGCTATTGCATCGGCGGCGGGCTCGGGCTCGCGTCGTGCTGCGACCTGCGCATCTGCGCCGACAATTCGCGGTTTGCGATACCGGCGGCAAAGCTCGGTCTCGGCTACGGCTATACCGGACTGAAGCGGCTCGTCGACATCGTCGGGCCGTCTTTCGCCAAGGAGATATTTTATACCGCGCGCCAGTTCGACGCGCGGGAAGCTTATGCGATGGGACTGGTCAATCGGGTCGTGCCGGTGGCCGAACTCGAAAGCGCGGTGAAAGCCGTCACCGACATGATCTGCGCCAACGCTCCGCTCACCATCAGGGCGGTGAAACATACCATCGGCGAAATCCTTAAGGACGAAAACGAGCGCGATCTCGCCCACGCCAACGAGATGGTGGAGGCCTGCTTCAAGAGCCGCGACTACACCGAAGGCCGCACCGCCTTCATGGCGAAACGCAAGCCGGTATTTACCGGGAGCTGACGGCGGCAACGGCTACCGCCGACCGCCGCTCAACCATTGCGGCAGAGCAGCGACGACAAGACCTTGGCCATGGTTGCCTTCGAAGCGCCGCCGGCATCTTTGGCGCGCCAAGCGACAAAGCCGTCCGGCCGCACGATAACGGCGCCGGTTGGCGAGAGGCCGTAGGCATCGGCGAAGCGGCCCTCGGGATCGCTGACGTCGGTTCCTTGCCGGTCGATACGATAGACATCGAGCGGAAGGCCCAGATCGGCGGCTGCGGTGCGCGCGGCATCGCACCAGGGGCCGCCGTCGGCCGCGGCCAGCACGCAGAAATTCTTGCCGAACAGATCGAGCGAGGACAGCCGCGCGCCGGCGCGCTGCAGCACAACGTGCGGCGCGCGCGTGCCGGGCATCGCCTTCGACTGCCGCGGATTTTCGTACAGCGCCGCGCCGCTGCCGGGTTCGGCTGCGATTGCGCGCGAGTGATAACGATAACCGATCTCCATCGAAAGATCGTCGACGATCGGTTGCGCGGTTTCCTTGCCGCGTTCGGGAACGACGCGGAGGACATAGCGCGTATACGCTTGCTGGATCGCCAGCTCGCCGATCGGCTGCCGCTCGGTGTTGAAGGTCGAAAGCAAATCGGGACCGGCGAGGCCTTTGAGCACCAGCGCGATTTTCCAGGCGAGATTATGGGCGTCCTGCACGCCGGTGTTGCCGCCGAAGCCGCCCATCGGCGGCATGACGTGCGCGGCGTCGCCGACCAGAAAGACGCGGCCGTCCTGAAATCGCTCGGCGACTTCGGCGACCGCGCGCCAGGTCGCAATGTCTTCGATCTCGACCTTGGCGTCCGGCATGCCGGTTGCCGAATGAACCAGCGCGATGCAGCGCTCTTCGTCGATGTCGTGGGCCACTTTGGTGGCGTTGGGCAGCGACATGTCGCCTAAAGTCATGACCGCGAGGAAGCCGGAATCGCCGGTCTTCACCAGCCGGAAGAAGCCGCGCTGGTCCGCATTGAAAACATAGATCACGCCGAGGTTGCGGCCGCGCAGCGCCGCGCCGCAATCGGCGTGAAAATAGATGGTGACACAGTCGGCCAGATGGCCGGGACCGCGGGTGGCGATCCCAAGCCGTTCGCGGATCGGGCTGCGATTGCCGTCGGCGGCGATCAAATATTTCGCGCGGACCGTGTCGGTCTCTCCGGTTTCCACGTTGCGGACGTGACCGGTAACACCGTCGGCGTCCTGTTCGAGCGATACCAGCTCGGTGGCGTAGTGGAGCGCCGCGCCCAGCTCTTCGGCGCGGCCGCGAATAAGCGGTTCGAGACTTTGCTGGGTCATGAACAGCCGGGTCGACGGACTGATCGCCGCCACGCCTTCGTTCAGGTTGGCAATATAGGTGGCAATCTCTTTGCCGGCGAGCGACTCCACCGCGTTGATGCCGCCGTCGGGATCGAATTGCGCCTCGGATGCCGCGCGCACCCGGCCTTCGAGGCCGATCGAGCGCAGCACTTCCAGCGTGCGCAGATGAAAATGCCCGGCGCGCGGATGGATCGCCGTTCCCCTGTGGCGCTCGACCGACAAGGTTGAAACGCCATGCCAGGCGAGGAACGATGCAGCGGACAGGCCGACCAGGCTGCCGCCGACGATGAGGACATCGGTCTTGATCATGGGATGGTTCGGTATCGTCGCTGGTTTTTGCTGGCAAGGGAGAAAAGACAGAATAACCGGGAAATTGCACGGCGCCCTTGTCTCGCGCGCGCGATGAAATATGATCGGCCGCGCAATCCGGTTTTGAAATGTCCGTGCCGACGATCGGCCAAAGCGGTCGAATTTTTATTTTTGGGTTTCTCTCGGCGATCGGGCCGCTTTCCATCGATATTTATCTGCCGGCGCTGCCGATGCTGCGCAACGCGCTGTCGGCCGATGAAGCGCAAACGCTGTTCACATTGTCGGCGTTCTTTATCGGCTTCGGCGCCGGCCAATTGTTGCTCGGTCCGCTCGCCGACCGGTTCGGCCGCAAACGCCCGCTCATCGCCGGCCTTGCTCTCTACGTCGCTGCGTCGGTCGGCTGCGCCCTTGCGACCAGCATGACGACAATCGTGCTCTGGCGTTTCCTGCAAGCGTTCGGCGGTTCGGCGGTGCCGATGACCGTGCAGGCGATGGTCCGCGATCTCTACGGCCGCAACGAGAGCGCCCGGATTCTGTCGCTCAACATGCTGGTGACCGCCTCGGCGCCGATCGTCGCGCCGCTGATCGGCGGCCAGGTACTGCTGTGGTTCGACTGGCGGGCTATCTTCTGGGTGCTGGTCGCGTTCGGCATCGTCGCGTTCGTCGCCGCGCTATTGCTGCCCGAGACGCTCGATCCCTCGCGCCGCAACAAGGCCGATCCGCTGGCGATGCTGACCGGTTATTTCCAGCTGTTGCGCGCGCCGCGCTACGTCGGCTACGTCGCGTGCTCGACGTTCTATTTTTTCTGCCTGTTTGCTTTCCTGGCCGGTTCGCCGTTCGTCTACATCGAGTATTTCGGCGTATCGCCGCAATATTACGGCTTCCTGTTCGGCGTGAACATGATCGGGATGATCGCGGCAAGCTACCTCAACAGCCGGATCGTTACGCGTTACGGTGCCGACCGGCTTTTGCGTTTCGCCTGCGCCGCCGGCGCCGCCTTCAGTGTGATTTTGCTGGTGACCGGCATCGGCGGCGTCGGCGCCATCGCCGGCATTGCGTTGCCGTTGTTCCTGGTGCTGTCGCTTCTGACCGTGGTGGCGTCGAACGCGATTTCCGGCGCGCTTACCGTGGCGCAGGATCGCGCCGGGGCGGGAGCGGCGCTGGCCGGCGCGCTGCAATTCGGCGCCGGCGCGGCGGTGAGCGCGGCGATCGGCCGGCTGGCGGACGGCACCCCGCGGCCGATGGTTATCATCATCTGCGCCGGCGCGGTGCTGGCCTTTGCCGCAAATCTGACGCTGCTGCCGCGCGCCCGCGACTAATGGAGCGGATTTAACATTCGCTACCCACCGAGCGGCAGACGCGTGAAGCGAATGTCAAATCCAAAGCTCCGCCTGCTGCGGTTCAAGCGCGATGGGCGCCTGCTCGCCGTCGCGTCGATCTTCCGCGACGTTGCGAGCCTGCAGGCCGAAGTCGCGATGGAGCGCGCCGCCGCCGCTTAAGCCGTCGGCCCCGGCCGCCAACAGACGCCGGGCGAAAACGCGGCCTTGTTCGGCGCGCAGGCTACGGCTACATACCGCGCGACGACGCTGAAGCTATCTTACGTCTTTGCGGAGAGGTGGCAGAGTGGTCGAATGCACCGCACTCGAAATGCGGCATACGGGCAACCGTATCGGGGGTTCGAATCCCTCCCTCTCCGCCATATACAATTGATATTACTATATAAATTTAACTTTTTTGATATTGTCCCACAAACGATACCATCAATTACCCTCGGGGACTGTGCCCTGGTCTGCCTGCTCGCACGACCGCCCCTCGATGGAGAGTTGCTGCCCTACGGCGGCGATCCTCGTTGCGGCGGCTCTCGCTTGGCCCAGGTGCCCAACCGATGCCCGAAAAGACCGGTGAGTGGGTGGGGGTGGCCCCGGAATTCTGATTGCCGTGGATATTTTGGGTGCTGTCTCTCTTTCGCGGCCGTTTCTGGAATTTTCGTCGGCGAGCAATCGAAATAGACCAGGGTGCCTTCTAGTGGGGGTGCTACCCTATCCATCAAGGGCGATCTATCGCCGCCGCTGTGAGACGCGGATCAATTCGCAGGCATCAACCCGCAAGGCATGGGCGAGCCGCCCCAACACCGTGACGCTGGCCGAAACGGCAGCGCGTTCGATCGATCCGAGATAACGAACACTTAGCCTCGCCCGATCAGCCAACTCCTCTTGGGTCAGCTTTCTTGCGTGGCGCGCGCGGCGCACATTTGTTGCCATGGCCTCTTTCAAGTCCATGGCCGAAATGGCAACAATAATAGGAACGATGTTGCCAGGAACGATCGTTCCTATTCGTTTGAGCCACCCGGTTTCTGCCCAGCACCACGGTCGAGCCTGAGACTGCTAAGACGACGCCATGAAGATCAATCTACCAACGCGCGACGACCCGTGAACCTCGGAAAGTGGGTTATGGATCAGCCTCACAAACTATTCAAAGCTCTGGGCAAAAAATGCAGTCTATTATGGTGGACACTTGGTCGCGCTCTTGATGTGCCGATCTGGCTAATCGGCAGCTATGAAATCATTGTTGGTGCGCGTGGGGACAAACCGTGAGACCACTGATAGCAGTGTTGGCACTCACCTTGGCTGGATGCACTTATGCGACTGATGCCGAGATAAAAGCCGCAGACAAGCCTTGGAGCGATTGCGTGTTGCGCGAAGTTGCTCGTCTGGATGACGGCAAATCCGATCCGCTCACTATCGCTTATGGAGTCGAACCAGCGTGCGCCAGTCTATATGCGGCACTAACCCAAACAATGCAAAAGGGTATGATAACCGAAAATGCGCAAATCTATATGCAACGTAATATGCGCGACAACGAATTGAAATTGATAACCTCTGCCGTTTTGAACTACCGAGCATCGCACGCTCGCAAGTAACGCTCTTGAACGGGCACTGCCCAGATGTCTCGTCTCTTCCATTTTTTACAGGACGCGCGCCGTCAATTTCCAACGGTAATAATTTTAGTTGCCTTTAGCGTGTTCACGATCATGGCATACACAAGCCCTGCCCACGCTGACGCAACCGCGGACACGCTGGCGATGGCGCAGGCGGCGCATGCACGACACGACTACGCAAGTGAACTCACGCTGTTGCGGCCATTGGCCGAGCAGGGAAATGCCGCGGCGCAGGGGCTCCTCGGGCTCATGTACTATGAGGGTCTGGGTATTACTCAGAATTACGTGGAAGCCGCCCGCTGGCTCCGCAAAGTAGCCGAGCAGGGAGACGCCAAGGTTCAGGCTTTCCTAGGGAACATGTACCATGACGGCATCGGGGTTCCCCGTGATTATGTTCAAGCATACATGTGGCTAAACCTTGCCGCAGCCGGTGGCGACAAGGAAGCTGTCCAAGATCGCGAACGCCTCGAACATTTGATGACGGCCGAACAGATCGCCGAGGCCCAACGGCGGACCGCAGCGTGGCAACCCGTACGGTTTGGAAAACAGCAACCGGCCGCCCCCGTAGCCGCAGGGCAGTTCGAGAATGGATGGGCTGCCTATAAGAGAGCGGACTACGCGACTGCGGTGCGGCTATGGCGCTCCCTTGCCGAACGGGGCAATCCCATCGCCCAACTTCTTCTCGGGTCCATGTCCGCCGATGGGCGGGGCGTGAAGCGAGACTATGCTGAAGCGACGAAGTGGTACCGCAAGGCCAAAGGTCAGGGACCCGCCGATGCCCTATGTGTTCTCGCTCGACGTTGCGATGCATTTCCGGACTATACGAAGACGACGAAGTGGCTTCGCAATGCCGGCGATAAGGGTGATGCACTAGCCCAGTTCGTTCTTGGGTTTATGTACGACAACGGCATCGCTGTGAAGCGGAACGATGCCGAGGCAGCTAACTGGAACCGTAAGGCTGCCGAACAGGGAGACGCCAAGGCGCAGGCTAGCCTCGGAGTCTTTTACGAATTCGGCAAGGGTGTGCGACAGGACTATGCCGAGGCGACGAAGTGGTATCGCAAGGCTGCCGATCAAGGCAACGCCGACGGTCAAAGCTATCTCGCCGGTACGTACGACAGCGGTCATGGCGTGCCACAGGATTATGACGAGGCAGCGAAGTGGTACCGTAAGGCGGCCGAGCAAGGCGTCGCCGATGCCCAGAGTAGTCTCGGGGTTATTTATTACAGCGGTGAGGGCGCGCCGCAGGATTTCGTGGAGGCATACAAGTGGCTCAGTCTGGCCGCCGAACGTCTTCCGACATCCGAAGTATGGGAGAAGGCAATACGTGACCGTGTGATTGAAAATCGTGACCGCGTAGCCGCGAAAATGACCCCGCCGCAGATTGCCGAGGCGCAGAGGCTTGTGCGCGAATGGAAACCGAAATAACCAACGAATACCGCAAGGCTGTTTAGGTCCCAGGTTTCGCGCAAAGCTGCATGCCGGCAGCAGCAAAGAAACTTGCGCGGGTCTCGCCCTAATCCCGATGCACCCTGACGGAATTCGGTTATCCAGCGCCGTGCTAACATGTTAACTTGCTAATTAAATGCCGCAGCCGATGAGAATGGCTGATTTTGCTCGATGGAGCGGCCCGGATTGCGGGCAATGTCCTTGCTTGAAAGCTAACTTTAAAATGCTCATTTTTTTCGGCCGTTCGGTGCCGGAACCCAACAAAAACTGGGCCTCCGTGTTGTTGCCCCGGGACAGCGCCGTCATAACAAAGTTACTATGACAGCGGCTCGGTTGACCCTGGCGGATCAAATAGAACAACTCTCCATCGTCTATCTCCATTTCGATCCGTCAAAGCGTCAGAGCCCTCGTGGCTATTGAGGTCTTGACCCTTTCCGATCCGTCAGACGCTTCCCGGTCTGACGGATAGAAACGGCGTAGAAATCCTTCTGCCGTCAGCATTCTGACGCTTTGACGGATCGGCTCTCTATGCCGCGAGGTAACGTGTCCATGCGTCCTCAAATTGTGTTTGCTTGTAACCCTTAGCCGACTTGCCATTGATCCAAACGGTCGCCGACGCAATGCCGAAAGCTCGAAGTAGGTTTGCAACTTGCTTCTGCGTGATCGGTTTGCCGCGGTTGTATTCAGCCCAATGGCTCTCAGGATCGACGATCAATTGCCCGATCAACTCGCTCGAAAATACGCAATCGGTCTGGCCATCAAGAATGGCACGGATGTCGCCGAGTAGCTGAACCCCCCTGGACGCATCGACAGTGGCTTTGATTTTCGCGATGCTCGAAGCTGCTGCACGCGCCTTATCGGGCCACTCGCCGCCAGCCGCGTCTGCTATGGCCAGCAACAAGTGCCAGTTGGCAGCAACGCGATTGAGGAAACCATCCGGGAGCACAGGGCTGGCGTTTGACAATATTTCGGTGTTGTCGATCTTCCAGCGGAGAAGCTTTTGGCGCAACTCCTGGAGTTTGGGACTGTCAACATGGCGGAAGTCTTCCACCTTGTCCTCAGCAAGTTTTCGCTTTAGCTCAATGACAATCGCTCGGCTCGCTGTCGTGTCCGGCAGCTTCTTGCCCTTGAGGCCAATCGCCTTGGGACAGAACGTCGAAAACAATCGCGGCTCATTGTCATCGCCATCGCAGCGCACCACTCCCTGGCCTCGTGTCCATCCAGAATTGACGACGGCACGCAGGTCTTCGTTCTGCACAAAGGCAACATCGGCCTCGTCAATGATGAGGGTTGGTTGCCATTTCTCGATCGAGCGAAATAGTGCTGCGGGACTAATCCCTACGCTTGCGAGCGACCGCGGCACTAACAAGATAATTAAACCTAGCAGCGTGCTCTTGCCACACTCCGCCTCTGGCGATGTGACCATGAGAATTGGACTATGGGTCGCCGTTTCCTCATGGACCCAAGCTAAGATGATCCACAGTGCAACGGCCAGCGCCGCGTCGGGGCGCATTACCACGTGATGCTGAATACAGCCGATGATCGCTGCTATTAATGCATCACCATCGACAGGGTCCGGCCACGGTTCAACCGTCCAGTGCGGCAACAACGGCTGTTCGTTGGCTTCGCCCTCAAGTTCCGTGCGCCGCTGCGTCACCATTTTGTCGAGCATTGAAACGCGAATGCCAAGCCTCTTGGCGCCTTCGACGCGGCGCTTTTCATAAGCGACGTTAGTCAGGCTCGCCAACTCATCAATCAGGACTTTGTCAGGTGATAATTGCGTCGGTTCCTGAGCGACGTGCACGATCGCATCCTTGAGCTTCTTGTTCGCTGCCTCTTCCGTGACCCTAATCGGTCCCTTGTAGCCCGCGGCACGTGCTTGCTGAACAAGCGAGCCGAAGCCAAGCCCGCCCTCTTTAGGCGGCATAGTCCAGAAGACCGCCTCAACAGCGTCGTCCCCGTCATACTTCGACGGGTAAGTGTCCACGTCTATGAAGCGGCGATGGCGATCGTATTCACCACGCGACCATCGTATCGAGATGTCGAGCAGTTCCAGATCACTCAGCAAATGATAGCCGACCCCATTCTCGTTTGGCACGGCGACCGGCGAGGCGTGAATGGCAGCGACATTGTTGCGCCATTGGTCGCGGCCATCATCGGGATTGAGATAGGACAGGATGTCGATAAACACCGTGCACGATACAGGTTCACCATCCAATTGCGATTTATCACGCGGTTTAGTCCTTGCAGCGTGGGCAGCTTTCAGCGCGTCGGAAACGAATTGCGGAAGATCGACGCGCGGGTGTGTGTCGCTCCAGCTATACGCCTTCCCATCAATAATTGAAGGCGGCATGACAACGTAACCGCGACATTTAACGTCAATGCCTTCACCGAGAAGACCGGCCGGTCCGTCCCACTCGATTGCCCCGCTGTACCAGCGGTGATGTCCTGGCGGATTGCTCGCGGTCTGCGCAACCTTCGTTGCGGGTGCAGCCCTTCCTGTGTGCTTCATGCACAGCGCGTCGAAGTGGGCGCCACCCTGCCGACCTTCCTTCTCGTCGGTATCAATGACAGTGCAACCTTTGCTCGCTGGCACCGCGCCGATGTTGCAGTCTGCGTTCTCAATCCACCACGTATCGATCTGTTTTAGATCAGTAGTAGCGTCGAGGTGTCCGCGCGATCCGCGCAACGGGATTTTGCCGCTTGGTTGGACCGGAAACACCGCTAGCCCGTTCTTAGCGTAGACCTGCGCCAGACGGTGCTTCTCTGACCGCGGCGCAATGGGAATGTAAGGGGGGTCTGACCTGTTGCTCATGATGCAGCCCTCATTTCGGGCAGCGACCTCGCCCATGCTTCGGCATCGCGTTGCAGGACCAAAGTCTTGTTGCCTGCTTTCACGGCACGCAGCTTGTTGTCCTTGATCTGTTGGTAGGTGAAAGTGAGGCCGACGTTATAGGTCCGGCAGAACGCGGCGAGTGAGTAAGCGCCGCGAAGTTCGTCATATTGGTTTGGAACGTCCATGATCGTCTCCTATCGCTCGCCCGCGAGAGTGCAGGCACGATGCGGAGATACGTCGATCTAGTTTTTCTGGGGAGGATGCGCAAAATCGAACGAATTATTTTCGTGCGACAGAAAATCTGACGATTTGGTGTCGTACTTTCGGCGCCACGTTGAGCTTCGGCCAGAAGTAGCGTTCCGTTAGTGAAATTGAAGCCCCAGCGAGCCGTCAAGCGCGATCTGACGGGCGGAAGCTATGGGCGATGATCTCTGGAGCCGTCACTGCGCGCTTTCAAGAGACGGTGAAGTTTCCTTTCGACACTCTCGGCGTTCCTGCCAATTCCGAGCTTATGGACATGCCGCGCAACGGCCCGAACACTTTTTCCTTCGGCCGCCTTCCAGTCATAGACCTGGATCAGCGCGTCGTCCTTACGACGTTGGAGCGCGGTCGCCGGCCGTCCTCGGCGCCGCTTTGGGAGAAGGGCGAGTAATTCAGCAGGCATGGCGTCCGCGAGGAAATGCCTCGCTTTTGTCTCGCTCCCTAGTAGGTCAGCGAGGGCGGTAAGCATCTTCTTGGCCACGTCGGCAGGACTTATGCGCTCGCTGGCGTCTACCCAACCATCACTCCCGGGAAAAAGGTCCTTTACAGCTTGGGAAAACACTTTGCTGCGGATCATGCGCCGGCCGCCTTCTGCATCGGCACGATCTTCGCACCCGTCGCCGGCATGGCACAAGCGATTGCCCATTGGTCCATCATGGCGCGGCGCTTATCGAACAGATCACCGCGACGATATGCGGCCTCTACCTTGTCGCCAACCTTATGCGCCAGCGCCATCTCTGCGGCTTCGCTCGGGAAGCTAGTGCGCTCCGCTGCCCAGTCGCGAAAGGTCGAACGGAACCCATGCGCCGTTAGACTACTACGCCCCATGCGCCGCAAAAGCATCAAGAACGCCATATTAGAAAGGGGCTTGCCGGGCGCACCGCCTGCGAACGCAAAGTCGTCGTCAGCGTTCTTCATTTGCTGGCCATCTGCGACATCGGGCTTCATCAGTTCGAGGATTTCGACTGCTCGTGCGGAGAGTGGAACACGATGTTCTCGGCCAGCTTTCATGCGCGCGGCCGGCACTGTCCAAAGTTTCTCAGCTAAATCTATCTCGTCCCACTTTGCGCCGACCACCTCTCCCGTACGTGCGGCGGTCAAGATTGCAAATTCGAGCGCACGAGCCGCAACGCTATCTTGCGCTCGCAACGCGGTCATGAAGTCGGGCAGGTCGTCAAAGGGAAGCGCGGCGTGATGTTTCACTTTGCGCACCTTGGAACGGGCTGGCAGAAGCTTGTCGAGATGCCCGCGCCAGCGGGCCGGGTTCTCGCCGTCGCGATAGCCGCGCACCTTCGCCCAATCCAACACGGCCTCGATACGACCGCGCAACCGACTCGCCGTCTCGGTCTTGCCGTTCCAGATCGGTTCCAGCACTTTCAGCACAAGCCCAGTATCGATTGATTGAACAGACAGGTTTTCAATTACGGGATAGGCGTAGGTTTCGAGCGTCGTTTTCCATTGCGTGGCATGTTTCGTGTTTTTCCAGCCGGCCTTATGGGCATCGATGTATCGCTCGGCAGCATCCTTGAATGTCACGGCCTTTGCCGCGTCGGCGCGCTCAGCGGCCCGTATAGCGTCGCGCTGAGCGAGTGGGTCCTTGCCAAGCGCTTTCAGGCGGCGCGCTTCAGCGGCCCGTCCCCGCGCCTCTGCGAGTGTGATCTCGGGGTACTTGCCGATGCCCATTTCGTGTGAGGCTCGGTCAAGCATATAGCGGTACACCCAGGAGCGCGCCGTCGGCGATGAAACGCGCAACCACAAGCCTCCCCCGTCGCAGTACATGCCCGGCTTGCGCGCCAGCTTCCCGACGGCGAGCGCTTTCAGCTTTTCAATCGCATGTCCCATGTGCACCTCGATCCAGTAATCATCCCACAAATATGGTGCGGATGCTGGCGAGTGTCAACGAAGGCGAGTGAAGAGTAGATGGTTAAATACGTATATTAAATAGGCATTTATGGATGGTGCGCGAGCAAGCGCGATTGTCTGCGAAGAGAGCGAA
This sequence comes from Xanthobacteraceae bacterium, assembly GCA_035532335.1. Lineage (GTDB taxonomy): Bacteria > Pseudomonadota > Alphaproteobacteria > Rhizobiales > Xanthobacteraceae > BOG-931. Next base: position 666 of record DATKRE010000038.1, on the reverse strand, counting down.
GGCGGACTCCCTCTCCGCCAATTGAATTTCAATGACTTAGCTTGGCTCATTAGCGACATTAGCGACATAATTTAGCAACAGTCTGTCTCGTGATTGAAGGCTCGGCGTCAGGTCTTGGCGTTAGGCGGCTTCGGTGCAGCGCCTTTCGCACGGCCTTGTTTCCCTAGTCCATTATTTCGGCCATCAATGCTGCGTGCGCCGCCACGCGTTCTTCGGATCGTGCGGAGATGCAACGTAGCGGGCGTGCTGTTTCAGCAAAGCACGCTTGATTGCCCATGATGGAGCGGCAGTCAGCATCCCAAAGGAAAGGGCGTAATCGTTGCACGCCGCGTCAATGAACGCATCCTTGCCAAGGTTGGGGTCGAGGGCTCGAATCCCTTCGCCCGCTCCAAAAACGAAATCAAGCGCTTAGACCATCTTTCGCCGACCAGTTCTTCACCTCGAAATCTCGGCCGGGTAGAGTTCGGGTAGAAACGATTTCCCTAAAATCGTTCGGGCCAGTTCGGAAAAGTATAAGCGACCGTGCTAGGTTCTGTGGACAATTATCTGATCCATAGGATTGTAGCTGCGATTGTGACGATGGCGAGGAAGTTTCTGGCGGTTTTCTCGTATCGTGTGGCGACACGCCGGAACTGTTTGAGGCGGCTGAAGCAGCATTCGACGAGA
>DATKRE010000037.1:0-7531 GCA_035532335.1 Xanthobacteraceae bacterium | reverse complement strand
TGTGGCATTCCGTCGAAGCATTGGGGCGTAGCCAAGTGGTAAGGCAGCGGATTTTGATTCCGCCATTCGGAGGTTCGAATCCTCCCGCCCCAGCCAGCGTCTAGCACATTGATATTGCAGTTGTTTTGTTGTTTGCAGCAGAGCTGAGTTCTGCCGCCATTTGGCGCATTTTTTCCATGCACTGATCAACTAAATTTGTGAAGAGACGAGACGCGCGCCTTGTTCCTTGCAAGAGGTGCCGAAAATCTCTCGCGGGGCTTTTCGTGGTTTACTTTTTTGCTGCAGCCGATCGCCTGAACACGACGAACGTTCGCCGAACTTTTTTCAAAAGCCGAATAACGCGCGCTGTTCAGCCCAATCGGGCGGCAGCTGCGATGCGCGCCGCATCAATTTCATGGCGTTGAGTTGCAGCGGTTGCCGACCGTTGACGATGGCCGTGGTGATGTCCGACGCTAACCAAGGAAGGCGCAGCAGTGTATAGATGTAAGCAGCTGTCGCTCGCTCCTGACTGGCAACGTCATGCACGCTCAAACGAGTGTCCTGAATGAGGCGTGTCTGTATATCGTGCGCGCGCGCGATAATTCTTAGCAAGCCTGGATCGGCTGCAGCGTGGCCGCTATGACCATCGACCAGCATCTTCATTTCGCGGCCGGCGCGCGTCAGCTTGGCTGCCGCTGCCAAAGTCAGAATGTCGTCGCGTGAACTACTTGGTTTGTCATCCCGTATGGGCAGATCGGTTGATTGTGCGGTGAGCAGGCCTGTAAGACGGCTTCGACTGACATGGATGTGGACGCAACCCGATCTGACTTCCACGCGGCTGACCAAGGCGGTCACTATCGGTTTGATCTTCTCGGGTGCTTGGGCGTCAAGCTGGTCGGCGATCTGGCGCCCGCGCTCGAGCAAACGGAGCTTTGGCCGGCCGTTCTCGATCACTCCTATGGTGTCTAGTATGGTGTCTAGAATCTCGGCGCGATCGGCAAGGAATGCGCGAAGTCTGTCGATCACTACTGTATCGATATCGCCAGCCGGAATGTGATACGAAGAAAACCGCTCGCGGCGCCGGTTACTAAAGCGGTCGACACGTAGTAACGGTATCGCTTTGCCTTTTTGATACAATAAGTCGCAGTCAACCGACCTCCGGCCTCGTCGAAGAGAATTCTGAGTTGATTCAACTGGGGATTTCGATTCGCCTAATGACAGGTTATGGAACCACCTGGCACCGAGTGGCCGACAATTTCCGTTCCCACTCAATAGTGGACTTAAGTCGGACATCGTGTGATGTCCGCTTCACCCCGATTGTGTTGCAAAACCCGACTGCTTTTTGCAGCTGGGTCGGATTAAGCATTGGTCAGCTTGTGGCGTTCTCTGCTGAAAGCGTCTAACGGCATTATTGGTACAAACGCTTGGCAGACCGGCTACGCCGCACAGGTGGCTGCGGCCGATGGCGGCGGGCGGCAGAGGAATTTGACGAGGCACAGCAGTCTGAGCGGTTGCGGCTAGTAGCACCTCATCTTTAGCCCCGCTCAAGCCGCGCAGCCGCAGCCGGTCGAGCTTGAGGATGCCCTTCATATGCGCAAACTGCATCTCGACCTTTTGCGCTCCCGGCGTGATTGCTCGAAAGCCTCGGTTTTGGCCAGTGCGCGGACGACATTCGTGACTGGAGGATGCAATTAGCCGGGGCGCGCATTATGCATTCCGCGCGGCGCGATTCACCGACTTGATAATCGCGGAAGCGAGAACGTCAAAGTGCTCTGCCTGATAACGCTAGTGGTCCGTTTCTAACATTCGCATCCGTATTCGGCAGCTTCTCATGCGAATATTAAATCCGCTCCACTAGCCACAACTGCGACAAAATCGTCCTGCCGCGCCCTTTGCCGGGCGCATTTCGGTTGCCGCCGACGCCGCGGAGAACGCCACATGAGCTTCGACATTATCAAGGCCGCCATTCTCGGCGTGGTGGAAGGACTGACCGAGTTCATTCCGGTTTCATCGACCGGCCATCTCTTGCTGATGCAGCACTTCTTCGGATTCTCCGACGACGACTTCGGCAAGAGCTTCGCGGTGCTGATTCAGTTCGGCGCCATCTTGGCGCTGCTGTCGATCTATGCGGTGCGGCTGTGGCAGTTGTTTCTCGGCATGTTCAACGATCCGGCGGCGCGCCGCTTCATCATCGGCGTGCTGATCGCATTCCTGCCCGCGGCGATCGTTGGCGCGACGGCCTACAAATTCATCAAGGACGTGTTGTTCAATCCCTGGATCGTGTGCTGTTCGCTGATCGTCGGCGGCGCGATTTTGTTGTGGGTCGACCGTCTCGATCTCAAGCCGCGTTATCAGGACGCGACGCGGTTCACGCTGCCGATGTATCTCATCATCGGGATCGCGCAATGTGTTTCGATGATCCCCGGCGTTTCGCGCTCCGGCGCGACCATCGTGGCGGCAATGCTGCTCGGCGCCGACCGGCGCGCCGCCGCGGAATTCTCGTTCTGGCTGGCGATGCCGACGATGGCCGGCGCCTTCGCCTACGATCTCTACAAGGACCATGGCCACCTGAGCCACAGCAATCTGTTGTTGGTCGCCATCGGGTTCGTCGTCTCGTTCATCTGCGCGTGGTTCGTGGTGAAGACGTTTCTCGGCTACGTGTCGCGCCGCGGCTTCACGCTGTTCGTCGGCTGGCGCTTTTTAGTCGGCGCGGCGGGCCTCATCGCGCTGGTCTTGGGGCTTTGATGACCGCATCGATCCACGCGGTCAGCGTGTCGAGCATTTCGGCACGGACTTGGGCGTCGGTGCGGCCGCTGCGCGCCGGCACGTGAAACGAGTGATCGGCCGCTTCGAATAGTTTCAGCGTCGCGCGCTCGCCGAGCGCAGCGCATACCGGTTCGAGCTGATCGAGCGCCGCCAGCGTGTCGCGGGTGCCTTGCAGGAACAGCATCGGGATTTTCACCTCGAAAAGATGCTTGGCGCGATCCTGCGAAGGCTTGCCGGCGGGATGCAGCGGAAATCCGAGGAAGGCAACGCCGCGCACGCCAGGCAGTGCCGCTTTCGCCTGCGCCTGCGAGGTCATGCGGCCGCCGAACGACTTGCCGCCGGCAATCAGCGGCAGCGCCGGAAGCGCCAGTTGCGCCGCTGCGACGGCGGCGCGGACCGTCGCATGTGCCAGCTCCGGCGGGTCCGGTCGCCGGCTACCGCGCTCCATATAGGGAAACTGATAGCGAAGCGTGGCAATACCGCGCTGGGCCAGTTCCGCCGCGACCGCGATCATGAACGGATGGTTCATGCCGGCACCGGCGCCGTGCGCCACCGCGTAACCGGCACGCGCGTCAGGCGGGACTTGCAAAAGCCCGGACACCCGCGTGTCGCTGCCGACCGCAATAGTGATAGGCTCGGCAACAATTGCTGACACCGGGCGCTCCTTCGCGCCATTATATCTCCTCGGCGCCGTTATATCAGGAGCAACACATGTGCCGTAACATCCGCACGCTGTTTAATTTCGAGCCGCCGGCGACCGACGACGAAATCCAGGCGTCTGCCCTGCAATTCGTGCGCAAACTTTCGGGTTTCGCCAAGCCGTCGCGCGCCAATGAGACGGCGTTCAACCTGGCGGTGGAAGAAGTCACCGCCGCGGCACGCCGGCTGCTTGGCTCGCTGGAAACAGCGAGCCCGGCGCGGGATCGCGAGGTGGAAGCGATCAAAGCGCGCGAGCGCGCTCGCCAGCGGTTTGCCTAGCGCATGATCCAAAAAGTGGAATCTGTTTCCGAAAAAGCTCGCGCGCCAGTGACGTTCACTTACGCGGCGCTTTGCCTCGTCCGCGCGGCAACTGATGCACTGTTGCCGACACACCCGCGCTCTTGCGCAGTGCGTCCCGCAGATTGACCGGCCGGCCGTATTTCTTCAGCAGTTCGCGGAACGCCTCGTCGGCAAGTTCCTGAAAGTCTTTCATCTGGTCGTGACCGAGCAGTTGCAGGTCGCGCCAGGTTTCCTCGTCGATCTGCACGCGCTTACCGGGCATCTTTCGATCCGTTGTGTTGCGCTGTCATTCACGAGTCGTTGTGCGGATGCCCGTCGCCGTCACGCGGGGCTGGAACTGGCCGGTCTTGCGGAACCGCCAGAGATAGTCAGGCACCACCGACGCAATCGAATTTGGAATGATGCCGAGCCCTTCGAGCGTACGGCCTTGCAACCGCGCGTCGGGGGAGACGACGTTGTCGGTCTTTAACAGCTCGACCTGATCGGGCGTGATCGGCGGCTTTGGCGCGAATTGCAGGAATGCGCCTTGCAGCTTCAAGAGCGCGAACGGCACCGGCACCAGGAGGCGCCGCCGCTCGATCGTGGCGAGCGTAAATTGCATCAGCTCCTTAAGGGTGCGGATGTCCGGCCCGCCCAATTCATAGGTGGCGCCCGGCTTGGCGCCGCCGCCCACGGCGAGCGCGATCGCTTCGCCGACATCGCCGGCGAACACCGGCTGAAAACGCGTATGGCCGCCGCCGGGTAGCGGCAGCACCGGCACGATGCGGGCGAGCGCCGCGAAGCGATTGAAGAAATCGTCCTCGGGGCCGAACACGACCGAGGGCCGCATGATGATGGCTTCCGGCGCGGCCGCCAGCACCCGCTTTTCGCCTTCGGCCTTCGAGCGGGCGTAATGCGATGGCGAGCTTGCGTTGGCGCCGATGGCCGAGACGTGAATGAGCCGTGCCCCGGCCGCGGCGGCCGCTTGCGCCACGACGGCGGCGCCGTCGGCTTGCACGATGTCAAAACGCTGCCGGCTTCGCTCGAACAGGATGCCGACCAGGTTGATAATCACCTCGCTGTCGAGCGCCGATGCTTCGACCGATTGCGGGAACCGCACATTGGCCTGCACCGTTTCGATCTGGCCGACCGCGCCCAGCGGCTTCAAATACCCGGCCAGTTCCGGGCGGCGCACGGCGACGCGAATGCGGTAATGCCGGTTGGCGAGCGCGCGGACCACGTGGCGGCCGATGAACCCGGAGCCGCCAAACACGGTGACCAGCGTGTCGTAATTGCTCATCACAGCCATTGTTGGCGGAATACAGGATCGATTCCGGGGTGTACAGGGGCAAAACCCGCTCGATTGACAAGGGGATCGCCGCTTTCGTACCTATCGCCGCCAAGTGCCCAGGTGGCGGAATTGGTAGACGCACTAGTTTCAGGTACTAGCGCCGCGAGGCGTGGAGGTTCGAGTCCTCTCCTGGGCACCAAGACCATACTCCATAGTTGTTCGCCATTCCCCATAGTGCACTGATTTCAATAGAGTTATTCTGTTTTATTGGCTCGCCGTTCCCCATGGTGGCCTGTGACAATCCAACGGAATGAGAGTACGAATGAGTATACCGCTCTTTTGCGCTGGAAGGTCGTATACTCATGCCCCTCAGCTCCTTGGCAGTCCAAAATGCCAAGCCTCGTGAGAACTTTTATGTCCTCACAGACGGCAACAGCTTGCACCTTTTGGTCAATCCAAACGGCAGCAAGTTGTGGCGGCTGCGCTACCGCTTCAGCGGCAAGCAGAACATGCTCAGTCTCGGCTCATTCCCAGAAATCTCTCTGGCCGACGCTCGCGCCAAGAGAGACGATGCGCGGAAATTGCTTGCCAATGGCATCGACCCTTCCCGACAAAAGAAGCTCGACAAGATTGCCGCACAGTCGGCGGCAAAAAACACCTTCGGCGCTCTCGCCGAGGAGCATTTGAAGAACTTGGAGGAAAGCGGAACGGCAAAATCCACGATGACGAAAAATCGCTGGTATCTGCTAGACCTCGCCTCGCCGCTGGCGAACCTGCCGATCACGGAGATCACAGCCGCTGAAATTCTCAGCCTTCTCAAAAAGATTGAGAAGAGCGGACGCAGGGAAACCGCGCGAAAAGTACGCGGCTCCATTGGCAGTGTGTTCCGGCTCGCTATCATGACCTTACGAGCCACGAATGATCCCACATTCCCGCTCCGTCGTGCGCTTCTCAGGCCGAATGTTCAGCATCGTCCCGCCATCACAGACGAAGTGAAGCTGGGTGCGTTGATGGCCGCTATAGACGAATACGATGGTTGGCCGACATTACGAGCAGCCCTTCAGCTCACTGCGCTGACCATGACGAGGCCAGGTGAGATCCGGTTCATGCGGCGTTCGGAAATCGTCTGGCCGAAAGCCGCATGGCAAATTCCGGCCGAGCGTATGAAAATGCGGCGGCCTCACGACGTACCGCTATCGAAGCAAGCTCTCGCTATCCTCCGCGATATCTGGCCGCTATCGGAAGGTCACGAGCTGGTCCTCCCGTCCATCCGGTCTCCGCTCAAAGCTCTGTCGGAGAACGCGATGAACTCCGCTTTGCGGAGGATCGGCTATACCAAAGACGAGGTTTGCGCTCACGGCTTCCGCTCATCTGCCAGCACAATCCTCAATGAGCGGGGCAATGACGGTGACGTAATCGAAACCGCCTTGGCTCACCAAGGTGGAGACAACGTACGAGCGGCTTATAACCGAGCGAAATACTGGCCACAGCGAACAAAGCTCTTGCAGGACTGGGCCGATCTATTGGACCAGTTCAAAACGCTCTCCGCCTCGCGCAATGTCGCGTGACACCCTGGCTCGCCAAACCCGGCGAGCCTTCTTTTTGGTGCACCACGGCGCACCATGGTCATCTTGCACTCTTTGCATATACCCCCGTACACTCCTCTTCGCTCGCCTATTGGCGGGCGGCTACCGGAGTCAAACCCGGAAGGCCCTTGCAAGGCACCCTTCCTAAATCGCGGAAGGACTTTGCAATGGCTGACAGGCTGATTGTGGACTGGCGTGGACTGAAACATATGGGCTGGCCCTACGGGCGAACTCACACAGCGCGGCTGATGGACCCTAAATATTCCGATGATCCGTTTCCACGGGCGCGGAAGCTTAGCGCGTACAAGCGGTCGAGAAATGTGTGGCCGCTCGCTGAGGTCATCCTGTGGTTTCAGCGCCATGGGCTAGTACGCAGCGACGACGACGGCAAGTCTTCCTAGAAATGGGAGTGGAGGGAGCGGGGTTCGAAACCTGCTCCCTCTTTTTTTGGGGGGGCACAATGAAACTCACAACGGATTATCGCGAGCAAGCTGTCGGTACCCTTAAGGGTTCGAAAGAATACTACCTCGTCGGGACGGTCAACTTTACGAATGAGGAACGCACAGTCGCTCAGGAACGCGGGCTCTACGACATCTACGTCAATGTACCCGCTGCGACAGCACCGCCTACGCGCGGCGGCGACTTTCTTTCAATGGCAATGCGAGGAGTGGGGTTGATCCTCACGCCAATCGGACTGCTCTATTCGTGTGTCGGATCGCTGGCGCATTCAAATTCCGCAGGCCCGCTCGGCATGCTGCTGTTTTTCGTCGGGCTCGGTCTATTCATCGTCGGCAAGCTGCGCGGCCGCCTCGGCGGCGGACGCGGCCTGGGCAAGCGCGGCCATCAGCTGAAGCGCCGCTACGGCCCGATAGTAGCTTCGGCGCGCCTCCGTGCCGACTTGCAACGTCTGCTCTGCGGCACGCAGTTGTGA
>DATKRE010000036.1:0-23966 GCA_035532335.1 Xanthobacteraceae bacterium | reverse complement strand
GCTTTGTGAGCGAAGCCGCAACACGCAAATAACTCTGCCAGCATGGGCTACGAGACTTGACTACCGCTTGATTTCCGTCGGCGAGACTTTGTAACAAGGAAATTTGTGTAGCTCTTTCGTTTTATCGGCAAGAGTGGGCTCGCCGTAGCTCCGCCCAACTGAAGCCGGCGCATGTCCAACAATGGCGTCGAGCACCTTTTCTGACATGCCGCTTCGGAAGCCTATGGCCTTGAACGTGTGTCTCCAGGCGTGATTAGGCGACAACTCAGGATCGCTGACGCCAAGACTTCGGACCCACGTTGCCACCTTTTCGCGTGCTTTCACATACCGCGGTTTGCGGGGGTTGGTGGGATCTACTGGTCCACTAGGCTGCTTCATCTCATTATAAAACAGCGGCCGGTCCCCATTGGCCTTCACGAATGCAAGAAAGCCTTGCTCAATTAAATGGTCATGAAGCGGCACTGTGCGCGCCTTGCCGGTCTTGATCGTACCAGCCTCTGGTGAAATCTTGATGGCATGAGTGCCGGCGCCTTCGACGACATCAACACCGCGCAATTGCGTGAGCTCGCCCATGCGTGCACCGCTGTACGCCGCGAGCCAGGGACACCAACGCTTGGCTGCATCAGTCTTGCTGCGCACTTCGATCGCTAGTGTGGCGCTCAATATTGTCTCGATCTCGCCCTCGGTGAAGGACTTCGTTTCACGCATCCTAATCTTTTTCGGAACCTTCACGCGCCAGCCGGTAAAGGGGTTGCCGGAAATCAGTTTTTCATCGATGGCCCATGCAAACACGATTCGCGCCGCGCGCACCCAGATGTTTGCGACCGTGTACGCAGACCGGTCAGAATCAATCAGCCGATTAGCCCATTCTTGCATTTGCTCGGGTAGCAATGCTCCGGCGCTGGCATTCGGAAAATCAATTTGCAGCCGCAGGAATACGCCACGCCATCGATCTATGGTCGAATTGGCGGGTTTGGCTTTGGTGATCCACCGCTCAAATAAAGACCAGGGCGTTAAGCTTGAATCCGGGCTTCCTTCATATCGAGGGAACTGCTCCACCCACTTGTCTGGTCCATGATCGCCACGAGCGCGCCGGGTGAGCAACGTCAGGGCAGCGAAAAAATCGCGGGTAACGTAGTCGAGGAACATATCACGCGACGCTGCATCCAGAACGAGCTGCTTAGCCGCTAGAAATTGATTCGATTTTGCCTCGTCGGCAATGAGCGGCCTCACCCGCTCACGCATGCCGGTATCACGCTCCCAAAACTCCAGTGGATCGCCTGAGAACACCCCGCCAGCCATCGCCGGTCCATAAAGCTCGGAGTGAATCTGGGCCTGATAATCTCCCCATACGTCTGCTGGCCACTTATGCGTCGCCATTCGCGCAATGAACCAGTGATACCACTCACCGGCCAGCCCGCGTGCTTGCTGTGGGGTGAGCGTACGGCCTTCGCCTTTCCGAGCCGATCGGATGTTGGCAATCCGTGCTTCAATCTCGCTAGACCATTCGCGGTGCTTCGCGCGCGCGATCGAGACGGGCAGAGGACCGGTATTCAGGCGTTCTTCAGTACGCTGGCCGTAAAGGCTGGCGTACTCGTCACGCACATCGAACGGGATCACCTTGCGGGCAATAAAGCCCCCCTTTTTGGTCGGCTCAAGCTTCGTGGCTGGTCGGGGCATGTGAGCGCATTACAAACCTGTTTTGTAATGCGATTTGTAGCATCCCGACCGAGAAATGCCAATACTTCCAGTAAGCTATTGATGGATATCATCCAACGGAGTTAATGGAGCGGGCGAAGGGATCGAACCCTCGACCCCAACCTTGGCAAGGTTGCGCTCTATCTCGCGGCCGGGTGCAGGCGACCCCGAACCCGCGCCCTGGCCGGAGATTGACAACCGGCGAGCTGAGCGGGATTTCCTTATCGAACGAAAACTGAACATCGTGCTACCATTTTGCTACCCAAATCGGTAGCAGCGCACGACACAAGACAAGATCTAACGGAGGGATTTGTCAAAACCATCAAAGAAAACAAGTCCGCATGGAACGGACCATCATTGGCTGAATAGCCGTAACCGAATTTCGAGTGCGGTGCTCCGACCCGGTCCGCTGGACGCGGCCATGAAACTCCGGTTCGAGGTCCGGGTCAGCTCGGATTCCGAACCGGCGAGCAATCGCTTGCTCTACATCGGCGGAGCAGACGCTGTACCAACCCGCGTCGGCGGACATGAGTATCGTCCGGCCTGGGAGAAGAAGCTCGGGCTAGGCGAAGAGCTGTGCTTTAGCGTCGCTGTGATCAGCCCAACGGCCGACCGCCAGCAGGCCGAAGCGGCAATGATCAATCATCATAAGCCGCCCAGTGCCGATTGGGGAACCGCAAAGATTTCCGCCTGGTCATGACCGACGCGCCGGGCGAGTTGCTCGCGCTCACCCCGTCATTCCACCTGATGATCGCACACGGCTATAGCGACATGGTCACGCCCTATGCCGACTCCCGCTACGTGCTCAATCGTATTCCGGCGAGCGTCGACGGCGGGCGCGCCGAGCTTCGGCTCTACCGTGGCGGCCACATGTTCTACGTCGACACCCAATCGCGTAAGGCGTTCACCGCCGACGCGCGGACGATGTATCCGACGTCTTGAGCAGGTGTCGACGATGTCGGTGGCTGCGGCTTCGATGCCCGCGAACTCATCGTTCCGCAGCGCGGAGGGCAAGCGGCTGTTTGTCTCACCTCCCCGCGACGCACTCGCCGCGCTTACGCCACTGTGAAATAGTTTTGCCAAATCGACCGGCGCGCGGCGCACGATCCGAAGCCGCGAGCCGCCGCCCGTCGTTGGCGTGGCAGTCCTCTTGTTCTGCCGGCCCGGCCGGGTCAGGATCGACTTACCAACACCGCCTCTCAGGGAGGACCCAATGATCGAGAAACTCGCCGGCTTCACCCTCGACCGCCGCACGTTCGTCAAGGCTGGCGGCATCGCCGCATTGTCCCAGGTCGCCGCGCCTTTCATCATTACGGCTCGCGGCGAGACCGCGTTCAAGATCGGCGTCGATGAACCGTTGACCGGCACTTACGCCGCACCCGGCAAGAACGAAGTGCTCGGTTGCCAGATTGCGGTCGACGAGCTCAATGCCAAGAACGGCATTCTCGGCCGCAAGATCGAAATGCTGACCGAGGATTCCACCAGCGGCGATGCCGGTACGGCGGTTCAGAAAGCGCGCAAGCTGATCGAACGCGACAACGTCAATCTGCTCGTCGGCAACGTGAATTCGGCGCTGTCGCAGGCCATGGCGCAGGTCTCCAACGAAAAAGGCGTCATGCACATCGTGCCCGGCGGCCATACCGATCCGATTACCGGCACCGACTGCAAATGGAACGTGTTCCGCGTCTGCAACACGACACGAATGGAAGCCAACGCCGTTTGCAGCCTGCTGTTCAAGACCTACGGCAAGAAGTGGCATTTCATCACGCCGGACTATGCCTTCGGCCACACGCTGTTTCAGGGCTGCGAGGCCGACCTCAAGAAGCTCGGCGGCACGGTGACCGGCAACGAGCTGACGCCGCTCGGCACCACCGACTTCTCCGCCTATCTCATCAAGGCGCGTGCCGCCAATCCCGACGTGCTTGTAGTCCTGGTGCAGGGCAACGACATGGTGAACTGCCTCAAGCAAATCTCGCAGTTCGGTATCGACAAGCAGATCCACGTTGCCGGTACCCAGCAAGAGCTAGAAGCCGTCGAGGCGATGCCGCCGCAGGCGCGCGTCGGTGTTTGGATGTTCGAATGGTACTGGAAGCAGGCGCCGGGCACGCCCGGCCTCGACGCTTTCATCGCTACCGTCCGCAAACGCACCGGCGGCAAGGTGCCGACGGCGCGCCATTGGTTCGGCTACGTCACCGTTCATTCTTATGCGCTGGCCTGCGAAAAAGCCAAATCGACCGAGGGTAAGACGGTCGCCAAGGCGCTCGGCGGTCTGGAGCTGCCGCCGGAAGTCAAATTGCAGCCGAACAAGGTCTACTTCCGCGAAGGCGATCACCAGCTCATGCTGTCGGCCTTCGTCGGCGAACTGCTGCAAAAGGGCGATGGCGACCCGGAAAATCTGTTCAAGGTGAACAGCATCGTCTCCGGTGACAGCATCGCTCCGACGGTGGAGGAAACCGGCTGCAAAATGCAGATGCCGTCCTGATTGTGCTTTAATGCAAGCCCCTCACCTCGGTCGTTGCGATCGCAGGTAGTGGCTTCGTCATGGCCGGTACTCGATGCTTGAGCTTATCTTTTTCAACGTCACCAATGGACTGATCGTCGGCGCCTTCTACGCACTGATGGCGATCGGCTTGTCGTTGATCCTCAATCTTTCGGGCGTGATCAATTTTGCCCATGGCGGATTTCTGGTCATCGGCGGCTACCTCGCTTACGTGCTCACGCCGTACATCGGCTTCTGGGGCGCGCTGATCGTTTCGCCCTTACTCACGGCCATGATCGGCATCGCCGTCGAGTGGTTGCTCATTCGCCGCCTGTACGGCCGCGACCCGCTCTACGGCCTGCTACTTACATTCGGGCTTGCTTTCATCATCGAGGACGGTACCCGGCAAATCTGGGGCGCCAACGGACTGCCGGTCTCGGTGCCCGCCGCGCTGATGTCGTCGCTGAGCTCCCGCTTCTTCTTCATCACCGGCTACCGCATGTTCATGGTGGCAACGGTGGCGATCGTGGTCGCGCTGTTGTTCGTGCTGTTGCGCTACACCCGTGTCGGCGTACGCATTCGCGCCGGCACCCTGGATTTGGAGACGGTGGCGGCGCTCGGCGTCAATGTGCGGGCGTTGCGCTCGTTCAATTTCGCGGTCGGCATTTTCCTGGCCGGCTTGGCGGGGGTGCTGGCGGGCGGCCAGCTCGGGCTTGAGCCGACCATGGGCGACGGCTTGCTGATGCCGAGCTTCATCGCCATTATCGTCGGCGGCGTCGGCTCGCTCACCGGAACGCTGGTTGGCGGGTTGCTCATCGGCGTCGCCGCCGGTCTCACCGCCGTCGTCTTTCCGTCGGCCAGCGACGCGGTGATGTACGTCATCATGGCGATCGTGCTTCTGGTTCGACCGCGCGGCCTGTTCGGCGAAGAAGGCATGCTGGCGTGACGGCCGACCAGCGCAAGCATCTGGCCGTTCTCGCGGCGATCTGGGCCGCGCTCTTGTTCGCGCCTTACTGGATGCCGCTGTTCGGCGGCTACACCGCGCTCGGCAGCCGCGTGCTGGTGCTCGGCCTCGGCGCCATGTCGTTGAATTTTCTGCTCGGCTTCACCGGCGTATTATCGTTCGGTCATGCCGCCTGGTTCGGACTCGGCGCCTACGCCTGCGGCCTGGCGCTCAAGCACATTGCACTCAGCACGCCGCTCGGTCTTCTGGCCGGCACGCTGGTCGGCGGCGTTGCCGGCGCGCTGCTCGGCACCCTACTGGTGCGCCGGCGCGGCATTTACTTCGCGATGGTGACGATCGCGTTCGGCCAAGTATTCTATTATATCGCCTTCCAATGGCTGTCGTTGACCGGCGGTGACGACGGTCTGCGCGGCTTTGCCCGCCAGCCGCTGCACTTCGGGTTGTTTCAGATCGATCTCCTGCACAACGACATTTACTTCTACTATTTCGTGCTTTTTTGCTTTGCCATCGCCGTCGGCTTAATGGCGTTCATCCTGCGCTCGCCGTTCGGCCGCACCATGATCGCAATCCGCGAAAACGAACGCCGCGCCCGCTTTCTCGGCATCCCGGTCGAGCTCCACATCTGGATCGCGTTTGCGCTGTCCTGCTTCTTCATGGCCTTCGCCGGATCGCTGTACGCGCTGCTCAATAATTTCGCCGACCCGCGAATGCTGCACTACAGCCTTTCCGGCGACTTTGTGATCATGGCGGTGATGGGCGGCATGCGCACGTTCTGGGGGCCGCTTCTCGGCGCCATCGTCTTTGTCGTGCTGCAGGATTACATCTCGAGCGTCACCGTCAACTGGATGTCATTCATCGGACTTTTGATCGTACTCGTCGTGCTGTTCTTCCCGCGCGGTTTTCTCGGCATGCTGCGCCCGCGGAGAGCGGCATGAGCGTGCTCGAGGTCAGAAATCTGACCAAACGCTTTGGCAGCCTGGTCGCCGTGCACGACATATCGCTGACGGTCGCGCCGGGTGAATTGCGCGCAGTCATCGGACCGAACGGCGCGGGAAAGACCAGTTTCTTCAATCTGGTGAGCGGCTTCTTTGCACCGTCAGCCGGTTCGATCCTGTTCGACGGCGCCGACATTACCGGCGTTCCGGCGCACCGGCGGGTCGGGCTTGGCATGGCGCGGACGTTTCAGATTACCGAGATTTTTCCGGAACTGACGATATTCGAGAATATCCGCATCGTGACCGAGGTCGCGGCCGGCTATCGCCTGCGGCCGTGGCTCAATCGTTCCGAGATGGCGGAACTGCGCCACCGCATCGAGGAGACGATGGCGCTCGCCGCGCTTTCCGGCAAGGCCGACCGCGTGGTCGGCGAAATGGCCCATGGCGACCAGCGCGCCGCGGAGATCGCGATGGCGCTCGCGCTCAAGCCGCACCTCCTGCTGCTCGACGAGCCGACCGCCGGCATGGGCGACCAGGAAACCTACGAGATCACCCAGCTCATCCGTCGCCTGCATAAAGCGGGACATCTAACCATCATCCTCATCGAGCACGACATGCGCGTCGTCTTTCATCTCGCCGACCGCATCACCGTGCTCGATCAGGGCCGGCTGCTCGCCGAAGGCACGCCGCAGGAGATCGCGGCCAACGAGGCGGTGCAGACTGCTTATTTGGGTCAGGCGGCATGACAGCGGCATTGAGCGCCGAAGGGCTTCACACCTACTACGGCAAGAGCCACATCCTGCACGGCGTCAGCCTGAAGGCTGGCGAAGGCCAGGTCACCGCGCTACTCGGCCGCAACGGCGCCGGCAAGACCACCACGCTGCGCAGCCTGATCGGCCTGACGCCGCCGCGCCAGGGCCGTGTCAATATCTTCGGCAATGACACCACGCGCTGGCCGGCGTTTAACGTCGCCGCGCTCGGCGTCGGCTATGTGCCGGAAGGCCGCCGGATTTTTCCCAATCTCACGGTGCATGAAAATCTGATGGTGCCGCTGGAGCGGCCGGGTCCGTGGACGCCGGCAAGCGTCTACCGGCTGTTCCCGCGGCTCGCCGAGCGCAAACTCAATCGCGGTCGCCAACTTTCCGGCGGCGAGCAGGAGATGCTCTCGATCGCACGCGCGCTCTTGCTTAATCCCAAGCTGCTCATCCTCGACGAGCCTTCGCAAGGGCTGGCGCCGCTCATCACCCGCGAGGTTTTCCGTATCGTGGAGCAGATGCGCACCGAAGGAATCGCGGTGCTGCTGGTCGAGCAGAACGTGCGTATGAGCCTGGAAATCGCCGACCAAGCCTACGTCCTGGACGACGGTCACGTCGTCTATTCCGGCTCCGCGCGCGAACTCGCCGCCGACGAAGCGCGCGTGCAGTCACTGGCCGGCGCCAGCGCCGAGGAGTGGACGCTGCAATAGAACATTGTATGGGGAATCGAGCGGCCGCTCACTCGCCGAGATACGCCGCCTTGACCTTTTCGTCCTTCGCCAAGGCTGCGGCGCTATCGAGAAAGCCTCCGACGGCGACAAATAACAGCGCTTCGTTCATGGCCCTTGTGTACCGAAGCGGGCGTCGACAATTCGCCTTGCTGCGGCGACAATTTCTTCTTTTGAGATGTCTCAAGCTCAACGGGACTTCCGGCAGAGCAACACGCGAGCCCTCAGCGTATATCATTGCTCTCCACCCCTTACCAACTCTGCTGACCAGAAAGCGATATCCCAGGTAATCGATTTTCTCTGTCTTTTTTTTGCGCCCTGCGTCGTTGTACCGTCGCCCTTCGACGGCCGGATAGACCTACCAGGACTTGCCGCCGTGACAATTTCGCAATTGGTTCAGCGTTCCGTGCCGACGTCTCCGATCCTGCTCAGTGCAACTATGACTTTCCGCTCGTCGATGTCCTCCGGATCATACGGCCCGCCATACCATACGAGAGCGTGCGCACGCTTATCCTTGCGCTTGCTCGTAATGTTTTCCAGAAACTCATAATAGCCAGGCACGCCGCCGCAATCCTCAGGCGGGCATCGCCTCTCGCCGCCGAGAAATTGCGGATACCGCGCGTCGGGAAGGAAAGCCATCACCCTCTCAACAATGATCAAATGCTCCCAAAGGTCGCCCATATCGTACACATAGTTCATCCGTCGCGCGCCACCATGCACAATTGTTTCGAGCATCGCGATCTTCGCGTCTTCGGAGCGCTCGTTCCAGTCTGGCTCGTTCGGAAGTCGCATCGCGTATCTGCGGCCGCTCGCTTCAAGCTCCCACAAATGGCTGTCGAGCCATCCCATCGCGGCTTGAAGAACCCGATGCACATCCAACAGGTTCATCGTCATGCGCACGGCGACCCGTCGCCAGATCAGCGGTTCGATGCCCTGCAGCTCAATGCGAAGTACTGCGATCTCGTCGGCGGAGGCCATGCGCCAACTGTAACCCTTCCGGCCCGCGCCGCAATCGACCGACGGGGAATGCAACAGGGGCAGTGACGCCGCGGATATGCAATCGATGCTTGTTGATTCGTCATCGTGCGGTCGTGATGGTTACATTCTCGCCAAGGCGTTGGCTATTTTCAACGGCTTTCGGGATTCGGCGAGGGGGCGCTCCACGACGTCGACGGCAAAAGCAAATCCGGTCGATACTTTCTCGAAAAAAGCGAGAAGTTCATCCCTCGCGCCATCGAGCAAGGCGAGGACTCAAACAGCGATAATCAATATTTCGACAATCGCAATGGTCAGAAAAGCATTCACCACAAACAAGAGCATGAGAGGTGCATAGTGCATAGTGCCTAGAAGCATATGCGATCGATCCATTGTTTCAGTAGGCGCACCGGAAAGCCCGCGCCGTATCCGGCCGCAACGCTCTTTTCCTCGTGGCCCAAGATTGCCCATCGCACATCCTCCGGACAACCAGCCGCACGCAACCGATCTTGCGCGCGGTGCCGCAGCGAATGGACCACCTTGCGGGGATCGACGATGCCGCATCCATTCAAGAACCGATTGAGCCGCTTCGATGCAGCGGCAGTGTCGCCTTCAAACAATGGCCCCCTTATCACCTTGGGGAGATACGACAGCACGGCGGCGGGGAGTGGCACGCGGCGCTCGGATTGCTCCGTCTTTTTGCCCACGATGACATAGCGCACTCCGCGCTCCTTCATTTCGCTGCCAATCTCGAAGGCCTCGCTCAATCGCATTCCTGTGGCCGCGAGCAGCCGGAATAGCAACCGTTCGCGCTTGTCGAGTTGGCCAAGGCTACGCTTGCAGGCCTTTATGTCCGCTTCGTCGAGTGGCAAGCGCTTCACTTTGTCTTTGCGGTCGGGGACGACGCTGGAAAACGGATTGAACGTCAGCCTGCCTTCTTTGATCGCGAGATTGACGGCCGCATTGAGCCACATGATCTTTTTGCGGATACTCGCGCTTTTGAGACCTTGACTCTCGAAATGCTGTACGAGCTTGCGGCCATCATCACGCGTCGCATCCTTCAATGGCTTGTCGCATAGCGACTTGAATAGCGCCCACACAGTTCGCGCTTCACGCTGGTAATAGCCGGTGACGTTGGCGTGGGTGATGTAAGTCTCAAAGATTGCATCGTCGCCGTTTTTCACCGCGAGAGTTGGCCTACTCGCCTCGGAGGGTTCGATCATGCCGACGATGGGTACAGGTATCCCCATGCGCCTTTCGAGCCCGACCATCGCCCACGCGGGCGCGCCGTTGGGTGCCGTCCGCGTGATACCGCCGTTGTGGTTGAGGTAGATCAATTCGCGGTCGGTCGCGATGATGCGCTCGCCATCGGGGTCGACGTGCTCGCGCCCCGGCTCGTATTCATGCTGCCATGTGGCTTCGAGTCGCGGCCGTGCGGCCAGCAAGGCGGCCTTGTGCTCGGCGATCATCGGAAGCGCCAGAATTTCGGCATGCACGCGGTCGGGGGTTCGCAGCGATTTCTCGACGCGTCCGGTCGGCGACTGCAACTTGATGTGCCAATTGCGGGAGCCGGGCCGTTGGAACAGATAGTCGGTTTTGCGCCGCATCGGGGACCTCGGTTAGCGGCACATCTTAGCGGCATTCGGTGGCGGCAGTGAACTTATTTGAAATGTTCTTTATTTTCAGTGAGTTATGGTGCTGCCGCTCAGGATTGAACTGAGGACCTCTCCCTTACCAAGGGAGTGCTCTACCACTGAGCTACGGCAGCAAACTTGTCAGCCGGCGCACGCGTACGGCCGGTGCAACGCAAGCGCAATGAAAGCGCGGCGATCCTTGCCATAGCCACGCCGGACGCGCAACCTCTCGCGCGACGTATCGAAAAGCCGGACAGATGCCGCCAACGCTAAGAGACCAACCTCGACGGATGGCGGTCAACAGCATCGAAATGATTGTCCGGAACGCGACTAAAATTACCGAGTTCAGAGTCGTCCGCTCAAGGCCATCGAACTGATCCGACAGTGAATGGATCGATGCCGCCGACAACAGCCTGAGCGTCAAAACTCCGATGCGAGCTGATCCAGTCCCATGCCATGGGCGAGGCTGCGCACCTCGTTCTTCTGCTCGTCGGAGAAGCTCATGATCAGCGGAATGGCGGCGGACTTAAGGTCCTGCACCTCGGCGGTATTCGGATCGATCGAAGCAACTTCGGTCATGGCCGGTGCGCTGTGCCGGCGCGCGTACCGCTCTTTGGCGTAGGCGATGTTGCGTAGCGCGGCCTCGACGGCGGGCCACATGCGCACCTGGTCGGCGGTCAGATGCAGCCGTTCCTTGATGCCGGCGATCTGAGCGTCATTGAGGAGGAAGCCGCGCTTGTTGGCGCGATGCGGCACCGCAGCGGCACTCGTTGGTGCTTTTGGCTCGGTCCTCGGCGGCGAGACTACCGCCGATTTCGTTTCGAGACGCGGTGTTGCAATGACTGCGGATGCCAGGCGCGGCGGCATCGCAGCCGCCGGCGGCGGGGACGCCACGGTCTCAGGCGGTTGCACAGTCGGCGCGGCGACGACTGGGGCCATCGATTGCGGACTCAACGCGAGCCGCGATTGCTTGAACTCCGCGGTACTCACGGTGCCGGTCGGCATATCCGCCGCGATCTCGACCACGGCGGCTTTCGCATTCGCCTCCGGAAAGCGCAAGGCGACACTCTGCGAAGCTGAAAGATCGGTGGAACGGGCAGGTGCGCCGTGCCAAGCGCCAAGCAGGTAACCGAGAAAACCGGCCACGAACAAGGAAAGATAACGCCCGCGCTTGAGCCCCCGAACCCGCCGCATACGCAAACGCCCCTGTCCTTACGCTCTTTCGATCGCCCTAGTTCCTTTCAAATGAAGCTTAATTTATGTCTAACGGGCGAATTTTTGCCGCCGGATCAAGACCTCCGTGCAGGCGCCGGAACAACAAAGGCCCGGCGTCGCCGCCGGGCCTTTGGGACTTTTAGCGAAATGCGCGTGTCGGTGAGAGCGTTACGCTGCCTCTTCCTCGACTACGGCCTCTTCTTCCGCTTCCGGCTTCGGTCCACGATGGGGGCCTTTGGCTAGCGCGGCCTCGATCTCCTTGATCGCTTCGGTCTCAGTCAACCGCTGCACGGCAGCAACCTCGCGCGACAGACGATCAAGGGCGGCTTCGTAGAGCTGTCGCTCGGAGTAAGACTGCTCCGGCTGCGACTCCGAACGAAAGAGATCGCGAACGACTTCGGCGATGGCGACGATGTCGCCGGAGTTGATCTTGGCCTCGTATTCCTGCGCGCGGCGCGACCACATAGTCCGCTTGATACGCGCACGGCCCTTCAACGTCTCCAGCGCCCGCTTGACCATAGGCGTCTCGGCGAGCTTGCGCATGCCGACGGAAGCAACCTTCGAGGTTGGCACCCGCAAGGTCATCTTGTCCTTGGCGAAGTTGATGACGAAAAGTTCAAGCCGTGCTCCGGCGACCTCCTGCTCCTCGATCGCAACGATCTGGCCCACGCCATGGGCCGGATACACGATGAACTCGCTGGTCTTGAAGCCTTGCCGCTGCGTAGTCTTCTTCGCGTTCATTCCCAAAGTTACTCCTTCCGCTTCCGGCTTCCGCCGAGTCGCGGGTTTTGCGACGCCGACCCTTGCCCGGGTCGGTTGCTGCGTGGGCCTGCGACTTGCGCCGGAGGCGGGTTTTCTAGCCTTCCGGCTCATGCCGGCCGTGCCCTTCTTCGCACGATGACGACGAGTGTTTTCTGCCACAGCTCTCGCGTGGATTTTCACGCCTCTTTTGACGGTTCCTCGATAACCCCCCGGAAAAATAAGCTCCCCGAGTGAGGGAGCGGCATACGGGGGGTATTATTCATTGTGTAAGCAGCTTTATATCACATTTTCGGCCAAAATCAAAGCCTTATGGCATTGCAAAAGATCGCAATGTCTAAAAAGGTTAAGGGCCGAAATTACAACGGTTTGGGCTAGTTGCCCGTTCCCGGATTCGGCGAAAAATACTGGTCGAACTTGCCCGTTACACCCTCGAAATCCTTGGCGTCGGCAGGGGGCTCCTTCTTGGCGGTAATATTTGGCCAGATTTTCGCAAAGTCCGCGTTCACGGTCAGCCACTTCTCGACGTCTGGCTCGGTGTCTGGCTTGATCGCGTCAACCGGACATTCGGGCTCGCAGACGCCGCAATCGATGCACTCGTCCGGGTGGATGACCAGCATATTCTCGCCCTCGTAAAAGCAATCAACGGGGCACACCTCAACGCAGTCCATGTATTTGCATTTGATGCAATTATCATTGACGATATAGGTCATCTGCTCACTCTGAAATCGGTCCGTTCGCGAGCCTTGCTCCTACCGCATGGCCCATAGGGGCGCAAGGTTTGCGGCCTTGCCGCAAAGTGCACGCGCCTGCCTGCTTTCAAAGCAATTCCTCGTAAAGACTAGCCGCGGCAACGGCCGGTCCTCGTCGCTCGGAAAATGCCGTCACTTTAAGCACGCGCACGCGCCGGTCGAGCGCCACGGTGATTACATCCCCTCGCCGCACCGTCCGGCCAGGGGCGCTGATTCTCGCCCCATTGATGCGGACATAGCCGGCATTCGCCAGCGCGACCGCGGCGGTACGGCTACGCACCAACCTCGCATGCCAAAGCCAACGGTCGATGCGCTGGCAGTCACCCGCAACCGCCAACGTTATCGACGCTCCTTGGCGTCGGCTTCGAGCTGCGCTTTCAGCGCGGCGAGTTTGGCGAACGGCGAATTGGGATCCGGCGCTTTTTCACGGCGATCTTCCCGCTCGTGCCGTTTGTTGCGTTCATGCCGCCCCGCATGTGCGGGTGGCCGCTCGCGTCGCGAACGCTCGAAGCGCTGCTCGCCGCGTTCCCGGCGTCGGCTTCGCGGATGCCGCTCGGACCTCGACGCCTCATCCGTTTCAGCAGCCGCAATCGGTCCGGTTTGGGCCGCTGGAGCCGGTGCAGCGCCTTCAGAAGCAATCGCACTCGCTTCAGCCGGTTCGCCGCTGGACTTCGCCGGATGCCTGCCGGCGCCGCCCTGCCCGGCATGTGGCCGACGGCCCCTTGGTGGGCGCGCGACCCGCCCCGGTCGCCAAACTTCAATCATCGCCGGTTCCGCGGTCGCAGCAGTCGACGGTTCGACCGGCGTCTCAGCCACGGTGGCGGTAGCCTCCACCGTTTCCGGCGTCTCCACAGGAGGTGTATCGGCAACACTCGGCGCCGCCATCTCCGGAACCGAAACCGGCGCGGCACCTTCCGGCGGCGCTAGCTGAACGTCAGCAGTTTCGGGCGCGGGCATCTCGCCGCCCTCGGCAACAGTCGGCGCGGGCGCAGGCGTCTCGCCGCTTTCGGCAACAGTCGGCGCCGGCGCGGGCACCGCCTCAATCGGCTGAGGTCGCCGCTCCATGCGATAACCAAGCGAGCGCAGGATTGAAGCGAAATCTTCGCCGGATGCACCGGTCAGCGAAGTCATAGTGTTGACAATTGTGAAGCCGCCGCCGGTGATCGCACCCGGCGGCTTGGCTGCGGCGGTGCCTTCGCGCCAAGCCAGCGCCGGACGGATCAGGTCGGCCAGCCGTTCGAGAATATCGACCCGTACCGCGCGCTCGCCGCAGACGCGATAACCGGCCGTGCGGTAGAGCGCAGGATCAATTTTCGGATTGGCAGGAATAGAGGTACGACCGCTGCCGGCAAGCTGTAGCAAATCGTCGAGGCCTTGGTCCGGCGCAGCGGTCTGGACCAGCGCGTAAAGTTGCACCGCAAGCGCACGCGGCGCGGGCTTGAGCAACTGCGGCAGGTAAATGTTATAGGCGCCGAAACGCACGCCGTATTTGCGCAACGTCGCCCGCTCCGGCTGATCGAGCCCCTTCACTTGATCGGCGACGCGCGCCCGCTCAAGAACGCCGAGCGCTTCCACCAACTGGAAAGCGACGCCGCGTGCAACGCCAGTGATATCCGCAGCCGCAGAGAGCTCGAACAGCGGATTAAGCAATTTCTCGATGTGCGCTTTTATCCATTTGTCCAGCCGCGCCTCGACCGCCTCGCGTGGCGCGCCCGACAAATGCTCGTCGGCGATCACCCGCACCCGGGGCCGCAGGGCTTCGTCGCCGGCGACGAGCTTGCCGACCGCTGCGCCGACCCAGCGCACGGCGCCGTCGGCAGCCAGCACGAATTGTCCGTCGGGCGCCTCCGCCAGGCGCATGGCGCGGGCGGAAATTTCGCCCGCCAGCGCCTTTTGCGCCGCGTTTTGCAGCGCCCTCGCCTCGGAATCGCCCGACGACGCATCCGGCACGAACACGAATCCGTCGAGCCGGCCGATGGCGTGGCCTTCGACAATCACGTCGCCACTCTTGCCCATCTCCGGCTCAAGCCGGGCATTCTCGCGCAGCCGGCGCATCAGCACGCTGGTGCGGCGGTCGATGAAGCGTTCGGTCAGGCGCTCGTGCAGCGCGTCCGACAGCTTGTCCTCGACGGCACGCGTCACACCCTGCCAATGCCCCGGGTCGGCGAGCCAGTTCGGCCGGTTGGCCGCAAACGTCCAGGTGCGAATATGAGCGATGCGGTTCGACAGCGTGTCGATGTCACCGTCGGTGTGATCGGCCAACGCCACTTGCTGGGCGAACCAGTCGTTCGGGATTGCTCCTTCGCGCTGGATATAACTGTAGAGGCTGACCGCCAGCTCGGCATGGGTTGCCGGTGCAATCTTGCGGTAATCGGGAACCTGGCAGACGTCCCACAGCCGCTCGACGTCGGCGCTGCTTGAAGTCAGCGCGCGGACGTCGTCGTCGCGCGCGGCATGGTCGAGGACGAGGATATCCTCGGCGGCCGGCGCGCGCGTCATGGTGTCTTCGGTCGGCGCCTCAGCCAGCGACGCCTGCAAGGTCGCGATCGAGGAGAAATCGAGATTGGAATTGCGCCATTGCACGATCCTCACCGGTTCGAACGCGTGCGCCTCCAGCGCCTGCGTTAATTCCGGTTCGAACGGCGGGCAGCGGCCGGTGGTGCCGAAGGTGCCGTCGCGGGTCGCGCGGCCGGCGCGCCCGGCCACTTGCGCAAGCTCGGCCGGCGAGAGCTTGCGGAATTGGTAGCCATCGAATTTCCGGTCGGAGGCGAATGCGATGTGGTCGACGTCGAGGTTAAGGCCCATGCCGATCGCGTCGGTCGCTACCAGGTAATCGACCTCGCCCGCCTGATAGAGCGCGACCTGCGCATTGCGCGTGCGCGGTGACAGTGCGCCGAGCACCACCGCGGCACCGCCGCGCTGGCGCCGAATAAGCTCAGCGATGGCGTAAACTTCGTCGGCCGAGAAGGCGACGATGGCGGAGCGGCGCGGCAGCCGGGTCAATTTCTTTTCGCCGGTGAAACTGAGCGTCGAAAGCCGCGGACGGCTAACCACGCTGACACCGGGCAATAGCCGCTCGACGATAGGCCGCATGGTCGCCGCGCCAAGCACCAGCGTTTCCTCGCGGCCGCGCCGGTGCAGGATGCGGTCGGTGAAAACATGGCCACGCTCGAAATCGGCGGCGAGCTGAATTTCGTCGACGGCAAGGAACGCCACGTCGAGGTCGCGCGGCATGGCTTCGACAGTGGCGACCCAGAAGCGCGGATTGGGCGGCTTGATCTTCTCCTCGCCGGTGATCAGCGCTACCGCATCCGCGCCCACACGTTCGACGGCGCGATTATAGACCTCGCGCGCCAACAGCCGCAGCGGTAGCCCGATCAGCCCGGACGAATGCGCCAGCATTCGCTCAATGGCGAGGTGGGTCTTGCCGGTATTGGTCGGCCCGAGCACGGCGGTTACGCCGGCCCCGCGGGCGCGCACATCACGGCGGGTGGGAGGGGAAAAGGAAATCGGCATTGATCGCTCGGACTGCCGCCAATGCGGCAGCTCGCCTTTCATCTGTATCACAACAACACGCCGGAAAGCCCCGGATTACACGCGGGAAAGCCCTGTGCTTAAGATGTGGAACGAGTCTGGAACGAATCGCGGCCGAATCGGCGACTCTCGCCCTGTTCGATTTCGTTCACCGCGACATATGGCGCGCGCCTCCCTTGGCCATACCAGATCGGGTGTCGGCGGAGCGCCAAGGCTCCCCGTGCGGCCGTCTATCGGTTAACGCGCGGTGCACGGACAATCTTGCACGGAGTCAAGAGAGGAGCGCCTGTGGATAATGGGGACCGGAGGGCGTGCGCCGCAACCACCCGAGCCGCCGCGCCACGTTCACCGCGTCTTGACGTTCGCCGCTGCTGCATGCGGCGACTTGGCGACTGTGACGAATTGGATCGCTTGGAGCACGCCGGTGCCGATCGGCGTCGGTAGCGAGAAGCGGAACGGTACCATCACCCGCGTACCGGCAATCGGCGCCAGCCAAATTTCGGCGTCGCGCAACGCGGTAAGGTATTTGATCGCATAACGCTGCGGCACGTAGCCGGAAATCGGGATGAAATAGACCGCGCAGACCACCACCGGCCCCTGATAGCCCTTCTCGGCTTTCACCGTGTCCATGCGCTTGAACTCGCTGCGCAGGTCATAGCGCATGCGGCCGTCAAACACGGCAACCTTGCGCGCGCAGGCTTGCGGCGAGACCGGATCACCGCTGCCGCCCACCGCGATAAGCACCGAAGTCATCGGGTCGAGCACGTTGCGTCGATCGGCGTCGGTGACCGGAATACGGTCGGGACTTGGTCCCAACGGCGGCTCGACACTCAGGTCCTTGATGTTGCCGCCGACGAACGCCATGCGCACATCGTCGCTGCGTTTGTCGTTGCTGACGCTGGCGGCGTAGCTCACCGGTACCGGTTGTCCGATATTGACAATGCCATGCGCAGAGCTGGTGCCGTGACCGCCGGTAAAGACCCGCAGCAGCCCGGTCGTGGCGCCGGTCGCTGCGGCGCTAAACTGATTATCGGAAATATCGATGATCCAGTTGCCTCGCCCGATTGGAATGCCGGCCAGCGTTGCTGTGTATTCGGCCTCAAGCCGGCCTTGCGCCGACGCCGCATGACCGGCATCGACCACAACGCTTGCGCCCATGACGAAAACCGCCGCGGCGAAGGCGGCGAACCGGCAACTCCGGAACAGCTGCATCGGCAAGTTGGACACGGTCCGATAGCTCCTGAGGCGCAAGCAAAAAGGGCTTAAACGTTAAAGACGGCAGCCGCCCCGCAAAGCGCGAGCGATAAAGCAAACGCGCTTTATTGTCTTGTCGGAGAATACGACGTTTGTGTGATTTTGCGTGCTTTTTGGCCCCGCCCGCGCGCGCCGGTTGGACGACTAAACCTCGGCTTGACGCTTTCGGGCACGCTCTTTATAGCTCCGCAACCTTCGCGGGCCATTCGGCCGCGCCGCGGCTCCTAATGCGCGGATATTTCAATCAGATGAAGACGGGATTTGGACATGTCACGGCGTTGTGAGCTGACCGGCAAAACCCGCCAGATCGGGCATAAGGTGAGCCATTCGAACCGCAAGACCAAGCGGCGCTTCCTGCCTAATCTGCTGAATGTCACGCTATTGTCCGACTCCCTTGGACGCTCGGTTCGGCTGCGGATCTCCGCCAATGCGCTCAAATCCGTGGATCATCGTGGCGGCCTCGACGCTTTCCTGATGGCCGCAAAGGAGAGCGTGCTTTCGCCGCGCGCCGTCGAGCTTAAGCGGGCAATCGCCAAGAAGCGTACCGCCGCCGCGGCATAAGCCGGGGCCTACCTCAGGTATTTATTGAGCCAGTCGAGCGTGCGCTGCCAAGCGAGCTTGGCGGCTGCCTCATCATAACGCGGCGTGGTGTCGTTGTGAAATCCATGATTGGCGCCGAGATATACATACCCTGCATGCGGTACATGCGCGGCGGTGAGCGCGGCATCGAAGGCCGGCCAACCTGACGTGATCCGGGTGTCGAGTTCGCCGTAATGCGCCAGCACCGCAGCCTTGATCCTTGTCGCATCGGCGGCATTAGGCTGTACGCCATAGAAAGGGACGGCAGCCGCGAGGTCGGAACCCATTCGCACGGCGAGTTGGTTGGAAACGCCGCCGCCGTAACAAAAGCCGATTGAGGCAATCTTGCCGGTGCAATCCGGACGCGCTTTCAGCCATGCAGCGGCGGCAAGAAAATCCTCCAGCACCTTGGCCCGATCGAGCTGATTGAAAAATTGCAATCCCTTCTCATCGTCGCCGGGATAGCCGCCGAGCGAAGTGAGCGCGTCCGGCGCGAACGCCATGAAATTGGCGAGCGCTAGCCGCCGCGCTACATCCTGGATGTACGGATTAAGCCCGCGATTCTCGTGCACGACCAGAACGCCGGGAAGTCGTCCCTCACTGGCGGGGCGCACCAGATAGCCTTTGATGCTGCCGTTGCCGCCCGGCGACTGTACCGATTTCCATTCGGTTTTGATCCGTTTGTCGTCAGGCGGTACCTGGATTGCCCAGGCGTAATTCGGCTTGAGCATCTCGAACAACGCGGCGGCGGTCAGGCCGCCGACCGCGAACTTTTGCGCGCCATCGAAAAAATGCCGGCGGCTGATCTCGCCGTGCACATAGCGGTCAAACAGCTGCAGCAGCGCTTGTGGAAATTCCGAGGCTTTCCTTCGCTCCATCAGCCGATCTGTCCCTAAGCGTCCAAGCGCCGCCGCGGGCGTACCGGGCGCCGGGTAAAGTCCTCGGGCGGCTGCTCCCCGAACAACTCCGCAAGCTTCTCGGTCATCACACCGCCGAGTTCCTCGGCGTCAACGATGGTGACGGCGCGGCGGTAGTAGCGTGTGACGTCATGGCCAATGCCGATCGCGATAAGCTCGACCGGTGAGCGTGTTTCGATATCCTCGATCACCCAGCGCAGATGTCGTTCGAGATAATTTCCCGGGTTGACCGAAAGCGTGGAATCGTCGACCGGCGCGCCGTCGGAAATCATCATCAGGATCTTGCGCGTCTCCGGCCGTCCGAGCAGGCGTTTATGCGCCCAATCGAGCGCTTCGCCATCGATATTTTCCTTCAGCAGCCCTTCGCGCATCATGAGGCCGAGATTTTTGCGCGCGCGGCGCCACGGCGAATCGGCAGCCTTGTAGATGATGTGGCGCAGGTCGTTGAGCCGGCCGGGATTGGCCGGTTTGCCCTGCGCCAGCCAGGCCTCCCGCGACTGCCCGCCCTTCCAGGCGCGCGTGGTAAATCCGAGAATCTCCACCTTGACGCCGCAACGCTCCAGCGTGCGCGCGAGAATATCGGCACAGGTTGCCGCCACCGTGATCGGCCGCCCGCGCATCGAGCCGGAATTGTCGAGAAGGAGCGCGACCACCGTATCGCGGAAATCGGTGTCCTTCTCGCGTTTGAAGGATAAAGGATGCATCGGATCGACGACAACGCGGGCCAGCCGCGCCGGATCGAGCAATCCTTCTTCGAGATCGAATTCCCAGGCCCGGTTCTGTTGCGCCAGCAAAAGCCGTTGCAGGCGGTTCGCCAGACGCGCGACCACGCCTTGCAGATGCGAAAGCTGCTTGTCGAGATAGCCGCGCAGACGGTCAAGCTCGTCCGGATCGCAAAGATTTTCGGCGCCGATCACCTCGTCGAATTTGCCGGTGAACGGCCGATAGTCCGGGCCATGCGGCTCGTTGCGACTATGGCGCGGCCGCCACGGCTCGGCCGGCGTTTCCGAATCTCCCATCTCGGCGTCATCGGCCATGTCAGACGCCGGCGCGTCGACCGCCTCTGCCGCGGCATCGGACATTTCCTCGGAGGACGCTTCGGCCTCTTCCAGGCTCATACGCTCGCTATCGGCGGACTCCGAAGCTTCGCCGTCGCGGCCGGATTCCTCACCCCGGTTCTGCTCGTCGCCCTGCTCGCCTTCTTCCTCCTCCGACTGGCTGGAACGATCCTCGCCCATGTCGAGGCAATCGAGCAGATCGTGAACGACGTCGCCGAACTGCCGCTGGTCGGTCAGTACGCGTTCCAGCCGGTCGAGATTACGACCGGCACGATCTTCAATCAGCGGCCGCCACAGATCGACCAGTTTGCGCGCGGCAGCCGGCGGACCTTCGCCAGTCAGCCGCTCGCGCACGATCATGGCGATCGCGTCCTCGATCGGAGCGTCGGCACGGTCGGTAATCTCCTCGTATTTGCCGCGATGGAAGCGGTCGTCGAGCATAGCGGCGAGATTTTTCCTTACCCCGCCCATGCGACGCGAGCCGATAGCTTCGACGCGCGCCTGCTCGACCGCCTCGAATACCGCGCGAGCCTGCTGGCCGCCGGGCACGAGCTTGCGATGCACGCCGGGATCGTGGCACGCAAGCCGCAGTGCGATCGAATCGGCGTGGCCCCGCACGATCGCGGCTTCCCGTTCGTTAAGGCGGCGCGGCGGCTCCGGCAACCTGACCTTATTGGCGGCAAGTCCGGGACGCTCGGCGGCGAAGGCGACCTCGACGTCGCTTTTCCCGGCGATCGCGCGCACGCACACGCCGACCGCCCGCTTGAACGGCTCGGTCGGCGCTTCCTTCGCCGGGTTTTTAAACTTGATGTTTGAGGTCATCGTCGCCGCCGGGTCGGCTTTAGCTAAGTGCCATGTTCACCGCGCTCTCCGGCAATTCCTGTCCGAAGCAGCGCTGATAGAATTCCGCCACCAGCGGGCGTTCCAGCTCGTCGCATTTGTTGACGAAGGTCAGTCGGAACGCGAAGCCAATGTCGCCGAAAATCTCCGCGTTCTCCGCCCAGATGATGACCGTACGCGGGCTCATGACGGTGGAGATATCACCGTTCATGAATGCGTTGCGGGTCAGATCGGCGACGCGCACCATTTTTGAAACAATGTCGCGTCCCTGATCGTTGCGATAGTGCTTCGCTTTGGCGAGAACGATATCGACTTCGTTGTCGTGCGGCAGATAATTCAGCGTGGTGACGATCGACCAGCGGTCCATCTGGCCCTGATTGATCTGCTGGGTGCCGTGATAGAGGCCGGAGGTGTCGCCCAAGCCTACCGTATTGGCGGTGGCGAACAGGCGAAATGCCGGATGCGGCTTGATCACCTTGTTCTGGTCCAGAAGCGTGAGCCGGCCCGATGATTCCAGAACCCGCTGAATCACGAACATTACGTCGGGTCGGCCGGCATCGTATTCGTCGAAACAGAGTGCGACGTTGTTCTGCAGTGCCCACGGCAAAATACCGTCGCGGAATTCGGTCACCTGCATGCCCTCGCGGATAACGATCGCATCCTTGCCGATCAGATCGACGCGGCTGATGTGGCTGTCGAGATTGACGCGCACGCACGGCCAATTTAATCGCGCCGCCACCTGCTCGATGTGGGTGGATTTGCCGGTGCCATGGTAGCCGGTGACGATGACGCGGCGGTTGCGGGCGAAGCCGGCGAGGATGGCGAGCGTGGTCGGTTTGTCGAAGCGGTAGTCGGTATCGAGGTCCGGAACATGCTCGTTCGGCGCGGAATAGGCCGGAACTTCCAGATCACTATCAATTCCGAACACCTGCCGGATCGAGACCTTCATGTCCGGCAGGCCGGGAGCAGCTTCAGTTGCGAGCGACATTGAACCTCCGTGACCCCGGAACGTACCGAGGTACGCGAATAGCCCTCACCGGCGGTCGGATATAACGCGTCAAATTTAGCAGAAGCGCGCCGGGGCGCGAAAGCCACTAGCGGCCCATGTGGATTTAGCAGAAACCAGCCGACTTTAGGTAGTTATAGGCTTGGATGATTTCCCGTAACCGGTCTTCGGTGCCGCGGTCACCACCATTGGCGTCGGGATGATGCCGCTTCACCAAGACCTTGAACTTAGCCTTGATATCGGCGCGCGCGGCGTCGCCTTCAAGCCCGAGTACGTCCAGCGCCCGACGCTGAGCATTGAGGATTTTGCGGCCCTCGGCTGCCGGGCGCGCCTGTCCCGTCCGCCCGGTGGCCATACCCTCGAACAGGCTGAACGGATCATCGGCCGCCCAGCCAGGCCCCCTGGATTCGCCCGGGCCGCGGCGCGATTTGCCGCGGCTGCCGCTCACGCCGCCGACCGACCCCATCTTCCAGGTCGGCCGGTGGCCGGTGATGTCCTCTTTTTGATATTTCGCGATCGCGTCATCGCTCATGCCGGCGAAGAAATTGTACGAATTATTGTATTCGCGCACATGTTCGAGACAGAACCGCCAATATTCGGACGCGCGCAGCCGGCCTTTCGGCGCGCGATGGGTTGCCGGCGCATCGCAACGCGGCCACTGGCAGCCGGGGAGCTCGGTTTTGAGCGTCCGGTCCTGGTCAGGCTTAACCCGGATGCGATCAAATAATGGCGAATTCGTACTCATCGTTGCGATTATGCGGGCGCGGCGGTTAAACCTTCAAGACCTTGACAGGCAGCAAAAGCGCGCGTCGTAAATAACTCCATGCCAAGACAGGATCTCATCACGGAAAAGTTGCGCACCGCTTTCGCACCGGAAAGCCTTCGCGTCGAAGACGAATCGCATCGGCATGAAGGCCACGCCGGGCATCGCCCCGGCGGCGAGACTCATTTCCGGCTTTATATCGTGTCGGAAGCGTTCCGGGGAAAGAGCCGGATCGAGCGCCACCGCATGATCAACGAAACCCTCGCGGGCGAACTTTCCGGCGGCGTGCATGCGCTTGCCATCCATGCACAAGCTCCGGGCGAGGGCTGAAAGAGCTTTTACGGATCGCGCACGGTCTCCGGCGCTGACGGGCTTGCCTGCTGCGGCAGCTGTGGTGCGGCGGCGAGCAGGTTCATCAAATCGAGCCGGCGAGTAAACAGGGCAAGTTTGCGGTCGGCAGTAAGCGGCCAGACATCGCGCGGCCGGTCCCAATAAAGCTCAACGCCGTTATCGTCCGGATCGCGCAAGTAAAGCGCTTCGCTGACGCCGTGGTCGGAGGCGCCATCGAGCGGAATCTTCGCTTCGATCAGGCGGCGTAGCGCATCGGCCAAGGCCGGCCGGCTGGGATAGAGAATCGCCAGATGATAGAGGCCGGTGGACCCGAAAGGCGGCGGGCGACCGCCGTGGCTCTCCCAGGTGTTGAGTCCAATGTTGTGGTGATAGCCGCCGGCGGAAATGAACGCGGCATGATCGCCGAGCCGCTGCATCAGCTCAAAACCGAGCACGCCGCAGTAAAATTCCAGCGCGCGATCGATGTCGGCAACCTTCAGATGCACGTGGCCGATGCGTACGCCCGGATCGATTGGCGATGCCGGCGTAGATAAGGGAGCGATCTTTGTTCGCTCGTCCATGCGCCAAGCTCCGGTTGGCTTTGTGTTAGATGCGGGTCCAGCCTGGGTTTCGCAAGATGCGCAGGCCTTGCTAGTGGAGCGGATTTAACATTCGCTACCCACCTAGCGGCAGCCTCGTGAAGCGAATGTCAAATCCAAAGCTCCACTAAGACTCATATTTGCTAGTGGTCCTTTTGATTCCAACATTCGCATGAGAAGCTGCCGAATACG
>DATKRE010000035.1:0-15820 GCA_035532335.1 Xanthobacteraceae bacterium | reverse complement strand
GTGAATGCCGCGGCGAAGCGCCGATAGGCGAGCGCGCTGACGTTTCGGCGCGCTTCCGCGCCCGGCATTTTCGGATGGCGACATCCGGGAATGTGGCGCGGACAATGGATGGCATGCGCTTGTCGGCGCTCCGCCTCCCTTTTTCCGTGGCGCATGATCTTGGTCCGAAAACCGGAAGTCCACTTTTCGGGATCATGCGCGTCGTCGTGGTGAGTAAGACTCGGGCGCTGCGACGCGCCGCGAGAACGCGCTTCTTCGCTCCGCTCATTCCCGCGCAAGCGGGAATCCAGACTAGTGGTCCGATTCTAACATTCGCATCCGTATTCGGCACCCTCTCATGCGAATGTTAGAATCAAAAGGACCACTAGCAAATTTGCGGCTTAGTGGAACTTTGGATTTGACATTCGCTTCACGAGGCTGCCGCCAGGTGGGTAGCGAATGTTAAATCCGCTCCACTAGTGCTTCGCCTCGCGCGGCGGTTCGGGACGTACGCGCATCGATACCGCCTAATGTCGCCTTTACCGCAAAAGCGGACATCGTCGGGCGACCGCGGCATGTCCGTTATGTGCCAGGAAGGGACATTTGAGATCACTTGCAATGATTAATTTTAGGCTGTTAGCGCGGCTTTTCGCTTCGGCCGACACAGCATCGGCGAGGGGCTGTAACGGCCCCCCTATGCCGACGCAATCTCGAACGTCGGTTCGTGCTCTACCCTGAACGACACCGAGCGCGCGATAAAGCATTTCTCGGCGGCGGCGTCGTGCAAGCGGCGCGCGATGTTCTCATCAGAGCCGACCGCGAGCTTGGTGTGCGGCCGCAACGTGACGCTTTCGAATTGCCCAGCGCCGTCCGCCTGCTCGATCTCCACGCCGGAGGCGTCGTCGCTGAATGCTACGACCACGATAGCGGCGTCGGCGCAAAGATGCAGGTACCAGAGCTGATGACAGGCGGAAAGCGCGGCGATGAGCAGCTCCGCCGGATTCCATCGCGCCGCATCGCCGCGGAACACCGGGTCGGACGAACCGGCTATGGCCGTTTTGCCATGCGCGCTGATCTCGTGCGCGCGCGAATAGGCGCGGTACGCCGACGTGCCGGTGCCCTGATTGCCGGTCCAGTCGACACGAATCGAATAGGTGTGACGCTTGTCTGCCACGGATTACTCCGGCCGGCGGCACGGGGCTGTAGCAGTAGGCTAAGCTATCGGATTTTAGAAGCCTAGTTGACGGCTGCTTCGGGTCATTTTTGACCCTTTCAACGTAACGTCGGGAGGTCGGTTAAACCCCAAGAAGCGGACATAAGGAATGCTGCGTTTAGGAGGACACGCGCTGGCTCCAGCGCCAAAAACAAAGCTGGGCAGTGGGATTGAGTTCTCGGTGAATATCCCGGCGGAAGCGGCGGAGTATCGCTTACTTTTTGTCCTTCTTGTTTTTGGCCTTGCGCGGCGGTTCGGCGCGAAGCGCCTGCTCCGCCGCCTTGAGCTCCTTGAGTTTCGCGCCGGAGATTTGCGGCGGCTTGGGCGAAAGCTTCGCCAGCGCTTCAATGATCGCCGCGGAAACCAGCAGCCAGGCAACATGCTTGTGGTCGGCCGGCACCACGTACCACGGCGCAAACTCGGTTGAGGTTTCGCGGATCACGTCCTGGTAGGCCGCCATGTATTGGTCCCAGCGCTTGCGCTCGGCGACGTCGTTCATCGAAAATTTCCAGCGCTTAGTCGGCTCGTCGAGCCGCGCCAAAAAGCGCTGCCGCTGCTCTTCCTTCGAGAGGCGCAGGTGGAATTTCAGGATCAGCGTGCCGTTGCGCGCGAGGCGCTGCTCGAAGGCGCGAATGTCCTTGAAGCGGTGTTTCCAGATGGTTTTGCCGGTGTCTTCCGGCGGCAGCTTTTCCCCCTTCAGCAACTGCGGGTGCACGCGCACCACCAGCACTTCTTCGTAATGCGAGCGATTGAAAATGCCGATCTGCCCGCGCGCGGGAAGCGCCTTGGCGATCCGCCACAGGAAATCGTGATCCCGCTCCTCCGCACTTGGCGCCTTGAACGCGTGCACGGCGCAGCCTTGCGGATTGACGCCGGACATGACGTGCTTGATGACGCCGTCCTTGCCCGCCGCATCCATGCCCTGGAGAACGATGAGCACGGCCCAACGACCGTCGGCGTAAAGAGCCTGCTGCAACGTCTCAAGCCGCGCGATTGCATCGGCGAGAATGGACTTCACGTCGTCCATGTCGGTCGAAAGGCCGAAGCGCTCGGACGGATCGTGATCGGCGAGCCGGAAATGTTCCGGCTTGTCGATCCGGCAAGCTTTGGCGGCCTTGGCAAGTTTCATGGCGCTCTCGGGTGGATGCGCGGCAAGCTCATTGCCGCCAGACGGCTGCAAGAAACGCGGTCACGAAACGCGGCATGCGCGGGTCGAGATCGCCGGGCCCGCGGACGATGCGGATGTCGCAGAATTCCGGCTGGCTGTCGTTTTCGAGATTGCGCATGATACGGGACCGAAGTGCATCCGCAGTCTCGCGCGCCGTGACCCGTTTCATCAATGCTAAAAAGCCGCGATCGCGCAGGAAGTTCCAGCCCGGTGTGACGTCGAGCGTTGCGATCTCGATCCCGGTCTCCTCCAGGAGCTCGCGGTGGAGACTGTCGTCGAGATCGAGCTTGCCACCGCCGACGTTCCGGGGATCCGGCGTGCCGCAGGGAAAATAGATTTGCCCCGCCGCCGTCGACGGCGCCATTTCTCCGACCAGATAGGCGCCGTCGGCGCTCTGCAACGCCGCCGCAGCGAATATGTTGAAGACGCCCGGGTCCGGGAAATCCCAATCGCGCCAAGCGAGAAAACTTGCGAAATCCGTCTCGAAGCAGGCGCCGCGCAAGACGCCGTCCGTCACGGCATAGCGGTTGAGCAGCAGCACGCGACCGTTCCACAACGCCGGCCGCGCGCGTTGGCGCTCGGCGAAGTGGCGGCCGATCTCGGCGCGACGGTTGTCGGCGAAGTCCCAATCCCACGGCTCGATCGCAACCTCGACGCGGTCAATGGAATGAACTTCGATCATTTCCGGCAACATCCCGACGTTTCGCTTGATAGGGGCCGCGTTTCGCACGCTTGCTTAGCCTTCCGGCAGCAGAATTCAAAGATTCCCGGCCGGGACATGCTTTGCCTTGCATGTCCTATTAAATAGACGCGATGCCGCGCACACAAAGAAAAAGGAGCGGCACCTTTTGGATGCCGCTCCCTACTTCGTTGAATGTAGACGCAGAGCTTACGTCCGCTTACGCCTTCATCGCCGCCTTGACCGCCTCCGCCGTGATCGGCAGCGAGCGAACCCGCGCGCCGACCGCGTTGAAGATGGCGTTGCCGATCGCCGGCGCGACCACCGTCACCGCCGGCTCGCCGCAGCCGACCGCCGGCTCGCCATTGCCGATGAGGCTGATGTCGAGTTCGGGAATCTGGCTCATGCGCATCGGCGTGTAGCTGTCGAAGTTAGTCTGCTCGATACCGCCGTTCTTCATAGTCGCGTTCTCCAGGAGCGCGAGCGAAGTTCCCCAAAAGACCGAACCTTCTATCTGGGCCCGGACTCCGTCAGGATTGATGACCGTACCGACGTCCATGGCGATCGTGATCTTCTTAAGTGTTATCGCGCCACTGTCGGGATCGACCTTCACGTGGACGACGCAGGCCGTCCAGGTCGGGAAAGTGCGTTCCTGCGAGCTGACGCAGGCAACACCCATTCCTTCGTTCTTACCGAGCTTCGTAGCTCCGTAGCCCGAGCGTCCGACTGCCACGCGTAGCGCGTTAGCAAGACGTTTGGCGCCGCCCACATTCCATGGCTTGTCGCCACCGGCGTTTTCGCCGGCGCCATCAAGCAGTTTCAACCGCATGTCGACCGGGTCCTGACCGCCGGCATGGGCGATCTCGTCCATGGTGCTTTCAACCGCCCAGAAGGTCCACGCAGGCGCCACCGAGCGAAGCTGGCCAGGCGGCGTGGCCTTCTCCGCTAGATTGTTCATGAAGTTGCGGACCGTGTGGTTCGGGATCGTGTACCAATAATTGGCGCCGCTGGCCGCATACGGGTCAATCTTGCCCTTCTTGTCCACGGAAGGAACCAGGAAGGCAGGAATTCCCCAATGAACGGTCGGCCAAGCGCCAATCACATCATGTTCCATGGCGATGGCTTTGCCGTCGGCGTCTAGTCCGACTTTGACTTTCTGGTAGGTCAGAGGCCGGGTGAAATCCATTTGCATGTCGTCTTCACGCGAATAGATGAGCTTCACCGGCTTGCCGACGGCCTTCGACGCGGCAATCGCCGGCACCACCATGTCCGATTCCAGCCGGCGCCCGAAGCCGCCGCCCAGATAATGCTGATGGATGACGACATTCTTGGGGTCGGTACCAGCTGTTGCCGCCGCGATTGCGGTCGTCCGGGTGTTGAACTGGTTACCGGTATGGATGTGCCAGGTGCCGCCCTCCTCGAAGGCAAGGGCGTTCATCGGCTCCATCGGTGCGTGGATATTGAGGGTCGTGAGATATTCGGCCTCGATAACCTTCGCAGCCTTTTCCATCGCAGCGGCGGAGTCGCCGTCCTTGACGAAAAGTAGACCCTCAGTCCCTTCCTTCTGCAGGCGACGCGACTCGTCGATGATCGATTGGTTCGACACGTTGGCATGCGGCCCCTTGTCCCAATCGATCTTCAACGCCTGCGCCGCTTTCTTGGCAGCTTCGTAGCTGGTCGCAACAACGACCACCCAGCCGGTCGTCGTAGCGGTTTTGTCGTCCACGACGACCGCTTTGACGAAGCCCGGAATCTTCTTGGCGGCGCTGTCGTCGACCGACTTCACCGTGGCGCCATAGCGGATCGGCGGCAGCGCCAGCTTGCCGTAAAGCATGCCGGGCACGAATGCGTCGATGCCGTATTTGCAGGTACCGTTGGTCTTCGACGGAATGTCGAGTTGCTGCAGCGAATGACCGATTTTTGTACGCTGGTCCGCAGTTTTCAGCGTGATCGCCTTGAGTTCGTCAGCCGTCCAGACCTTGTTCGCTTTTCCGCTCTTGACGATGTCGGCGTACTTTAAGTTTTTCTTGGATTTGGCGTGGTAGACACGCGACTCGCTCGCCCGGAGTTCGTTCTCCGGCACGCCCATGATTTCCGAAGCGGCCTTGATCAGCGTGATGCGGCCAGCGGCGCCGGCGCGGCACATCGCTTCGAAATTCATCTCCGTACTGTAGCTTCCGCCTGTCAACTGCACGCCGATGACGGGATCGTTGTATTTCGGATCGTTCGAGGCGAGGACGACCGACATATCCTTCCAGGACGCCTCCAGCTCCTCGGCGATGAGTTGTGCCATGGTGCTTGAGATGTGCTGGCCCATTTCGGCTTTGCCGACGGTCACCACGACTTTGCCGTCGTTGCCGATCGCGTACCACGCTGTCGGCTCGAAATTAGACGGAGTGGCGGCGAGAGCGGCGCCGATTTCCGGGAAGGCCGCATAGCCCAAGACCAGGCCTGTGGCCGCACTGCCGACGATGAAGCTGCGCCGGTCAAGCTTTGGCAGTCCATTGATCTTTTGATGCTTTGTCATGACTCAGACTCCCCGCATGTCGGCAGCCGCGCGCAGGATGGCGCGCTGGATTCGTGCGTAAGTCATGCAGCGGCAAAGATTGCCGTCCATGTGCGCAACGATCTCGGCTTTGGTTGGATCGGGGTTCTTGGCGAGGAGCGATGCGGCCTGCATGATCTGCCCGGACTGGCAGTAGCCGCATTGCGGCACCTGCTCGGCGATCCAGGCCCGCTGCAGCGGGTGATCGCCTTTAGGATCGAGACCTTCGATGGTGGTGATCTTTTTGCCAGAGGCCTGCGATACCTCGGTCTGGCAGGAGCGCACCGCTTCACCGTTGAGGTGAACGGTACAGGCGCCACACAAGCCGGCGCCACAACCAAACTTCGTGCCGGTCATCTGCAAATGCTCGCGGATGACCCACAACAGCGGCGTATCATTCGGTACATCGACCGAGTGATCATGCCCATTGATGTTCAGGGTGATCATTTTCCTCCGACTTTAGCGGTTGCTTTGTCGTGACGGGCAGCCGCTATCAGGCCTGTCACGTTGCCGGCTTCGGCGGCCGCTGCAGCTCACCGCCATTTGCGGTCGCTTCGGTCGGCCTACGTTCGGGAGTTTGATCGGCGCGTTTTTTTTGGCAGCGCAGCAGTGGGACTGCGGCGCCTGCGTCAATCTGTCCATGCTAGCGAACGCGCAGTTCTTAGCAAGACTATTTCTAAACTTGCGCCGGGGGTCGATTAGCGCCCACTTCGGCGTCGGATCGCCCACCTGTCCGGCGGCATTAAACAACGACCGCCCGGGCAAAAATCCGACGGTTTGGACGCAATCGTCCCCTCACCCGGCCGCGAACGCTCCGGAAGCGGCCGGTTTCAGCAAAATCGGCGTCACAGGTTTTTGATGGAGCCGCCTCGGCCCACCGACGCGGCGGATCAGTTCCACGATCGGTCCACCAGCGCGCGCTCTTTAAATCCCGAAAGGGCTCGCCCCCGCGAGCCCTTCTTGATGAAAGATGCCTTGGAAAAGATGCCTTGGATATGAAGATGCCTTGGATATGAAGATGCCTTGGATCAATTCCGCGAGCGATCGACCAAGGCTCTTTCTTTAATCCACGGCATCATCGCCCGCAGCTTGGCGCCGACGGCTTCCGCCGGATGCTGCCCGAGCTTTGAGCGCATCGCCTTGAAAGAGGTCTGGTTGACCTTGTTCTCCAGCATCCAATCCCTGACGAATTTGCCCGACTGGATGTCGTCGAGGATCTTCTTCATCTCGGCGCGGGTGGCATCATTGATGACGCGCGGGCCGGAAACATATTCGCCGTACTCGGCGGTGTTGGAGACCGAATAGTTCATATTGGCGATGCCGCCCTCGTAGATCAGGTCGACAATCAGCTTCATTTCGTGGATGCACTCGAAATAGGCCATTTCGGGCGCGTAACCGGCGTTGACGAGCGTTTCATATCCCGCCTTCATCAATTCGACGACGCCGCCGCACAGCACCGACTGCTCGCCGAACAGATCGGTCTCGCACTCCTCGCGGAACGTGGTCTCGATAATGCCGGCGCGACCGCCGCCGATCGCCGCCCCGTAGGACAGGCAAAGATCGTGAGCGTTGCCGGAGGCGTCTTTATGGATCGCCAGCAGGCACGGCACGCCCGCGCCGCGCTGATATTCCGACCGCACCGTATGGCCGGGGCCCTTCGGCGCGATCATCATCACGTCGAGATCGGCACGCGGCTCGATGAGATTGAAATGAATGTTGAGGCCGTGGGCGAACATCAGCGCCGCACCGTTCTTCATGTTGGCGTGCAGGTGATGATTGTAGATGTCGGCCTGCAATTCGTCGGGCGTGAGCATCATCATCACGTCGGCCCATTTGGCGGCCTCGGCCACCTCCATCACCTTGAGCTTCTCGCCCTCGGCCTTCTTGACGCCCTGCGAGTTCTTGCGCAGCGCCACGGTCACGTCCTTGACGCCGGAATCGCGCAGATTGAGCGCATGGGCATGGCCCTGGCTGCCGTAGCCGATGATGGCGACCTTCTTGCCTTTGATCAGGTTCAGGTCGGCGTCGCGATCGTAGTAAACACGCATATGTCTCACCCCTACTCGGGCCATTCACCGGCCGTTTGCGTTTTCTAGTTTCTGGGAGCGGATTGGACAAGCCCGGTCCGCGCCGGGCGCCGGCGGATCGGCGGCTTGCCGGCGGCATCGCAATTGCCGTCGAACTCTTCGCGGGCGCGGGCGATCTTTGCCTGGTTGCGGATCGCCCAGGCGCCGAGCGCCGAAACCGGATGCAGCAGATCGCGCCCGAGCACGGTCAGTGCGTAATCGACCCGCGGCGGAATGGTTGGAAACGCCGTACGCGTGATCAGGCCGTCGCGTTCGAGACCGCGCAAAGTCAGCGTCAGCATGCGTTGCGAAATGCCGCCGATCGACCGCCGCAATTCGTTGAACCGCACCGGCCCGTCGCCGAGCCGGGACACCACGAGCACGGACCATTTATCGCCG
The DNA here is from genome assembly GCA_035532335.1 of Xanthobacteraceae bacterium. Classification (GTDB taxonomy): domain Bacteria; phylum Pseudomonadota; class Alphaproteobacteria; order Rhizobiales; family Xanthobacteraceae; genus BOG-931. The sequence continues at coordinate 7,771 of DATKRE010000035.1, read as the reverse complement.
ACGCGGGCGAGCACGTCGCCGATCGCGCGGCAATCGCGGGGCAAATGGATGGTGCCTGGTTTCACGACGTGCCTCCCTGCGCCCGCTCGCGATCGATCACGCAGCCTTCGCCACGTAGCGTTTCACTTTGATCGACTTCGAATGCTTGCTGATTTGTGCGGCTTCATAAGCCGCCTGCATTCGTAGCAAATGGCCGATGTCGGGACCAAACGCCTTATGAATACGCAGCGCCATCTCGGCGGTCAGTGCCGCCTTGCCGTTCACCAAATCCGATAACGTCGCCCGCCGAACGCCGAGCACCTCGGCCGCCTTGGTCACGGACAGGCCGAGCGGCTCAAAGATGCCGTGCCAGATCACGCGGCCAACATGAGGGGGATTCTTCATCGGCATGATTTACTTTCCATGATAGTCCTCGAAATCGAGGTCGGTCACATCTTCCCCATCAACGCGGAAGATGATTCGATAATTGCCGCTCACCCAAACACTCCACTCGCCAAGCCTTGCACCTTTCAACGGATGCAGTTTCCATCCGGGGAACAGACCCACTTGCTCGATTCTTCGCGCCTGTTCGATGGCATGAAGGATGTCTTCAACTTTTGCCACCAGATCGGCCCGAATACCGCGCCTCGATCCGGCTTCGTAAAGACGCCGCAACCCCTTGTACCGGAAGCTTCGGATGCGCATCAATAATTGTACGGCATGACCGTACGGATGTCAAATGCCGGCAGCACTTAAGTCTTGACGACAAGCGTGAAGCAGCAGTCGTTTTTCCAACTATGAAATGACCGCGGCAATCGCCGTGAAGTTACTTACATTCCTTCCGGCCCGCGCGCGATCGCGACCACGCCGGTGCGCGAGACTTCGACCAGACCGAGCGGCAGCATCAAATTGACGAAGCTGTCGATCTTTTCGGACGCGCCGGTGATCTCGAACACGAAGCTCTCGGGACTGGCGTCAATGACGCGGGCGCGGAACGCATCGGCGAGCCGCAACGCTTCGACCCGATGCTCGCCCTTGCCCCGCACCTTGACCATCGCCAGCTCGCGCTGCAACGCCGGACCGCCGCTGGTGAGATCGACGACGCGATGCACCGGCACCAGCCGGTCAAGCTGATTCTTGATCTGCTCGATGACCATCGGCGTGCCGCGCGTCACGACGGTGATGCGCGAGAGATGCTTTTCGTGCTCGGTCTCCGACACCGTGAGCGAGTCGATGTTGTAACCGCGGCCGGCAAACAGGCCGATCACGCGGGCGAGCACGCCGGGCTCGTTGTCGACCAGCACGCACAGGATGCGAGTCTCGACCTTCTCGGTGGCGGTCGGAGCAGGATAATGGGTGGTCGCGGCGGTCGTCGCTGCGGTGTTCATGGCTACACCATCACCTTGCCGGCTTCGGTGACCGCATCTTCGATGCGGGTCGCCGCGTCGCCGAGCAGCATTTCGTTATGCGCACGGCCGGACGGGATCATCGGGAAGCAGTTTTCCGCCGGATCGACCACGCAATCGAACAGCACCGGCTTCTTCACGTCGATCATCTCGCGGATCTTCTCGTCCAGCTCGCCCGGATGCGTGCAGCGGATGCCGTGCGCGTGATAGGCCTCGGCGAGCTTGACGAAATCGGGCAACGCTTCGGTGTAGGAATGGGCGTAGCGCTTGCCGTGCAGCAATTCCTGCCACTGCCGCACCATGCCCATATACTGGTTGTTGATGATGAAGATCTTGACCGGCAGGTCGTACTGCACGGCCGTCGACAGCTCCTGCATGGTCATCAGCACCGAGGCTTCGCCGGCGATGTCGATCACCAGCGAGCCGGGATGCGCGAGTTGCACGCCGATTGAGGCCGGCAGGCCGTAGCCCATGGTGCCGAGACCGCCCGAGGTCATCCAGCGGTTCGGCTCCTGAAATTGATAGTATTGCGCGGCCCACATCTGGTGCTGGCCGACCTCGGTCGTGATGTAGGTGTCGCGATCCTTGGTCAGTTCGTAGAGGCGCTGGATCGCGTATTGCGGCTTGATGATCTCGTTTGAGTTGCGGAACGCCAGCGAATTCTTCGCCCGCCAGGTGCCAATCTGCTCCCACCAGGCCTGCAACGCCTTTTTTTCCGGCACGATCGCGCTCGCCCGCCACAGCCGCACCATGTCTTCGAGCACGTGCGCGCAATCGCCGACGATGGCGAGATCGGCCTTGACGTTCTTGTTGATCGACGACGGATCGATATCGATATGGATTTTCTTCGAACCGGGCGAGAACGCGTCAAGCCGGCCGGTGATGCGATCGTCGAAGCGCGCGCCGACCGCGATCATCAGATCGCAATCGTGCATCGACCAATTGGCCTCCCAGGTGCCGTGCATGCCCAGCATGCCCAGCCATTGCTTGTCGGCGGCGGGAAACGCGCCGAGCCCCATCAGCGTCGAGGTGATGGGAAAGCCGGTGAGCTTGACCAGTTCGCGCAACAGATCGCTGGCGGCGCGGCCGGAATTAATCAGGCCGCCGCCGGTGTAGAACAACGGCCGCTTGGCGACCGCCATCATGTCGATTGCTTGCTTGATCTTGTCGAGGTCGCCTTTGACCTTGGGCCGGTACCCGCGGTGCTGGAATTCCTTCGGCTTGAAGTAGGTGCCCTTGGCGAACTGAATATCCTTCGGGATGTCGACCACGACCGGACCCGGCCGCCCGCTGGAAGCGATATGGAACGCCTCGTGCAATGCGCTCGGCAGGTCGGCGATGGTCTTCACCAGATAATTGTATTTGGTGCACGGCCGGGTGATGCCGACGGTATCGCATTCCTGAAACGCATCGTTGCCAATGAGATGGGTCGGCACCTGACCGGTAATGACGACGAGCGGAACCGAGTCGCACAGCGCGTCGGTAAGACCGGTGACCGCGTTGGTGGCGCCGGGGCCGGAAGTGACGACCACGGTGCCAACCTTGCCGGTCGAGCGGGCATAGCCTTCGGCCGCATGCACGGCACCCTGCTCGTGCCGCACCAGGATGTGGTTCACTTTGTCCTGCTGAACGATGGCATCGTAGATCGGCAGCACCGCGCCGCCGGGATAGCCAAAAATGTGCTCGACGCCCTGATCGGCTAGCGCCGCAATCACCATTTCCGCGCCGGTCATTTCCGTCATCGCTCGCTCCACTCGCTCGTCCGCTCCGCACCGACAGTCGCTTAGGAAACACTCTTAGAAAATAAAAAAGGGCCGCGAGGGCCCTGGATTTACGCACCGCTACGTCTCGCGGGTGGGATCATCCACCCCCGGCGGTGCGCTTGCCTACGAGTACCGGAATAAAAGTCCGCACGTGCGTGCCCTTTCGACTTCTGCGCTTTGTTATAGGCATTGTGTCTATTCGGGTCAAGGCAATTGCGGCTGGAATCGGGCCTTGCCGGCGCCCGCCGACTTCAAACTAGCGTTTGAAATCGGAATGGCGCGGCAAACTGCAATTGTTAACCATCGTTAAGCGTCATAACGCTGCCGCGATTCCGCGCCGCGACGGCCTTAAAAATCTCCAGCGCTGTTGCTCAATTACCGCAAGTGGGGCCAGGCGCGTTGCTGAAAACCTCGATCACACGCCGCCGGTTTTTTCCGCAGAGGGGGACAGAATTTTGGTTGCACAACAAAATTTGGTTGCAGGGCGCTTCGTCGCACAACACTCGGCTGCGAGATACTTCTTAGCCAGACACTCGGTCGCCGGACACTTGCTCGGCGCCGCGTTCGGTCTCCTCGCCTTGCTTGCTCTTCTCACTGCCGCACCGGCGGACGCCGCCGTGCCGCAGCCGAACGCGCCGCTTACTTCGACCGATGCGATATTGAAATGGATCAACGCCTATCGCGGCCGACCAGAGCCGAACGGGCTGCCGGGCGTGGTGCATGCGCTCAGCGAAATGCAGGCTTTTAAGGACGCCGGCACTTGCGGCGCCTATATCGGCTTCATCGCCGGCGTGCTCGGCGCCAATCCACGTCACGCCGAAGCGCTGGTCGCCGGAATGCTGTCGATCGAACCGGCCGATCAATGGGTGCTGATCCGCGCCATTGCCTATTCCGGCTTACCGAACTGGAAGATTTTGCTATTGAAGTTCGCCGACCGCATGTCGACGCGAAGCGGCCTGATCGACAAATATGTCGATGGCAAATTACCGACGCTGGATCAGATTGCCTACCAGCCCAACAAGCCCGGCATGTTCGACAAGATCAAAGTCGCGTTGAAGATCGGCGACGATCACAAGAATCCGGTGGTGATCGATCCGAGCCCGGAGCTGATCGACGTGTTGTGGGGTTATTATCTCGCAACCGGCGGCTATCAACCGGTCGGCCGCATCGTCAAGCTGTTACCGCTCGCCAACGACCACGACAGCATCGACAATCTCACCACCGGCAGCGCCGCGAAGTTCACGCTCGCCAGCAACGCGGTACGCGATCTCCATCTGCTCGCCATGCTCAAGCGCGCGGTAAAAGGCCAGCCCGAAGCGACCGCCAAGATACTCAACGACGTGATCGACACCGCCGAGAATGTCGACACCGTGCGAATGCGCAAGGAATCGCTGGCGGCGATCGAGGAGCTCAAGCAGAAAGGCCCCAATTCCAAACGCGAACTCGGCGGCTGGGGCCAGGTCGGCCAGGGTGCGTTGTCGATGGGTTGCGTCGTTGCCGCCGCCACCGGCCAGATCGAGCTTGGCATTCCGTGCGTGCTCGGCGGCGCGGCGTATTCGGCCGGCTTGCAATATATTTCGCACTAAACATTTGGCGCGGCCTCACCGCGCGCTACCATGGGACGCGCAGCGCGAAGAAAGCGCGACATTGCGCCGACAGGGGGAGGATTCTGCGTGGCCACCATGCTTGCCGCCCGGCTTCACAAAACCGGGGAGCCGATGAAACTTGAGCAGGTGCCGGTGCCGGCGCCGCGCCCGACCGACGTGCTGGTCCAGGTCAAGGCCTGCGGCGTCGTACCGAACCTGATGAATGTGCTCACGCACTGGCAAAGCTGGTTTCCCGAGTTGCCGTTGCCGAAACTGCCGGCGATTTTCGGGCTCGACGTCGCCGGCGTGGTGGCGGCGGTCGGCGATCAGGTCCAGCATTTCCGCAAAGGCGATCGGGTCTATGTCAATCCGGGCCTGTTTTGCGGCTCCTGCCCGGCGTGCCGCGCCGACCAGACGCAGAATTGCACCAACTACACGTTCAGCGGCTATTTCGGCTTCGGCCCGGATTCGCAGAAGCAGTTCGACGCCTATCCTTACGGCGGCATGTGCGAATACATGACTGCGCCACAACACAATCTGGTCCGCATTCCGCAAAGCATCAGCTTCGAGCAGGCGGCGCGCTTCGGCTATATCGGCACGGCTTACGCAGCGCTGCGCAAAGCGGGCGCCGGGCCCGGCCAAACCATCTTCATCAACGGCCTGACCGGAACGCTGGGGCTCGGTGCAACTCTGTGCGCGCTCGGCCGCGGCGTCACTCGTATTCTCGGTGTCGCCCGCGATCGCAAACGCCTTGCCCGCGTCAAGGCGCTGGCGCCGGAGCGCATCGAAATTCTGTCGCAAGACGACGGCAAGTCCGTAGCCGATTGGGCCCGATCGTTCACTGGCGGCCACGGCGTCGATGTCACCATCGATTGTCTCGGCCCCGGCACCTCCGGCACGCTGCTGATGAACGCGATCTATGCGCTGCGCCGCGGCGGCAAAGCGATCAACATCGGCGGCGTCGGCGAAAAAACCGTGATGGACATCCACTGGATGATGGACAATCAGATCGAGTTCATCGGCAGCAACTGGTTCAATGTCGCCGACGGCGAGGCGCTCGCCGCGATGGCGGCCGCCGGCACGCTCGACCTTTCGGTGTTCCAGCACGTGCGGATTCCGCTCGCCGAGGTCAACCGCGCGCTTGACGGTTCGCAATTCCGCGACGGCGGTTTCACCAACGTCGTGATCGTACCGTAAGGAGGCAATTCGGATGGGGCAATCGCACCGCGTCATCGTCACCGGCACCAACACGGCCGGCAAATCCGTCGTGGTCGAGGAAGCGCACGCGCCGCTGGCCGGGCCGGGCAATTTCGATTTCTGGCAGACCAAAGCCGGTCAGTCGCCGCATGACGTTTCGTTCGGCCGCTCGCCGATGCAATTTTATCCGCAGCCGGGCGGCTCGATGTTTCGTTTGTTCACTATTCCGCCGCTCGATCCAAATATGAAACCCGCCGACGTCGCCAAGCTGCAGGACTGGTTCTTCAACGAAGTCGGCTATGACGGTGCGCGCGTCGATACCAGCCGCCATCCGATGATGCATGTGACGCCGACCGTCGACTATATTCTGCTGCTGTCGGGCGAGATTTCGCTGGTGCTCGATGAAGGCGAGCCGATCAAGCTCAAACGATTCGACGCGGTGGTGCAGCGCGCCACCAACCGTTCCTGGATGAATACCGGCACGGAACCTGCCTTGCTTCTATGCGTCATGGTCGGCGGCAAATGATCGCCCGCGTTTCACTCAAGCGTCGTTAGCTGTTCCTCGATCGCGGCCAGCGCGGCGTCCGGCTCGACCCAGACAAAATCCGGCAGTTGATTGCGAAACCACGTCCCCTGCCGCTTGGTGTATTGGCGGGTCTCGCGCTTGGCGGCGTCGGCGGCCTGTTCCAGGCTGATCTCGCCGTTCAGATGGCGGATGAGCCACGGGACGCCATGCGCTTTCATCGCCGGCAGTTGCGGATCGAGATTGCGCGCGGCGAGCGTCCGCACTTCCTCGAGTGCGCCGGCGGCGATCATGGCGTCGAAACGCGCGTCGATGCGGCCGAACAACGCGTCGCGATCGGGCGCGAGAAACACCTTGGCCGCGCGCGCGGGATCGAGACTCGCCGGCGCGTTCTCGCCGTGCCAATCGAGCAGCGAGCGGCCTGTCGCCAGCACCACTTCAAGCGCGCGGGTGATGCGGGCGCGATCGCCAGGCATCAGCCGCGCCGCCGCAGCCGGATCGCGGTGCTTAAGCTCGACATGCAGCGCGTTGACGCCCTCGCTCGCAAGCCGCGCCCGCACCATCTCGCGGACCTCGGGGGCAATCGGCGGCACGGCGGCAAGTCCGCGCGTGAGCGCCTTGAAATAAAGCCCGGTCCCGCCGACGACGATCACGGCGCGGCCGTATTGCTCGGCGGCGACGAGAGTGGCCGCCGCTTCCGCGCGCCAGCGGCCGACCGAATAATTCTCCGCCGCGTCGACATGCCCGTACAGCCGGTGCGGCGCACGCTGCTCGTCCTCGGTGGTCGGGCGGGCGGTAATGATGCGAAGATCGCGATAAACCTGCATGGAATCGGCGTTGAGAACGATACCGCTGAGTTTGCGCGCCAGCGTCAGCGCCAGCGCCGATTTGCCGCTCGCCGTCGGCCCGGCAATGAGGATGATTGCAGTCTTGCGCACGGACTGACGTTAGCCGGTTTTGCAAAATCGCGCATAGGTGGCCGCACGGGCTTGTCGGGCCGCCCGCCGTATTGTTATATTCCAGTATAACTAAAGGAAACTAGTGGAGCGGATTTAACATTCGCTACCCACCTGGCGGCAGACTCGTGAAGCGAATGTCAAATCCAAAGCTCCACTAGGACTCATATTTGCTAGTGGTCATTTTTGATTCTAACATTCGCATGAGAAGCTGCCGAATACGGATGCGAATGTTAGAATCGGACCACTAGCAGGCTGTTGAAGAAGTTAAGTTTTTGAAGCTTGGCTTGATCTGGTTGGTTGGCGATGCTCTGGGTACTTCGGATTTAGCGATAGGCTCGTTTGATCAAGCGGCATTCTT
>DATKRE010000034.1:0-13127 GCA_035532335.1 Xanthobacteraceae bacterium | reverse complement strand
CGGCAGGCTCGTGAAGCGAATGTCAAATCCAAAGCTCCACTAAGACTCACTAGCATGGCGTAAACACGCCAAGATCGTTTGGAAATCGGTTGGGGTCGTCGGTTTCGCATGCCCAAAGCCATAACGGTGAGCAAGCGACGTAAACCGTACAGTTTTTTACTTGGTGGACTTTTGCTACCCTTGATTTAATTGATGATTTTCTGAAACCTCGCGGCCTCGAAGTCGCCAAGCGTCAACCGATCCGTCTTCACGCCACCTTGGCGGCGGGCGTCGTGTTTTCGCCGAGGAAGCCCGTCAGCCGGTCGCGGATCAACCGTTCCGCCTCGTTCATAATCCGGTCGATCAGTTCGGCGACGGTCGGGATGTCGTCGATAAGACCGGCGACCATGCCGCAGCTCCAGGGGCCGGCGTCGATGTCGCCTTCGCTCATGATGCGCTGATAAAGTCCGCCGACCTGCTCCTTGATATCGGCGATGGTCAGCGCCGCGCCCTTCTCGCGCTCGATCTTGACGATCTCCTCGACACCTTTGTTGTTGAGTACGCGCTCGGTGTTGCGGAGCCCGCGCATGATCAGCCGGGTATCGAGTTCGGAGGCGGCGAGGATCGCTTGTTTGACTTTGTCATGCACCGGCGCCTCTTTGGTGGCGATAAAGCGCGTGCCCATATTCATGCCGGCGGCGCCCAACGCCAGCGCCGCGACCAAGCTCCGCGCATCCGCCATGCCGCCCGACGCCACGAACGGAATTTTCAATTCATCGGCGGCGCGCGGCAGCAGAATGAAATTCGGCACGTCGTCCTCGCCCGGATGGCCGCCGCATTCGAAGCCGTCGACACTGACCGCATCGCAGCCGCTGCGCTCGGCTTTGAGCGAGTGCCGCACCGACGTGCATTTATGGATAACCTTGACGCCGGCGGCTTTGAGCGGCGGCAGATATTGCTCCGGGCTGCGCCCGGCAGTTTCGACGATTCTGACGCCGCCCTCGATGATGGCACCGATGTATTCCGGATAGGGCGGGGCGGTAAACGCCGGCAGAAACGTCAGATTGACGCCGAACGGCCGATCGGTCATGTCGCGGCAGCGCGCGATCTCGCGCGCCAGCAATTCCGGCGTTTTCTGCGTTAGCCCGGTAATGATGCCGAGCCCACCGGCGTTCGACACCGCCGACGCCAATTCGGCAAAGCCTACATAATGCATGCCGCCCTGGATGATCGGATGGCGGATGCCGAACGTTTCGGTGATAGCGGTGCGCAAACTAAGCCTCCCCGGCGATGCCGGCATAAAGCGGACATGACGTTTCAATTTGTATCCGGTATTTTCGTACGGCGAAATGCGCCCAGGTCCGGGCGCGCGAGGTGTTCAGGATGGCTGAAGCGTCAGATCCGCGTCTTTACCACGCCCATGTCGTCCGCAACCGCATGGCGATCCTTGCCGTGCTCCAACGGGTGCTGCCGAGGAAGGGATTGGTTATCGAAATCGCGAGCGGCAGCGGCGAGCATGCCGTGTACTTTGCCCAAGGGTTGTCGGATTTGCGCTGGCAGCCGACTGATGTCGATGCCGCGGCGCTGGCCAGCATTGCCGCGCACCGGGAGGCGGCCGGCACCCCCAATCTGCTTGCACCGCTACGTCTCGATACCACGGAGGAGGTGTGGCCGGTCGAGCAGGCCGATGCGGTCGTGTGCAACAACATGATTCACATTACGCCCTGGGCGGTCACCGAAGGTCTGCTGGCGGGCGCGGCGCGTATCCTGCCTGCCCGCGGCGTTCTTTATCTCTATGGGCCGTACAAAATCGGCGGCCGGCATACTGCGCCGAGCAACGAGGAATTCGACAGCTCGCTGCGTGCGCAAAATCCGGACTGGGGCGTGCGCGAACTCGCCGATGTGGAAGGTCTGGCCGCGCGTCACGGCTTCGTACTCGGCGATACGAGGACAATGCCAGCCAACAATATGAGTATCGCGTTCCGCCGCCGCCACGCGTAGACGTATCAAGCAGCAGCGATCAGGCCACCCGCAGCGGCGATCAGGCCAAGATGATAATCGGCATCGCCAAACATTGTGTCGATCATGGTGGCGCGCTTGAAATAATGGCCGACCTTGGCCTCCATGGTCATGCCGATGCCGCCATGGATCTGGATAGCGGCCTGACCGACACTCTTGCCTGAGCGGCCGATCTGTACTTTCGCCGCCGAGATCGCCAGGCGCCGCTCCCGCACGTCGTCAGACGCCGCCATCATGGTCGCCAGCATCGCCATGCTGCGCGCCTGTTCGAGCGCCACCACCATTTCGGCGGCGCGATGCTGCAACGCCTGGAAGCTGCCGATGGTGACGCCGAACTGCTTTCGCGTCTTCATGTAGTCGACGGTGGTTTCCTGCATGGCCGCCATGGCGCCGACTGCTTCGGCACACAGAGCCGCCATCGCTTGATCGGCGACGTGCTCGATCAGTGGATAGGCGTTGCCGGGTTCGCCGATCGCGGCGCCGGTTTCGACTCGCACGCCGCTCAGCTGAACTTCGGCGGCGCGCTGGCCGTCAACCGTGCCGTAGCCGCGGGTTGTGACGCCGGTTGCGCCGGCATCGACGAGGAACAGGCCGAGACCGGCGCGGTCGTTGCGCTGGCCGGACAATCTCGCCGAGACGATGAATTTCTTCGCACTGTCGCCTTGCAGTACCAAACTTTTAGCGCCGTCGAGAACGAAACCCACGCCATCGCGGCGCGCGGTCGTGACCACATCGGCGAGGTCGTAGCGCGCCTGCCGCTCGATATGCGCAAAGCCGAGCGTCAACTCACCGCCGGCAATTTTCGGCAGCATCTCGGCTTGCAGCTTGTTGTCGCCGCCGAGCCGCAACAATCCGCCGGCCAGCACGACGGTGGCGAGATACGGCTCGAGCGCGAGCGCACGGCCGATCTGTTCCATCACGATCATGGTTTCGACCGGCCCGCCGCCGATGCCGCCGTGCTCTTCGGCAAACGGCAGGCCGAGCAGGCCAAGCTCGGCGTATTGCCGCCAGATGTTGCCGCTCCAGCCGGCCGGTTCGTGTGCGTAGCGTTTGCGCGCGTCGAATTGATAGCGGTCGGCAAACAGCCGCTCGACGCTTTGTTGCAGCAGCCGCTGTTCGTCGTTCAGCGCAAAATCCATTTCACAGCCCCAATATCGCTTTGCAAATGATGTTCTTTTGAATCTCGTTGGAGCCGCCATAGATCGTGGTCTTGCGGTAATTGAAATATTGCGGAGCAAGCGGACCGGCCCATTCCGGACCGACCGGCGGCTCGTTCCAGCGGTCGCTTTCGTCGTGTGGGGTCTGATCGGGCAGGGCATAAGGACCGATCACTTCGAGCAAAAGTTCGGTGATCAGCTGTTGGATTTCCGATCCCTTGATCTTGAGGATCGATGAGGCTGGATCGGGCTTGTTGCTGCGGGTGCGGGCGGCGACCACGCGCAATTCCGTCATCTCGAGCGCCTTGAGCTCGACCTCGGCGGCGGCGATTTTGGCGCTAAAGCGCTCGTCGGCAATCAAGGGCTTGCCGCCCGCCTGCTCAAGCGCTGCGAGCTGTTTCAGCCGGCGAATGCGCGCTTTGGAGGCGCCGACGCGGGCAATGCCGGTGCGCTCGTTGCCGAGCAGGAATTTGGCGTAGTTCCAGCCTTTATTCTCTTCGCCGACCAGGTTTTCCGCCGGCACTCTGACATCGTCGAAGAATACCTCATTGACTTCGTTGCCGCCGTCGATGGTTTGAATCGGACGCACGGTGATGCCCGGCGACTTCATATCGATCAGCAGAAACGAAATGCCTTCCTGTTTTTTGCCGGCGTTATCGGTGCGCACGAGACAGAAAATCCAGTCGGCGAATTGCGCCAACGTGGTCCAGGTCTTCTGGCCGTTGACGATGTAATGGCCGTTGGCGCGTTTGGCGGAGGTTTTCAACGAAGCGAGGTCGGAGCCGGCACCAGGCTCGGAGAATCCCTGGCACCACCAGTCGTCGAGATTGGCGATGCGCGGCAGAAAGCGTTTCTTCTGCGCCTCGTTGCCAAAAGCGATCAGCACCGGACCGAGCATATTGGTGCCGAACGGCAGCGGCTCCGGCGCCGGCGCCTGCTGCATCTCATCGCGGAACAGATACATCTGTACCGCGCTCCAGCCGGTGCCGCCCCATTCCTGCGGCCAGTGCGGAACTGCCCAGCCTCGGGCGTTGAGGATGCGCTGCCAGGTAACCAGGTCGTCTTTGCCGAGGCGGCGGCCCTCGATGAGTTTCGTGCGGATCGTTGCCGGCAGTTTTTCTTTCATGAAGCCGCGGACTTCGTCGCGGAACGCATTTTCTTCCGGCGTGAAGCGAAGATCCATTTGTTCCTCCTCCCGCTCGTCCTCGCGAACGCGGGGACTCAGACCAGATTCCCGCTTGCGCGGGAATCAGCGGCGGACCACTAGTTGATCTCAAATAGGCCGGCGGCACCCATGCCGCCGCCGATGCACATCGTGACGATCGCAAGTTTGGCGCCGCGCCGCTTACCTTCGATCAATGCGTGGCCGGTCATCCGCGCTCCGCTCATCCCGTAAGGATGGCCGATCGAGATGGCGCCGCCATCGACATTGAGTAGCTCTTGCGGAATGCCAAGCCGGTCGCGACAGTAGAGCACCTGACTGGCGAAAGCTTCGTTCAACTCCCACAAATCGATGTCGGAGACCTTCAATCCGTGACGGGACAGTAGCTTTGGCACCGCATAGACCGGACCGATCCCCATCTCGTCCGGCTCGCAGCCGGCGACGGCAAAGCCGCGGAAAGTCCCAAGTGCCTTGAAGCCGCGTTTCTCGGCGACTTTTGCGTCCATGACCACGCAGGCCGAAGCGCCATCGGAGAGCTGGCTGGCGTTGCCGGCGGTGATGAACTTTCCTTCCCGCACCGGTTTGAGCGCGGCGAGCCCCTCAAGCGTGGTCTCCGGGCGATTGCCCTCGTCGCTTTTAAGCGTCACCAGCTCAAGGCTTTCGACGTTGGTCTTTTTGTCGACGACTTTTTTCGTTGTCGTCATCGGCACGATCTCAGCGTCGAATTTCCGCGCCTGCTGGCCGGCGGCGGTGCGGCGCTGGCTTTCCAGCGCGTATTCGTCCTGTGCTTCGCGGCTGACCTTGTAGCGTTCAGCGACGGTGTCGGCAGTGTCGATCATCGGCATATAAAGGTCGGGCTTGTGTTTGAGCATCCATTCGCTCGGCGCTGGCAGGCTCTTGCCGTCCTGCACCAGGCTGATGCTTTCGAGGCCGCCGGCCGCGATGATCGAGGCTTCGCCGGAGATGATGCGCTGCGCGGCAAGCGCGATCGCCTGCAAGCCGGAGCTGCAAAACCGGTTCACGGTCATGCCCGACACGGTGACCGGAAGTCCGGCGCGAATGGCCGCCTGGCGCGCGATGTTGCCGCCGGTCGCGCGTTCCGGCAGCGCGCAGCCCATGATGACGTCCTCCACCTCCACCGGCTCGATGCCGGCGCGCTCGACCGCACGGCCGACGACATGGCCGCCCAGATCGGCGCCATGGGTCATATTGAAGGCGCCGCGGTAGGCCTTACCGATCGGCGTGCGGGCGGTGGAAACGATCACGGCGTCGGGCATCGGTTTCTCCCCTGGGCGCGCCGGCTAGGCGCCTACGGCAGCCGTCGCGGATCGTGCCGGCCGCGCCATCATCTTCAGAAGGATGGCTTGCTCGGTCAAGCCCGGGTCATCGTTTCCCGAACAACGAAATATCCGACGGATTGGTGTAGGCCGGATGTTTCCAGCCATCCTCGTCGTAATCGGCCATGCACTTCTCGACCAGCGCTTCCATCGCCTTGAGCGTGCCGTTGCCTTGTGCTTGCTGGAGCTGGAAAACACGGATCAGCTCGTGGCTGCCGGAATAGTTCATCTCGTAGAGCTCATGGCGGGCGCCGAATTCGGTGCCGATCGCGTCCCACAGGAGCTTCATGATCTTGATGCGCTCCTTGTAATCGATGCCGTTCGAGCCGCGCACGTAGCGGGCGAGATACTTGTCGATATCCGGATTTTTGAAGTCGCGTGCGTGCGACGGCAAATAAATCAGCCCTGAGGCGATCACCTTTTCGACAATATTGCGGATCGCCGGATAGGCCTCGGTCATGAACAGCCGGTAGCTGGCGGAACCCTGCGGGTTCGGCAGCACCGTCCCGTTCTTCCACGGCACCGGATTGAACGCCATCGCGTCGGTCAGCGACCAGAACAGATTGCGCCAGCCGATCACTTCGCCGATCTGCGCCTGTACGCCGCGGAACGCCTCGACGCCGGTGGCGCGGGCGGCCTTGTAGAGAAGTCCGGCGATGAAATCGAGCTTCACCGCCAGCCGCGTGCAGCCCTGCAACGTGAAGCCATTGAAGAATCCCGATTGCGGATAGAAATTCTTCAGGCGGTCGATATCGCGGTGGATGATGACGTTCTCCCACGGGATGAACGCATTATCAAAAACGAAAATGGCGTCGTTCTCGTCGTAGCGCGAGGTCAGCGGATAATCGAACGGCGAGCCGGTAGCGGCGGCGGCGATTTCATACGAAGGGCGGCAGATCAGTTTGATGCCCGGCGTGTTCATCGGTGCGATGAACATTACCACCATGGCGGGATCGGTGATCTCCTGGCCCATATTCTGGCCGAGGAAATTATATTGGGTGAGCGCCGAATTGGTGGCGACCACCTTGGCCCCGGAGACGTAAATGCCGGCGTCCGTCTCCTTCTGGATGGTGATGTAGACGTCTTTGACCTCCTCGACCGGCTTGTTGCGGTCGATCGGCGGGTTGACCAGCGCGTGGTTGAGAAAAAGCACCGCTTCCTGGCCGCGCTTGTGCCAGGCGCGCGCGTTGTCGGCGAACTTGCCGTAAAACTCGGCGTTGGCGCCGAGCGTGTTGAGGAATGCGGCCTTGTAATCGGGGCTGCGTCCGAGCCAGCCGTAAGTGATGCGAGCCCATGCGGCGATGGCGTCGCGCTGGGCCACAACTTCGGTAGCGGAATGCGCGGCCTTGAAGAATTTCATGGTATAGCCGCCCGAGCCGGTGTCGGTCGGCGTCGTCAACGTATCCTTGAGTTTCGGGTCGTGCAGCGCGTCGTAGAGGAGCGCCACCGACGCGGCCGAATTGCGGAACGCCGGATGCGCGGTGACGTCGTTCACCCGCTCGCCGTAAATGTATACCTCGCGGCCGTCGCGCAACGATTCGAGAAACTCCGCGCCGGTGAACGGCCGCTTCTTGCCCGCAACGAGCGCTTCGGGATTTTCCGGCATCGCTTACTCCCCTGAGGCTCTCGACCGACAATGACCGGTCATATTGTAAGTATACTGATGATTTTTGTCAGTATACACACAATGTCGTGGCGCCGTCCACCGCCGCGTGCTAGGGCAATCGCCGCGTGTCCCGGGAGAATCTGCCATGGCAGGCCGCAAGCGTCGCAATCCGGAACCGCTCGACGAGCGGCCGGGTCATCTGATCCGCCGTTTGCAGCAAATCTCGCTGGCGCTGTTCATGGAGCAGGCGAGCGAATTCGACATTACGCCGGTCCAGTACGCCGCCATCTTCGCCATCAGCAAACATCCGGGCATGGACCAGACCGCGCTGAGCAACGCCATCGCGTTCGACCGCTCGACCATCGGCGACGTGGTCATGCGGTTGGAGAAAAAAAAGCTGGTCAAGCGTATCGACGGTGCCGCCGACCGGCGCACAAAGTCGCTTTACATTACAGCGGCCGGCCGCAGGCTGGTCACCGACATTGATCCGGCGGTGGCGGCGACGCAACGGCTCATGCTGGCGCCGCTCAAGGCCGACGAACGTACCGCCTTCATGCGCATGCTCAAGCGGCTTGTCCACCTCAACAACGAGCACAGCCGCGCACCTCGGCGTCCGCTTTAGCGGCGACGCCAGACCGCCCACACGGTCAATGCGCCGACCAGCGCCACCGCCAGCGGCGCGCCGGCAATGCCGGCTTTGGCGTAGGCGATCGCGCCGGCCGCGGCGCCGAGAATAAATCCGATCGCAATAGCCAGAACAATGGCGAGCCGCGCATGCACCGCGAAGAATTCGCGTTCGCTGTCGCGGTCACCCGGATCGCGCGCCCGCCGGCGCCAGGCGACAATGAGCGCGGCGGTTTCAACGCCGAGCTGAGTCATATTGCCGGTCATCACGTTGGTCTGCGGAATGCCGCGCATAAGCAGCCGCACGACGACGCTCTGCGCGCCCATGGCCATGGCGCCGAACACGCCGGCGACGATGCCGTGCCAGTCGTTGACGCTGCTGATCGGCGGACCGGCGAGCAACATCGCTGCAAATACCGCGAGCAGCAAAGTCTCGAACGCCAGCATCCACGGCAGCGCGTCGCGACCCCGGTTGCGCATCAGCTCGATCAGTCCCGCCGTCACCGCAGCCGCAACCAGGAAGGCGAAGATGGCGAGCGCTTTGCCGGCGATGCCGGTGTCATGGGTGACCAGTTCGGCACCGGCGGTGACGAAGCTGCCGGTCACTTGCGCAACGAACAGGCCGAACAGCGCGAGGAACGTGTAGATGTCGACGTAGCCGGCGACGAAGGAAAGCACCGCCGGCACCCAGCGCGGCGGCGGATCCTCGCGCCCTCGGGCGAGTTTAGTCATAGTCTGCTCCGCTGCGTACCCCTTCGGCACGGCGACGTTGGCGATAGCTGCTTAGCTGCATTTCGGAGACGCGCCAATGCATATGAGCCAGTTCCATTATTTGCCGTTGGCGCCCGGCTTCTTTTCGATTTTGGTCGGGCTGTTCATCGTTCTTTTTGTCGTGATGCTGTTATTGCGTGCGCTGCGCCGCGCCTACCTCAATCTCGGCATCAGTTCATCGGCCGCCATGTGGCTTCTGATCGGCACGTTGATCGGCAGCTACTTCAATATCCCGATTGCCGTCCTGCCGCATGAGGCGCTGCAATCCGATATGGTCGTCAACTTCTTCGGCATGGAATATGCCGTGCCTCCCGTCGAGGGCCTGTCGGGCACGGTAATTGCGGTCAATGTCGGCGGTGCGGTCATCCCGGCGGCGATGTCGCTTTATCTCCTGACCAGCCGCGGCTTGTGGATCAACGGCGCGATCGCCACCGCGGCGGTCGCGCTCATCCTGCACTGGCTTGCCAATCCGGTGCCGGGGCTGGGCATCGCCGTGCCGGTGTTTCTGCCGGCGCTGGCGACCGCGGTCGTGGCGCTGCTGCTGTCGCGCGAAAATGCAGCGCCGCTGGCTTACATCGCCGGCAGCATGGGCACGCTGATCGGTGCCGATTTGACCAATCTCGACAAGGTGAGCGGGCTGGGCGCGCCGGTCGCCTCGATCGGCGGTGCCGGTACGTTCGACGGTATTTTTCTGACCGGAATTCTCGCAGTACTGCTCGCCGGGCTTTATCACCGGCAGTCGACACAGCCGCAGTAAGACCTCAAAAGCCGCGCAACGCCACAAACACGGCGAACACCGCGAAGATGAGAAAATCGGAGATCATCGCGATCTGCCCTTCGGCGTTACGCTGGCGAAACGCGTGGCCGAGGCCGGCCAGTCCGTAGTAAAGGCCGCCGACGCTGGCCGACGGAATGAGGAAAGAAGCGAACGGCAGCGTCAGCAGGCCCAGCCAACCCATTGCCAGATTACCGAAGCCGACTTCGCGCACGACGGGGTAGGCGGCCGGGTCCTTGAGCGCAAAGATGTCCTCGGCGGTGAGGCGCGGCCACCCGATCTGGCGCCAACCGGCGATGAAGAGACGCACGCCCGCCGCCCAGAAGACGAACCATTTGCCGACAAGGTGGAGCAGATCGGCATGCCCACCTTGCGCGAGGTCTTCAATAGCGACCGAACCCGCCGGAAGTATCAGCAACAACAAAATGACCGCGATCAGGTACATGGCGCCCCTATAAATCAGGACCGAGCTTGAATCGTTATCCCGCGGCTTGCAAGACTTACCCTTGGCGCGCTTTGATGGCGGTCGGCTGAAGTGGAAAAAAAAGGATCGTCCGATGCCACCTTGGTATGACTATTTCGCGCATTTCTCGCCAACGGGTTTATCGTCGAAATGAGTCCGGCGCTCGAATTGAGCATCGTGCCAGGCGACATTGTCGACTTGCCATTTTAACATTTGCCATTTTAACGGTGCCGCCGGCATGGCCAAAAAGCGCAAACACAAATCCACCGCGGCTCGCCCGCGTGTCGATCCGGCCTCGATCGCGGAATACCACGCGCATGTTTATTACGACCCGAAGCGGACGCGCGACGCCGCCGAACGATTGCGCCGGCGCGTGGCCGCGGCTTTCCCGCAAGCCCGCCTCGGCCGTTGGCACGACGAGCTGGTCGGGCCGCATCCGCGGTCGATGTACCAGATCGCTTTTCCGAGCCGGATGCTGGCGTCGTTGCTGCCGTGGCTGATGCTCAACCGGGGCAGGCTGACCGTGCTTCTGCATCCCGAGACCGGTGACGATTACCGCGACCACACCGCACATGCCGCCTGGCTCGGCGGCGCACTGCCGCTTCGCCTCAGCGCCTTCGACGTCGCGGCAACATCGCGGCGCTAGTGGTCCGATTCTAACATTCGCATCCGTGTTCGGCACCCTCTCATGCGAATGTTAGAATCAAAAGGACCACTAGTATGCGTCTTAGTGGAGCTTTGGATTTGACATTCGCTTCACGAGCCTGCCGCGAGGTGGGTAGCGAATGTTAAATCCGCTCCACTAGCGGTCGGGCGAAACCTTGTGGAACTTTTCCCGGCGGGGGTAGTTTCTTGGTAGGGGCATTCATCACATCCAGGAGGATTCCATGCACACGAAGACGTTGCTTGCGTTGGGCTTTGTCGCGGGGCTCGGGCTTGCTTTCAGTCAAGGCGCGAACGCCGCACCGGCGAATGCGCTGGCGCTAAAACAAACCGCTGCCGCCACCGCAACGATCCAGCAAGCGCAATATGACGAGCACCGGACTCGCCACGGCATGGTGAAATGCTATCGCGACTTCGTGGTCGGACCGTATCGCTGCCACCATTACCGCAATCCCGTCTAGCCTTCGTCTTTGACGTCGGTTTCAGGCCGGTCGGTACCGAGGGCGCGTTCGGTGTACCATTTGCCGTTCGCGTCCTCGTACTCGATCGTTTCGGTTTGCCCTGGTGCACGCTGCTCGGCGGCGGCGCGACGCGCCGCCGAAAGCGCCTGCGTGTGTGAGGCAAAGCTCTCGGAGAAAACGCCGTCGACGGTATAGGCCCAGCCGTCGTCGTGGCGGACCACCTTGTAGATAACGTGTGCCATCAATCAGCTCCTCGGCCGCGACTCTAGTGGTTTGATTCTAACATTCGCATCCGTGTTCGGCACCCTCTCATGCGAATGTTAGAATCAAAAGGACCACTAGCAAATATGCGTCTTAGTGGAGCTTTGGATTTGACATTCGCTTCACGAGCCTGCCGCGAGGTGGGTAGCGAATGTTAAATCCGCTCCGCTAGCTAATTCGCGGTAACGATGCGAGTTCCCCGGGGAACCGCCGCCTGCCGTCCTTGTCCTATATGTGCCATCGCCAGCCGATCCCGGCTAACGCACGGCAGGAGACGCGCCGGTTACGCCCGCTCGACGCGGGCGGCGTAGCAGCCGGGTGCGGCGAAGCGGACGTGCAGATAGACCGCGCGCCGATCGGCAAATTGCCGCGCGATCGCTTGCTCCAGTTCGGTCCCTTCGATCACTTCCCAGGCGATCATCATTGCGTCGGCATCGAACGCCCGCAAAGCAAGCGTGCGCGCCCGTAGTTGCTCCGGCACGGCATCGATCGCATCGAAGGTTTGCTCGCCGGCGCGCACATAGATCGCGAACCGCATGCGATAGGGCGAGGTGACGGCATGATGCTCGTAATTCACCAGGATGAGTTCGTCGCCGGACTTGGCGTCGGTGAGGCTGATGCGACAGGGGCGCGGGCCGTCGGCAATCCGCCGCACCGCATCGCGTTCTTTCAGTTCCTCGTCCGACAGCGCAAACAGCGGCGCGAAATCCTCAGCCGGCAAGCCGCGTATCCGGAAATGCATGATGACCCTTCTGTTTCGGGAGAGATGCGCCGGCCCGGCGCGCAACCCCACCCGCTTTCTGCCCGCCGGTCGGTCTTACAGGGGTAGCGGCTTGCCTTTACGTCCGGATGGCAAGAAAATTACCTTGTGCCGGAGAGAGAGGACGCATGGCCCGACGCCCGCCCGATATCCGTAGTGCCGCCGAGAAGGCGTTCAAGGCCGCCACCACCAAGCCGGTCGAAGGACCGCCGAAGCAGCAGTCGCCGCCTGGCGTGCGGGAGAT
Source organism: Xanthobacteraceae bacterium (assembly GCA_035532335.1). Lineage (GTDB taxonomy): Bacteria > Pseudomonadota > Alphaproteobacteria > Rhizobiales > Xanthobacteraceae > BOG-931. The sequence goes on along the minus strand of DATKRE010000034.1, from coordinate 845 downwards.
GGTGTCGTTGCGTATCGATCGCGACGTTCTCGATTTTTTTCAAGAGGGCGGCCCGGGCTGGCAGGACCGCATCAACGAGGCGCTGCGCAAGGCGGCGGGGAGATCCTGATCCTGATGGCAAGCGACACGCCGCGTTATCAATGGGACCACATCCACCTGCGCAGCCCCGATCCGGAGGCGACCGCGGCGTGGTTCGAGACCATGCTCGGGGCCGAAGTGATCCGCTCCGCGCCGCACGGCACGCCACGCATCGATCTCAAGCTCGGCGGCGCCGATATCTTCATCATAGCGGTCGGCCCCAACGACAGGGTCGATCCCGCGCCGGTGACACCGTATCAGGGGCTCGACCATTTCGGGCTTGCGGTCGGCAATATCGACGCGGTGGCGGCTTCGCTCAAAGCCAGGGGCGTCGAGTTCACCCGCGAGCCAACCACCATCCGGCCGGGCGTGCGGGTCTGTTTTCTGCGCGGGCCGCAGGGCATCTCGATCGAGCTGCTCGACCGCGACCCGAAATACGCATGAAGCGCCGTCCTTAACCGGTCATCCCCGGCCAGTGGAGCGGATTTTACATTCGCTACCCGTCTGGCGGCAGACTCGTGAAGCGAATGTCAAATCCAAAGCTCCACTAAGGCTCATATTAGTGGTCCTTTTGATTCTAACATTCGCATAATAGGGTGCCGAACACGGATGCGAATGTTAGAATTGGACCACTAGCAGGCTGTTGAAGAAGTTAAGTTTTTGAAGCTTGGCTTGATCTGGTTGGTTGGCGATGCTCTGGGTATTTCGGATTTAGCGATAGGCTCGTTCGATCAAGCGGCATTCTTCAGCAGTTTCGGCAGGCGGAC
>DATKRE010000033.1:0-7001 GCA_035532335.1 Xanthobacteraceae bacterium | reverse complement strand
GAAATCGGCGGCGGCGGCGCTAAAATCCGTGCCGAGTAGAAACCGGGGAGGGGATGCATGAGTGCGAAAATGACGCGCGAGCGGGCCGCCGAGTTTGGCGCCGCGTGGAACAGCCACAATGCCGATCTTGTTGCTAGCTTCTTTGCCGACGATGGTGTCTACCACGCGTCGGTCGGACCCGATCCGCTCGGCAAGAGTTACCGCGGGCGAGAGGAGGTTCGCCGCGGCGTGCAGGTTTTCTTCGACCGTTTTCCCAACGGCCAATTTGAGAACTTGAAGGTTCAGGTGGCGGGCGACATCGGCACTTTCGAGTGGGATTTCGTCGCCACCGACGCAAGCGGCCAGCGTGTGCGCGTCGCCGGTTGCGATCTGCTGGAATTCGCCGGCGACAAAGTGGCCAAGAAGAACGCCTTCCGGAAGGTGCACGGGTAAGCGAGCGGTGACCGCGTCGACGTCTCGCGGCAGGGAAAAGTCCCTAGTGGTCCGATTCTAACATTCGCATCCGTATTCGGCAGCTTCTCATGCGAATGTTGCAATCAAAAGGACCACTAGCAAATATGAGTCTTAGTGGAGCTTTGGATTTGACATTCGCTTCACGAGTCTGCCGCCAAGTGGGTAGCGAATGTCAAATCCGCTCCACTAGTACCACATTTCGCTTACGCGCGGGGATGGGCGGAGCGATAGGCGTCGATCAGCCGTTCGGCGTCGACCTCGGTGTAGATTTGCGTCGTCGCCAGCGAAGCGTGACCGAGCAATTCCTGGATGGCGCGCAAGTCGCCGCCGCGGGCGAGGAGGTGGGTGGCGAACGAGTGGCGGAGCGCATGCGGCGTTGCGGTTTCCGGCAGACCAAGCGCGCCGCGCGCTCGCGCCATCGCCAGCTGCACCACGCGCGCCGACAGCGGCCCGCCTTTGGCGCCGACGAACAGCGGCCCGTCGGCGGCAACGTCGTGTGGACACAGCGCCAGATAATCGGCGACAAGCTTTTGCACCTGGGGGATCAGCGGCACCATGCGCTGCTTGCGGCCTTTGCCGGTGACGGTGATGGCGTCGGCTGTGCCAACGTCGACGCGGCGAAGCCCAAGCGCTTCGGAGATGCGCAAACCGCAGCCATAGAGCAACGCCAGCACGGCGGCGTCGCGCGTATGAATCCAGACGTCGCGGCCGTCGCCGGCGGCAAGATCCGGATCGACCATGCCTTTGGCGGCGTCGACCGGCAACGGTCGCGGCAGCGTCTTGCCGAGCTTCGGCGTGCGCACCGCGGCGAGCGCCCCGACCTTACCCTTGCCGCCGCGTTCGAGAAAACGCGCGAAGCCGCGCATTCCGGCGAGCGTGCGCATCAGCGAACGGCTGCCGATTCCGGCGGCCCGGCGCGCGGCGAGGAAAGCGCGCACGTCGCCCGGCGCCAGCGTCGCGAGCTCCGCCAGTGACGGTGGACTGCCGAGATGGTTGACGAGAAAAGTCAGGAACTGCGTGACGTCGCGCCGGTAGGCGTCGAGCGTCTTGGCCGAATAGTGCCGCTCGGCGCCGAGATGGCGGAGCCAGGCGTCGATTTCGGCGGCGACCTTCGGATTCACGGTCATGTTTGCCCTAACCTTCCGCCCCCGCGAAGCGGGGAAGGGGAACATGCGGAGCATGGTGGAGGGGGCGTCGGCACGCGGCTTCCTTCAATGTTCACGCCCCCACCACCGCGCCTTGCGCGGTCCCCCTCCCCCGTTTGCACGGGGGAGGATTGAAGGGGCAATCGTCCCCACATTTACGTCGCCCGTCTTTATCCTTCCTAAACCGCCCGGAATCGGCAGAGAATCGTAGCATGGCCAAACGCGTCGTCGATGTCCTGGTCCCGGTCGCGCTCGACCGGGCCTATTCCTACCGGGTGCCCGAGGCGCTGAACCTCGCTGCCGGCGACATTGTCAGCGTGCCGCTTGGCGCCCGCGAGGCGACCGCGGTGGTGTGGGCCGAGAACGTCACGCCCAATCCGCGGCTCGACAACCGGCTCAAGGACGTCGAAGAGAAACTCGAAGTGCCGCCGCTCCGTCCCGAGCTGCGCGATTTCGTCGATTGGGTGGCCAATTACACGCTCTCCTCGCGCGGCATGGTGCTGCGCATGTGCCTGCGGATGGGCGAGCATCTCGGTGCGGAGCGCGAGCGCGTCGGCGTGCGGCTTGCCGGTCAACCGCCGCAGCGCATGACCGCGGCGCGCGAACGCGTGCTGGCACTCATGGCCGATGGCATGGTGCGCGGCAAAAGCGACGCGGCGCGCGAGGCTGGCGTCAGCGCCGGTGTGGTCGAAGGCCTCATCGATGAGGGTACGCTCGAAACATCGGTACTGCCGCCGGAGCCGGTCGCGGAAAAACCCGATCCAGATTTTGTCCGCACCGATTTCACCGCCGACCAGGCTGCGGCCGCGGCCGAGCTGAAAGCGACGATTGGCATGGGCGGCTATTCGGTGACATTGCTCGACGGTGTCACCGGTTCGGGCAAGACCGAAGTTTATTTCGAGGCAGTGGCCGATGCGATCCGCGCCGGCAGGCAAAGCCTGATCCTGATGCCGGAGATTGCGCTCACCGCGCAATTCCTCGACCGCTTCGCCGCGCGGTTCGATGTGCGCCCGGCGGAATGGCATTCGGAATTGTCGCCGAGGAAACGCGCGCGCACGTGGCGGGCCGTCGCCAATGGCGAAGTCGCGGTGGTCGTTGGCGCGCGCTCGGCGCTGTTTCTGCCTTACGCAGATCTCGGGCTGATTGTCGTCGATGAAGAGCACGATCAGGCCTACAAACAAGAGGAAGGCGTGCACTACCACGCTCGCGACATGGCGGTGGTGCGCGGCCACATCGCTCGCATCCCGGTGCTGCTGTCGTCGGCGACGCCGGCGCTCGAAACCGAAGTCAATGCGCGGCGCGGCCGCTACAAGCGGTTGGCGCTGCCCGAGCGCTTCGGCGGTCAGGCGATGCCGATCGTCGAGGCGATCGATCTGCGCCGCGAGCGGCCGCCGCCCGGCCGCTTCATCGCGCCGTTGCTTGCCGGCGCCGTCAAAAACGCCATCGAGCGCGGCGAGCAGGCGCTGTTTTTTCTCAATCGCCGCGGCTACGCGCCGCTGACATTGTGCCGCGCCTGCGGCTTCCGCTTTTCCTGCCCGAATTGCGACGCCTGGCTGGTCGATCACCGGTTCCGCAGGCAACTGGTCTGCCATCATTGCGGTTTCGCCATGCCGCATCCGGCCGAGTGTCCGCAATGCAAGGCGGCGAATTCCTACGTCGCGGTGGGGCCGGGGGTCGAGCGCCTCGAAGAAGAAGTGCGCGAACTGTTTCCGCAAGCGCGCGTGCTGGTGCTGTCATCCGATCTCGTCGCCACTGTCGATCGTTTGCGCGCCGAGCTCAACGATGTGGCGGCCGGTCATTTCGATATCGTCATCGGCACGCAGCTGGTCGCCAAGGGCCATCATTTTCCGAAGCTCAATCTGGTCGGTATTATCGATGCCGATCTCGGTTTGAATAACGGCGATCCGCGCGCGGCCGAGCGCACGTTTCAACTGTTGCATCAGGTGGTGGGCCGCGCCGGCCGTGACGCCGGCACCGGACTTGGCTTGTTGCAGACCCACCAGCCCGAGCATCCAGTGATCCGGGCGCTGATCGCGCAGGATCGCAAAGCCTTCTACGACGCCGAGATCGAGGTGCGCGAGCGCACCGGCTATCCACCGTTCGGGCGGCTGGCGAGTCTCGTCGTCTCCGGACCGGACAAGAACGACACCGCGTCGTTCGCGCGGGCGCTGGCACGTGCCGCGCCGGCAAGCGACGACGTGCGCGTGCTGGGGCCCGCCGACGCACCGATCTCGCTGGTTCGCGGCCGCCACCGCCTGCGCTTGCTGGTCAAGGCGCCGCGCAACTTCGACCTGTCGGGTTATTTGCGGGAGTGGCTCGCCGCAGCGCCGAAAACCAAGGGTTCGATCAAGGTCGAAATCGATATCGATCCGCAGAGTTTTTTGTAAGGAGCAAGCCGATGCTCGGGGGAGATCCTCTTAAAATCTACTACTTGCTGGTCCTTGAAACTGATGAAGCGGCGGACATCACTCCTTTTCAGGGCTTTTCAGTAAGCTGGGCTCATCTTCATTGGGCGCTGCATCGGCTGACGGGTCTTCCAGCCGACGTTCTGGAGCGAAGCCAAAAACTAAACGACATCATAACCCAGCGAATGGGCGGTGCTCGATCGCTGATGTGGATACCAATCAATATTGGGGCGCTCGAACAACTCTCCGCAGAGCAAATTGGGATCTTCATGGTCTGCTTTTCCGGAGAACAGGGCAGTGCGCTTAGAACACGAGGATGGATCGAAACTCTCCCGCATCCCGTCCTCCATGTGTCTAACGTAAAAATTGAAGGCGTGATTCACATCGACGAGTTTAGCGAGAACCACCTGCGAGACTATTGTTGTAAAGCATTCGACGCCCGCTATGACTCACTAAGTCAGCTTCGGCGAGAAGCGGCGAAATCATCTCTCGCAAAATGGAAGGAGCCAAAATTCACTCCAACGGGACTCTATGAACATCAACACAATATCTCTATTCCGAATCACATGTCGCTTATCAGAGCAGCGCGGTCCCTTGAGCCCGGAAAGCCTTTCGTGGGGCTCACGGAGGACGAGTACAGCGCGGTGATACTAGATAGTGCTGCCGCAGTAGTAAAAGTTCGCGAGGAGGTCGGATTTAGGCCTCTTCACCGCATGACTTTAATCGATCCGCCGTTAGTCCTCACCGAACCAGCTTTGTATAGATTCTACGGAAAAATAAAACCAGAAGGGCCGTTCGCTAAGACGTTGCGGCTTTTGCAGAAACAGGACGGCCTCTGTACTACTATCAAGACCGAAAACGCAAAGCAGCTTGTGGGTTCACGGAAGGCGCAATGGCTCATATCCATCCGGCGACGTGAATTGCAGACACATACCCTCGGTGTAGGGCTGCATGCGGCTCAGACTTGCTCAGCGGTGCTGCGCTTATCACCCGGTATCAATCGCGTATTTCCTAGCCTCTCTGCCTTTGCCAGAAGTGTGCGCTCAGAAAAGCGACACGGTCGGCTAAAGGCGCGACGATTGTATTCAACGATCCAGAACGGTCTTAAACAAGCTGTAGGCACGCGAAGAATTGGCTTCATAAAAGAGGTTGGCGGCCCGATTAAAATCGTATCCGATGCTCCGCTGGAATGGTTGCCAATTGGTAATCTACCTCTCTCTTTGCGATACTTATGCTCCCGAATAAACGCTACGCCTGGCAATCTGATGATGGGCTTGCTCGCACCGTCACCGCGGCTAACGTTTTCACCGAAAGACCTTCAAAAGATTCTTTTGCTATCCGCATTTAGCGCCGACGATCCTTTGAGGATGGTGTTGAGAGAGGCGCTAGAAGTAACAAAAGACGGGTGGGAAGGTAAAGTTGATCTTGTAATAAAGACTGCGCAGTCCAAGTCTGAATTTATAGACGCATTAAATAGCTTTGATGGTCACATTCTTATTTTCGACGGTCACGGGGCTGACAATTCCAATGATCCCGTGGGGAAACTGATAATTGGAAATGAGCGCACAGATGTCTGGGAATTACGCGGGACTGTGCGTGTGCCGCCTGTAGTTATATTAAGTGCGTGCGATACTCATGGAATTGATGCAGCCAGCCATGCGACGGTCGGCAATGGATTCCTGGCTCTCGGCGCTCGAACTGTTCTTGCCACACTCCTTCCCGTTGGTGGATTGTCGTCGGCGAAATTTATAGCCCGGCTCGTTTACAGAATTGCCGATTTTCTGCCAGCGGCCCTGCGCGCGGAGTGGCGTGTCTTAAATTGGACAGAAGTAATAGGAGGGATGATACGCATGCTGTTGGCGACGGAAATGCTCGATCAACTAGTAAGCTTTCCGACGCCGAAGGGTACGCCACGTTGGGAAATGCAGTTTGCAGCCAACGGAGATATCAATTCGGGCGACGAAAGTTGGTTTGACAACTTAATTGAAAATATTGCGGCACATCGTAAGGAACGGAAAGAGGCTATCGAGCAGAAGGCGAACGGAGTGGTGGCGTGTTCAGAAGCAATACGGTATGCCCAGCTCGGGAGCCCCGAAACTATTTTAATTGACGATGGAAGAATTCGTGCCAGCGTAATGGACGAGTATAATGCTGCTCCGAGGCCTTCCGACCAAGACTGAAGCTGTGTCATTGGCGTGCTGCGCCCTGTGAGTGCTCCATTGGGTCATGGCCGGCAATGATGTTGTGTTTGTTGCCTGTTGCCTGTCGTTCACTTCCGTTTTGCCCGCCCCCGCCCCTTAGCTAAAGTGGCTCGACCTCGACGCGCGTGAAACGCTTGGCGGAGACGATCACGAGTATCGCCTCGCCATTCACTCCACCCACGCCCTATCGCTTTTTCTTCTTCGTCCTCTTCTTCGCAAAGATCGTGTTCCAGTTTTCCTTATAGGCCGCGGTGACCGGTTTCTGACCTTCGCCGCGGCTATAATTGGACGGCGCCGCGGCGGCCGTATCGCCGCTCTCGGGCTTCGATGCGTCTTTGGGCGTGTCCGGCTTGGACTTGTCTTTGGACGTGTCCGGCTTGGATGTGTCTTTGGACGTGCCCGGCTTGGATGTTTCTTTGGGCGCGGCCTTTGCCGCTGGGCTCTCGACCTTCGCTGCAGCATCCTTTTTTGGAGCTGCCTCGGCTTTTGGTTTTTTGCTGGCGTCGGCCATTGTCTTTCTCTTTCATCATGTCCGGCTTTATGCCGGGCATCCACGACTTCGCGGCAGGAGGAACTTAAAGACGTTGATGGCCGGAACATAGAGTGAAAGCGACACCGTTCTTCGAACGGCTATGCCCGGCCATGACGGCGTGCCGGCAAGCTGCGGTGGGTAAGCGTAGCCTGGATGGGCAAAGCGATATAGCGTCTGTCCGTGACCCGCTTTTGCAGCCGAAAGTGAAAGGAAAGCGTCATGATGAAATCGTCTGTTATTGCCGCAATACTGATTTCGCTCGCGA
>DATKRE010000032.1:0-60458 GCA_035532335.1 Xanthobacteraceae bacterium | reverse complement strand
CACCTAGCGGCAGCCTCGTGAAGCGAATGTCAAATCCAAAGCTCCACTAAGACTCATATTTGCTAGTGGTCCTTTTGATTCTAACATTCGCATGAGAAGCTGCCGAATACGGATGCGAATGTTAGAATCGGACCACTAGCTGGCCACGAACAGAATTGCCGTCTCGCAATGCTCGAGCAACGCCGCCGCCATATTGCCAAAGAACAGCGTCTCGCCCGGACGGCGGGTCACGCCCAGCACGATCAGATCGTACCCGCCTCGCTCGACCTCCTTGAGGATGGCATCTTCCGCCGCGACATCGACGCGTAGCGCCGTGCGCACACGTGCGTCATAGCGGTCGGCAAGCTCGGCAATATCCTCGAGCACGATTTCTTCGTTGCGGCGTATGGCCGAACCGCGGCGGGTGCGCCCGCGTCTGCCATCCGGCCGCCCGCTCGCCACGTACAGCGCGCTGACCCTCGAATCGCCGGTTTTCGCCAACGCAAATGCTGCTTCCGCCGCCCGGCGCGACACGTCGGTGCCGTTGACCGGAATTAGAATTCTCCCGATCGGCTCGCCACCGCTCTTGAGCCGGCGTCCACCGGCGATCGCCACCGCGAGCGGCCCCTCGAACCCATCAGCTATGCGGGTGATCTCCGGACCGAATCCGCCGCGTGGCCCGCGAGTCTTGTCGATACCGACGATCAGCAGGTCGTAACCCTTCTGCGCTTCATCGGCGACCGCTTCGGCATCGGCCGCCTTGCGGGGCTGCGTAGTGAGGTCGACGTTACCGTGCACCGCGTCGTCGGCAAGTGGATTAGCGCGTGCGGCCGCGGCCCGCACTTTATGCTTCGTTGCATTGTTTTTGCCGCGCGCCGGTTGCCGCCACCCGTCGGGACCGAACTCGATGATTGTGGTCGGCTTGTCCCCGGACCCGGCAATCGCGCCCGCCAACCGCGAGGCCAGCGCGCCGTTAGCGCCGGCGTCGACCGCGAGCAACAAGCGTTCGAGATTCGGCACGAAGCCGCGGGCGTCAAGTTCCTCGCGTTCAAGCCGCTCCCGCTCCGCCTTGCGCATTGGCAAGCGGCGCAGCGCCCAGCGCAGCATCGGCGGCATCGCCATGGTCGTGAGCACCGCCATGCCGACGATCAGCGTGTAAAGATTGCGGCTGAATACGCCAGCCGAAAGACCGATTGAGGCAACGATCACCTCAGTCGAGCCGCGGGCATTCATCGCACAGGCCAGCGCGAACGATTCGGCGCGGCCCAATCCACCGATCTTGCCGCCGACGAACGCGCCGGCGAATTTGCCGACGCTGGCAATAATCACCAACCCGGCTCCCAACAGCAAAAGCGCCGGATCTTTGAGGATGGTCAAGTCGGCGCCCAGTCCCGACAGCCCGAAGAACACCGGCATGAACAACGCCGCGATCAAGCCCCGCAATTGTTCGTTGATATGGCTGGTGAGGATCGGCGATTCGCCGATCAAGACGCCGGCGACAAACGCGCCAAGCACAGTCTGCACCCCGATCAGATAGGTAACCAATGCCATCGCCAGCATGATCAACAAGATCATGGTGATGACGGCGAATTCGCTTTCGAATGTATCGTTGGTCCAGCGGATCAAGCTAAACACGACACGCCGGCCAATAGTGAGGCTGATCGCCAGGAACAAAAGCGTTCCGAGAATAGCGAAGCTCACCGTGCGCAGGTCGAGGGTGCCGGAGGAAGCAAAACCGAACGAAACGGCAATGATGATCCATCCGCTCGAATCCTCGATGATCGCGGAAGCGACGATAATCTGGCCGATATCGCGGCGCATGAAGTTCATTTCGCGCACGACCACAGCGACGATCTTGATCGACGAGATCGAAAGGGCGGTGGCGAGAAACAGCGCGGTAACGAAACGCGCTTGCGGATTCGGCAGGATTGAATCCGGCAGCATTTCACCAAGCCAGAAGCCGCCGATGAAAGGCAGCGCCACGCCGGCGGCTGAGGCCGAGACGGCCGCCCGCCCGGCACGCTTTATCAGCCGCACGTCGGTTTCCATCCCGGTCAGCAACAGCAGCATCAGGATGCCGAGTTGGGAAACGGCATTGAGCATGCTCCTCTGCTCGACTGTCGGCGGAAATAACAGGTGCTGAACGTCCGGCCAGATTGCTCCGAGCAGCGAGGGCCCGAGAATGAGCCCCCCGAGGAGCTGGCCAACAATCGCCGGCTGACCGAACCGCTGCATCAGCTCGCCCAGACCGCGACCGACCACCAGGAGGAGCGCAAGCTGGACGATGAAGATCGCGCCGGCATGCTCGGAGGTATTTGGTTCCGCGGCTAAAGCTACGGAGGCGCCGCTGCACAGCATGAAAACGCTGAGCGCGCCGCGCGCCGCAACAGCCGTGGGCACGACCTTCCACCCCGCCCGTGCACGCCTGCGACGAGAATGCAGCCGTTTCACTCCCGAGTTATTGAAATTATTGCCCAAATCCGACCGACCCAAGACCGTCAACGCGGCCGGGGGGCCCAGCGTTCCGCCTGTTATGCGTTTTCCGTCGGACTTGGCACATCCTCTGTCGGCCAGCGTTCGTGCGCCAGCGGCACGATCAACCGCGTGGAGAAACCCTCACGCGTGTAGCTCGAATGGACTTCGCCGTTCATTTGCCGCTCGATCACCAGGCCGATCAACCGCGATCCGAATCCCGTGCGCCGCGGCCGCCGCGCCGGCGGGCCGTTGCGCTCGACCCAATTGAAGGTCAGGGTCACGCCGCGCTGTGTGCGCGCCACCGACCAACTCAATTCGAGCCGACCCTGTGGGCGCGACAGGCTGCCGTATTTGATGGCGTTGGCGGCAAGTTCATGCAGTGCGGCGCCGAGGCTGAAGGTCGGATCTGGATCGAGCTCGACATCCGGGCCGTTGGCGTCAGTGCGTTCGAGATAGGGACCCAGCATGACGCGGAGCAATTCGGCAAGCGAAGTGGATTTCCAGCCGGCTTCAGTGATCAACCGATGGGCATTAGCCAATGCCAGCACGCGAGCCTGATACTTGGTTATCAGTTCGGCCATGTTGTGGGAATTTCGCGCGGTCTGCGAGAGCAACGCCAAGAGCTGGGAGAACAGATTGCCGGAGCGATGCCGCAATTCGCGGATCAACAGTTCCTGGCGCTGCTCCAATTGCCGCCGGTGAATGGCGCCAGCGACCAGATTGGCGACCGCAGCGAGGAAGGAAATGTCCCGTAGGCTGAACCGGCGCGGTACTTTGGTGCAGACACCGAGCACGCCATAAGCGCGGCCGTCCTGACCGGTGATGACCGTACTCATCCCGCTGACGCAACGGTGATTGCGCAGATATTGCGGTACGGTAAAACGCTTTTCGTTCGCAAAATCTTGGGTGACCACCGGAACGATCGCTTCCAGAATGTGCCCGGCGTAGTCGTCATGCTCTTTGGTCATCACGATTGAGCCGATGCAGCCGCTCCCCCAGCCGAATCCGGCCCGCAGCAAGAGATCGTTGCCGCCCGGCAGCAGCTCGATCACCTTGACGAAATCGACCGGGAGTGTGATCGCGACGGTCGAGACCACGTCGTTGAGCAGCCGCTCGATATCGGTCTTCAGCAGTGCGCGCTCACCGAGTTGCGCAAGGGCTTCCTGCTGCTTGGCGCGACTGCGCAATTCCTCTTGCAGCTTCACCTGTTCGGTCACTTCGTGACAGAGGCCAACCATGCGTGCCGGCACACCGGCTTCTGTTATGACCGCGCCCGCCGCCTCGATCCAGGTTTCCGCTCGTCCTGGGCGCGGCGCGACCCGAAACCGCACTTCGTACGGGGCGCCGGTACGCACCGCCGCGTTGATCGCTTCGAGAACTCTGGCGCGATCTTCGTCGTGAATGTGGTTCGCAAAAAATGCAAACGTGCCGCCGAACGTTTCGGGCGCAAGGCCGACAATCGATTCGATATTGTTCGACCACGTCACCGCGTCCGTGGCGATGTCCCACGACCAGACGCCTATCCGGCCTGCCTCAAGCACAAAATGAACCGTTGCAATATCCGGGAAGAATTCCCCCGGCACTTGCGCACTCGCTTCGTCCGGTTGCCTGGTTGTCCTTTTCGCCGCGGGCCTGTCCATACTCTTACAGTTCGACCTCGATACTTCCGAGGTCAAGGTCCCACGCTCGGGCCGTCGAGGAATAATAAGATTGCCGCGTTTGCGATTTCGCCGCGGCGGCGAAATATCGGCAGGCGATCGGCGCGCGTTTGTCATCCACATCAGTAGAGGCCAAATGGCGTAGGATTGCTGCTCCACTCGACCTGTCGCACCGGCGTGACCGCAATCCGGGCGGTCATGATCCCGTGGTTGCTTTCAATCGCAACATCTTTTTGCGCCAGATCTTTTCGCGCTACTTCTTTTGGTCGCACTTCCTTTTCCCCGACGTTCCTTTGATCGTTGACGGCAACTGCACCCTGGTCGCTCGGCAGCACCACTACTTTGGTACCGACGGGGACGCGATCGTAGAGGTCGACGACGTCGGCATCACGCATGCGGATGCATCCGCTGGAGACGTGCTTGCCGATCGAGCCGGGGCTGTTGGTGCCGTGGATGCGATAATCGGTATTGCCGAGATAAAGCGCGCGGGCGCCCAGTGGATTACCCGGGCCGCCGCCGACCCAGCGCGGAAGGTAAGGTTGCCGCGCAATCATTTCGGCGGGCGGAATCCAGTCGGGCCATTCCGACTTGCGTGAAATCGTCTCGACGCCTGACCAGGTGAAGCCCTTGCGCCCAACGCCGATTCCGTAGCGCAGAGCTTTGCCGTCTCCAAGCGTCAGATAGAGGAATGTATGTGCGGTATCGATGATAATCGTGCCTGACGGCTGATCGCCGCGGTAACCGACGACCTGGCGTTGAAGCGGGGCTGTGATATCAGCTTCCCCGCTCGCACGCATCAATACGTCGTTCGCGAGCGATTGCGCCGAAGCAGAACTGCCAATGGATGCTGCGAAAGTCGCACCAAGTATCGCGGCGCAAGCGGGCGCTAACAACTTAACCGCCGACATCATCAACTCCACCAATAAGTTCCGATCATCAATCGGGGGTGGACGTTAAAAGTTCCTCGTGGCGCGCTGTCGCTATCAGCAACGTTTTTGCTTCAAATTTTTCGCAAAATTCGTCACGCCAAGCAGCGACCGAAAACATGCGCAAGCTTGGGCGACGAGACCGCGCTGAAGGTGCGGTCGCACCCGACCGGAATGTTCGCGTGTGTCGGCGGCAACGATCGCGATCCGAGCTGGTGCGGGAAGACCGCCGGACTGATCGATCGCAAGCGATCGCCCTTGAGCGTGCGGTTTACCGACGGCGATTCCAAGGTGGACATGCCGTGTGTCAAAGAGGGGAAAGAGATGAAGCTCGCGGCGAATAACGCCAGCGTTACGCCCGCAGCTCGAACCCAAAACAAACTCCGCATTGGAACGACCCCGCAACTTGCATGCGCGATCCCCGAGCCCCTACGCGACGCGCCTCGAATTTTTTCCGCGCCCGAGTTGCAACGTAGTTGGCCGGATGGCGGTTCCGTCACCCCGAAGTGGCGGCCTCACACTTGCGTGATTGCCTGAACACGGCCGTCGGGAGCGGAACCAACAAGACGATCGGGACTTGTCGTCGGGACCGGCCATCCTTTCCCCCCCTCCCCCCGTGCTTGGCTGGTCGACTTGGGCGCAACCGATGGACCGATCGGTTGCGCCCTAATAATTTTCACGAAGTGATGTGGCCGAACATCGGCGGTTTGAGCCATAGCGCAAGCGTTAACGGCCGGACTTGGTCCGGCCGTCGGCGTTCTCTCGGGCTTCTTTCGCGAAACGATTACGCGGTAGCCTGTCGCTCTCGCTGGTGCGCCTTGCGCCCGAAAAACAGCGCTTGGCTCGCTACCGCCGACACCACCGCAAGCTGGAACGGCTTGGCGATCAGGAAGGCCGGCTCCGGCCGCTGACCGGTGAGGAAGCGCTCGGGATAAGCGGTGATGAAGATCACCGGCACTTCAAACGAACCGAGGAGTTCGTTCACTGCGTCGAGACCCGAACTGCCATCGGCAAGCTGGATGTCCGCCAGGATTAGGCCTGGTCGCGTTTTACGGGCGAGCGCGATGGCTTCCGCATGAGTGCGTGCCACGCCGATCACGCGATGACCGAGGCTTTCCACCAGCGCCTCGATGTCCATGGCGATAAATGTCTCATCCTCGATAATCAGGACGTCAGTGGCTATTTCGGCGGCCATTTCGCGGCCCGATTCCTCAACCAGGCCGCGCAAAGTCGGCAGGTCGCAATCGACGATCTGGGCGGCATCGTCCTCGGAGAATCCCTCAAGCGCGACCAGAAGGAAGGCCTGGCGCGGCCGCGGCGTGATCCGGGTCAGATGTTGTTCGGGCGGCAAATGCGGCTCAGCCGCGTCGGGTTTGCCGTTCACCGCCACGGAATTCCAGATTTTGGTGAATAATTTGTAGAGTGCAACCCTTTGATTTGGAACGGATTCAAGTAATTTCGGACTGGCTAACAGCGACTCCAGCGTGGCGGCCACGTAAGCATCGCCAGAGGCCTGATTACCGGTCAGCGCACGGGCATAACGGCGTAGAAACGGCAAATGTTGAATTACGGCTTTTGAGGTCGTCAAAGGCAGCACCCTCCCCTTCCAGCGTCCAAAGGCTATTGGCTAAAACGTGCGGGGGCAAACAAGGTTCCATAAGAATGGTTCCCCCGCTTGGAACCAACCGCGCGACCCGCGCGTTGGTGGCGCGATTGGGGACAGGCAGAAGTGTAGATCATGTCCGCAATGACGGGGGGACGATGAAAAATGACCACTGGTAAGACAGTCAACCTCCAACCGCCTCCCGCGACTGAGAACAAGGCGGACGAACCGGAAGCCATGGGCAAGACAGCGACGCACCGCAAAGCTGAAGTCCGTTTGGGCCGCGAAGTGCAGGCGCGCATCGGCCAGCAGCTGCGCGGCATGTACGATGACGTGGTCAACCAGGGCGTGCCGAAACACATCGACGATCTCGTTCGCCGGCTTTCCGATCAAGACGATGGGGTTGCATGAAGCTCGATCCTGCCATTCGCGATCAGGTGCTTGCGACCGTGCCAAGCTTGCGCGCGTTCGCCATCTCGCTGAGCGGCAACGTCGACCGCGCCGACGATCTGGTGCAGGAGACGCTGCTGCGGGCGCTTGCGCACATCGACTCGTTCCAACCCGGCACCAACATGCCGGCGTGGCTGTTCACAATTCTGCGCAACCTGTTCCGCTCGGAATACCGCAAGCGCCGGCGCGAGGTCGAAGATGCCGACGGCCGCTTTGCCGAAACGCTCAAATCGCACCCTGAGCAGACCGGGCGTGTTGAGTTCAATGAATTCCGCGCCGCACTTGCAAAGCTGCCGTCCGATCAGCGCGAGGCGTTGATCCTGGTCGGGGCCTCGGGCTTCTCCTACGAAGACGCAGCCGCCATCTGCGGCTGCGCCGTTGGCACCATCAAAAGCCGCGTCAACCGTGCGCGCACCCGCTTGTCCGACCTGCTTGCCATCGACAACGTCGACGATTTCGGTCCCGACCGCGCAACCCGAGCGGTACTGGCCGGCGGCGGCCGCAATTAAATCCACTTCAACTTATGGCAGCTAGTGGAGCGGATTTAACATTCGCTACCCACCTGGCGGCAGGCTCGTGAAGCGAATGTCAAATCCAAAGCTCCACTAAGACTCATATTTGCTAGTGGTCCTTTTAATTCTAACATTCGCATGAGAAGCTGCCGAATACGGATGCGAATGTTAGAATCGGACCACTAGCTGCGGTGGGTGATCCCGCCGTCGATGGTGATGATTGTGCCGCTGGTGTAGCCGGAAAGATCGGACGCCAAGAACACAACCATCGCGGCAATCTCGTCAGTACTGGCTGGGCGGCCGAACGGCATCTCCGCAAAGCCCTCCCGCCACCGGTTTTCATCACCGTAGAGACGCGCAGCCCGCTTGCGCCCGAGCACCTCGATGCGATCGGTCAGCACCGGGCCCGGGTTGACGCCGATCACGCGCACGCCAAAATTCGGACTGGCGCCACCGATCGCCCGCGTGAATCCCATCAGTCCGGCATTGCCGGCCGCGCCGGCGATATATCCGTAATCCAGCCGTTCGCCACCGGCGCCGATGATGTTGACGATCACGCCGCGCCGCCGCTCTTTCATTTTCTGCAAATAGAGCCGCGTCAGGCCGATATAGCCGAACACCTTGAGTTCCCAGCCGGCGCGCCATGCCGCCTCATCGACCTCATCGATGGTGCCGCCTGGAATTGCGCCGGCATTGTTGATGAGAATGTCCACGTCGGGGAAAGCTTCGACCACGCGTTGCCGGGCGGCGGCGTCGGAAAGATCGGCAGCGAGCGCGCGCACGGTGACGTCTGTCGCTTTACGAAGCGCGGCGGCTTCCTGTTCCAGGCGGTCGGCCGAACGCGCCACCAGACCGACATGCACGCCTTCGCGCGCCAGCCATTGTGCAACGGCAAGGCCGATCCCTTTTGAACTGCCGGTAACGAGCGCGCTACGTCCGGAAAGTTTCAGGTCCATGCGAACATCCTGTTGCTGCTGCTGGCGGTGGGCGTTACATGTGCGATGGCAGATAGAGAGCCAGGATCGGAAACGCGATCAAGATGACAAGGCGGATAAGGTCGGTGACAATGAACGGCAACACGCCGAGGAAAATGGTTGAAAAACTCACCTCCTGAACGACGCTCTTGATCACGAAAACATTCATACCGACTGGCGGATGAATAAGGCCGAGTTCGACCGTCATGACAATAATGACACCGAACCAGATCGGATCGAAGCCGAGCTGGGTGATCACCGGGAAAATAATCGGAACGGTGAGGATGATCATCGCCAACGCATCCATCAGGCAGCCGAGCACGATGTACATGACCATGATCAGCGCCAGCACGCCGTAACGGCCAATCCCGAGCACGCTCAGGAATGCCGTCACCTTCTGCGGCGTCTGCGTAACGGTGAGGAAATATCCAAACAAGAGAGCGCCGATCAGCACCGTGAGGACTGCGGCGGCGGTGCGCACGGCTTGCAGCAACGAGCGGCGGATATCCGTCCGGCTTAGCTTGCCGCGCAGGACACCGATCAAAAGCGCGCCGACCGCGCCCATGCCGCCGGCTTCGGTCGGAGTAAACAGGCCGCCGTAAAGCCCGCCGATAACAAAGACGAAGAGGACAAGGGTGGCCCAGATGTCGCGCAGCCCGTTCAACCGTTCCGGCCACGTGTGCCGCGGCGCCGCCGGGAGGAAATTTGGCCGCAGCCGGCCGATGATTACGATGGTGAGCATGTCCATCGATGCGGCAAGGATGCCGGGTATGATCCCGGCGATAAACAGCTTGCCGATGTCCTGCTCGGTGATGATGCCGTAGACGGCGAGCACGGTCGAAGGCGGCAGCATGGCCCCGAGCGTGCCGCCGGCGGCGATCACGCCGGTCGCGAACGATTGCGGGTAGTTGTAGCGGCGCATTTCCGGATAGGCGACGGTGGCAAAGGTGGCGGCTGTAGCCACCGACGAGCCGGAAATCGCGGCAAAGCCGGCGCAGGCGGCGATCGTGGCGATGCCCAAGCCGCCCCGCAGATGTCCGACGAAAGCATTGGCGGCGCGGAACAACTCGCGGCTCATGCCCGAATTGGACACGAAAGCGCCCATTAGCAGGAACATCGGGATGACGCCGAAGGTGTAGTCGGTCACCGTGCGCATCGAGGTGTGGCCGACAATTTTGAGCGCCGGCTCGCCGCCGACGAGATAGGCAAAGCCGCTGACGCCGACGAGCCCCATTGCCATGCCGACCGGCACTCGCAGCAGCATCAGCACGAACAGGACGACAAAACCGACGATGGCGACGAGGCTCGAGCTCACGGGTGCCTCATTCCACCGGCTTGATCTGGTAGCGGCCGCCCAAAAGCTCAGGATAAAAGATCAGCCGGTAGGTGCGCACCGCGATCAGCAGCACGGCCGATACGTCGCCGATCCAGGCCAGCAGAAAAAACGGCCAGACCGGTAGGCGTAAATCGAAGGTGGAAACATGTTCGGCGTAGGTGCTCGTCACTTTGTCGAACAAGGTGTAGGTCTGCACCGTCACCACGAACAGCAGAACCAAAGTGGCGAAGACGTCGATCGCGCGCTGCATCCGCCTGCCGACATTGGCGTAGAGGAGATCGACGGTGATATGCGTGCCGCGATAGGAAGTCGCCGCGATGCCCCAGAAAATGACGATGCCGAGCAGCAGCCGGCCGAAATCGTAGCTGTCTGGTATCTGTAGGCTGAAGAAGTAACGCAGCATCACCGAGACGAAGATATCGACGGCGACGAGACCGATGAAGAATGCGGCGATCAGCTCGATGCCGTCGATAAACCGATCCATTGGACTGCGCGGCGGGCGTGCGACGGCAGGGCCCAGCTCCGCTTGCGACTCGCTCATGATCGACAAGTTCCGTTGCGCAGTGCGAGCGAAGCAATCCAGGAATGGAGATTCAGGATTGCTCCGCCGCTTTGCTCATCGCAGTAACAATCGGTCTCAGTACCCGGAATTGTATTTGGCGAGTTGCTCTTTCAGCTCTTTGAGCACCACGTCCGGATCGTTGCCGGTTTTCTTCACCGCGGCTGCCCACTTCTGCACCACCGGGCCGGCAGCCGCCTTCCATTGTGCGAGCTGCGCGTCAGAGATCGGATAGACTTCCTGTCCAGGCTCGGCCTTGAGCTTGGCGATACCGTCATGCTCGAAGTCGGCCCACGGCGATGCAACGCGCTCCGCCCATTCGGTCGTGCAGTGGTTGTCGATCACCTTTTGCTGCGACGGCGACATTTTCGCATAGGTCGACTTGTTCATCACCCACACGAAGCTGGTCGTGTAGAGCGCCGCCTCCATGTGATATTTGGTGACCTTGTCGATGCCGAACAGCAAGATCGAGCCCCAAGGGAAAGTGACGGCATCCGCCACGCCCTTTTCAATCACATCGCGCACTTCCGGGGCCGACGCCTGCACGTTGGTGCCGCCGAGCTCGGTGACCAGCGACGCCATGGTCGCATGCGCCGGGCGGATCTTCATGCCCTTGATGTCACCCGGCACCATGATTTTTTTGGTGCGCGAATGGAACGTGCCGGGATCGTGCGCGAAGGCGAAGCAGAATTTGACGTCCGGCATCTCCTTGGCGACGTATTTGCGGTACCAGACATCAAGCGCCGCCGAACCGCCTTTGGCGTTGGCCAGCATGAACGGCAAATTGCCGGCGTCGAAAATCGGGAAGCGGCCGGGCTGATAGCCCGGGCTGACATAAGTCACATCGGCAATGCCGTCGCGCGCCATGTCGTAATGATCGAACGCCTTGCCGAGCTGTTGCGCCGGATAGATCTTGTATTTGATGGTGCCGCCGGAATCCTTCTCGATCGAGGCGCCCCACTCTTCCATCGCTTTTTGGAGCGGATGCGACGGCGGCACCCAATGCGAAAGCTTCAGCTCAAAGGTCTTGTCTTGCGCCGACGCGGCGCCGATCCCGAGCAAAAGGCCTAGCAGCGCACAGCCGCAAAGGGTTATCCGGCGCATCCGGCGCATCGATTCCTCCCGTTGGTCATTAGTTGCATTTCTAATTTTAATTAAATCGTAAAACCGATTGCCTGTATAGCGCCGCGTTCGACCGACGGTTCGATAAAATTGTCGGCGACGGCGTGAGGGTTCCTGCACGCTGTTTGCGATAGTTCCCGCGCCGATCCCGCCGCCTTAACGCGGCTTCAGCGAGGCCGGGGTTATCGCGTCCCTGAAAAGAAAAAGGCAGCGAGTGTCCGCCTGGACGCTACGCCGCCTGAACAGGGACGTCAGATGTTCGGTCGCGTTGCAGCGCGCAGCTTTGCGTTTCTGCCGGTTGTTCTGGCTGCGGTTCTCGGCAGCCCGGCGGCCGCATTGGCGCAATATCAGATCGGCATTAGCGCGCCGGCGATCGACGTGCCGACGCTAGCCGCTGCCGAGCCGTTCGGCCGCGACGTGCTGCCGGTGTTCGATGGCGAAGTCCTGGCCAAATGGAACGGCCTTACCACAGACATCCGCAATGAGAGCGACGTTCTGACGCGCTGCCACGAGGATGCCCAATCCTGCCCCGGCGCGGCACGGAAGTTTCTCGCCGTGATCGCCGACGGCCGCGCCCATGACGGGCGCGCCCGGTTCGGCATAATCAATCGCGCCATCAATCTTGCCATCGAGCCGATGAGCGATCAGGCGCAATGGGGCGTACCCGACCGCTGGAGCGCCCCGCTCGCCACGCTTGCCACCGGCCGCGGCGACTGCGAGGACTACGCCATCGCCAAATATGTTGCGCTGAAGGAAGCAGGCGTCAGCGAGAACGATTTGCGCCTCGTCATCGTGCGCGATCTCGGCAGCGGCCAGGATCACGCGGTGGTCACCGCGCGCCTCGATACGAAATGGATTGTGCTCGACAACCGAAGGCTCGTCCTGCTCGAAGATTTGGACATGCCGCGGGTTTTGCCGTTGTTCGCACTTGGCCACGACGGCGTCAAAGCGTTCGTATCCAGCCCGATGGTAGCGGCGGGTGCTCCGGTGACAACCGCTTCCGCCGCCGAGCCCTCCTCACTGGGTTTCTAAGAAGCCGCCGATCATTCCTGCGCCAGGAACGACGAGCGGATTCATCGATACGCTCAGATTTCGCCGCCGTAAGGACCCTGCGGATCGGCCAGCGCCTGCAAGCGCAATGCGGCGGCATGCGCAAAGCGCAGCATCACCGTCTTGCGGCGCGCCGGCAGGAGCCGATGCTCGGGTGCCTCGCATACGATCGTAGCGCCGAAAGCATCAGCCACTATGAGACCGGCATCGGCCGGAAAAATCTCGCTGGGGACCTCGGCCACGGTAGCGAAGAACAGCCGGTCGCAGTGCAACCGGTATTCCATCCACTTTTGATCGGCGCGGAAATCGGCGACCGAGGATTTGATCTCCACAATCAGAATTTCGCCGTCGCCACCGAGCGCGACCAGATCGGCGCGGCGGCCGGACGGCAACGGCAGTTCGCTGACCACGGAATAGCCGAGCGCGTGGAGAAAGCGCGCGGTTCCCCGCGCGACGGTCAGTGCGGTCGGCGATTGTCGTCCATCGACCGGCAAAGATGCCGGCAGCAAGTTGACACTCATCGACAGGATTCCGGGCAGCGGCGGATTCGGCGACCGCCGAGTTTCAATTTTACGCACGGCACACGCCCCGATTCAGCAAGCAAAGCGTTATCGCATCCTTATTTTGCCGCGCCGGCGCGTTCGGGGAAAGCCTGGGCGAGCGCCGCGCGCGAGGCGGCAATGACGCCCCGCTCGGTGATAAGCCCGGTGACGAGCCGCGCCGGCGTCACGTCGAAGCCGTAGTTGGCGACCGGCGTGCCCGCGGGCGCGATCTGCACCGTCTCGATGCGGCCGTCGGCGGTGCGTCCGCGCACGGTCGCCACCTCCTCGGCGTTACGTTGTTCGATCGGAATGTCAGCGACGCCGTCGGCAAGAGTAAAGTCGATGGTCGGCGACGGCAGTGCCACATAAAACGGCACGTTATTGTCTCGGGCGGCAAGCGCCTTCAAATACGTGCCGATCTTGTTGCAGACGTCGCCGTTGGCGGTGACGCGATCGGTGCCGACGATGACGAGATCGACCATGCCATGCTGCATCAGATGGCCGCCGGTGTTGTCGGCGATCAGCGTATGCGGCACGCCGTGCTGGCCGAGTTCCCAGGTCGTTAGCGACGCACCCTGATTGCGCGGTCGCGTCTCGTCCGCGAAGACGTGAACGGGAATGCCTTTGTCGTGCGCCATGTAGATCGCCGCGGTTGCCGGGCCGACATCGACCGCCGCCAACCAACCGGCATTGCAATGGGTGAGTACGTTGACGCGTTCGCCGGGTTTCTTTTTTGCCGCCACCGCCTCGATCAGCGGCAAACCGCTGCGGCCGATACCGCTATTGATCGCCACATCCTCATCGCAAATCTCGGCGGCGCGGCGATAGGCGGCCGCCGGCCGCTCCGCCCGTGGCCGGTTGCGCACCACCGCCATCATCTCGTCGAGCGCCCATTTCAGATTGATCGCTGTCGGACGGGCGGCGATCAGCATCGCATACGCGCGCTCAAGCCCTTCGTCGGAGGCGTCTTCGCGTAGCGCCAGACATAAGCCGTATGCGGCGGTCGCGCCGATCAGGGGCGCGCCGCGGATCACCATGGCGCGGATGGCATGCGTGGCTTCGGCAAGTGTCGTCAGACGCGCCGTCACCAGCCGATGCGGTAGCGCGGTCTGGTCGATCACTCCGACCGACCAGCCATCCGGTTCGAGCCAGATGGTGCGCATGGATCTGTCGCCGACCTTCATAGGCACCCTCTATCCGGAGCATTCTTTGTCTTAAGTCGCGCTGCTTGCCCACGCAACGCCCTTGCCGCATGGTGCGGACCGAATTGCCGGAGACGCACAATGGCCGAGGCCGATTTGGAGAGCGAATATAATCCGCGCATCAGCGTACCCAACCACGCGGAGATTTTTGCGGCCTGGGCGCGCGATGCCGAGCTTTACCGCGCCGAGACGCTCAAGGGCGGCCGCGCCGAGCTCGGCTTGTCGTACGGCGATACGCCGCGGCAATTCGTCGATCTGTTCCTGCCGGACGCCGGAGAAGAAGCGCCGCTCGCGCTCTTTATCCACGGCGGCTATTGGCGCGCGATGGACCCTTCCTTTCACAGCCATCATGCGCGCGGCTTGAACGCACGGGGGCTCGCCGTCGCGGTGGTCGGCTACGATCTGTGTCCGATTGTCACCATCGGCGACATTGTCGAACAGATCCGGCGCGCGTGCATCTTTCTATGGGCGCGGCTTGGCCGCCGCATGATCGTCACCGGACATTCCGCCGGCGGCCATCTCGCTGCGGCGATGGTGGCGACCGACTGGCAGGTGCTCTACCCCAAGGTGCCACCGAATCTGGTGCCCGCCGGTTATGCCATTTCCGGCGTGTTCGACCTGACGCCTTTGACCGGCTTTGGCATCAATGCGGACCTGCGGCTTTCCGCCGATGACGCGCGCCGCCTATCGCCGATGTTCTGGCCAGTGCCGCCCGGCCGCACGATTGACGCCGCGGTCGGCGATCTCGAAACCGAAGCATTCAAGCAGCAGAGCCGGCGAATAGCGCAAACCTGGAGGACGCAGGCGCAAATCCGCTATGCGGAATCTCCCGGCAATCACTTCACCGTCATTGACGCGCTTTGCGATCCGTCGGACCCCATGATGGGGCGCATCGCCGAACTGGCAAAATCCGTTACGCCGTAACCCGCCGGAACGCGGATGCGGGAATTTGCGCGCAAAGCGATGCGGCGAAGATAAAGGCGAATCCAATCGTATCGGCCACGCTGAGGCGCTCGCCGATAATCAGCATGGTGGAGACGACGCCGACCACCGGGATGCCGACGATGCCAAGCGTCGCGGTCAGCGCCGGCACGCGCTTAACAATCGCAAACCATAGGGCGTAAGCGACCGCGTTGCCGAGCACGCCGGTGAAAAGTACGGCCAGCAACGCGCCGGCGTGCGCGTGCTCGAATTGCAGACGACCCTCGAACAGCAACATGCACGCCGCGATGATGACGAATGCGATCGTGATCTGCCAACTGGCAAGCCCGACCGGATCGCCGTCGATACGCGCCCATTTGAGATAGACGGTGCCGGCCGCCCAACTGAAACCGGAGCCGATAGCGAACAACAGCCCCCAAGGAATGCCGGTCGTCGTCATCGCCACCGGGCTGACGAGGATAACGAGGCCGACGGCACACAGCGCGATGGCCGCCGACTGAATGCGGCTCGGCCGCTCGCTGAGGATCGCCCAGCCCAGCACCAGCGTCCAGATCGGCATGGCATAGGTCAATATCGCCACCCGCGAGGTAGCGGCCGCGATTTGGGCAAAGGCGCTGAACAGGCTGAAGGCGACGACGTTGAGAATCGAAGCCGCCAGTACGTGCAGCCAGGCCCTGCCGAACGGCACGCGTAGGCTTCGTCCCGACGCCAGGCAGATCGCCAGCAGCGACACCGTGCCGATGAAAGCCGTGGCGGTCCGCATGCTCAACGGCGGAATTTCATTGAGTGCGATTTTCATCATCGGCCAGGTGAGCCCCCAGATCAGGCAGAGCACCACCAGCATCAGGCGCGGCCGCAGGTTCCCACCGATGGCCGCGTGCTTTCCCTCCGTTTGCTGCTGAACCGTCATGGCGCTTTTGGTCCGAGCGCAATGAACCAATCGGCGATCTGTCCGCCGGTCATGAATTTCACGCCACTCTTGCCGCGAATGACTTCAAGCACGCGGCGGAAATATTTCAGCCGGTGCGGCGCGCCCATGATGTAGGGATGCACGACAAGCGCCATGACGCGCGCCGAACTCGCGGCGTCGGCGTAAAGTTGCTCGAATTGGTCGAGCGCGCGGTCGCAATACTCGTAGGCCGGGTGGTGCTGGATCAGCATCATGGCAACGTCATTGCATTCCTGGGTGTAAGGCACGTTGAGAATCGGTTTGCCGCGCGTCTTCAACCAGACCGGCTGGTCGTCGAGCACCCAGTCGGCGACGTAGTCGTAGCCCTCTTCCGCCAATACGTCGGGCGTTTGCCAGGTTTCGGTGAGGCCGGGACCGAGCCAGCCGCGTGGCGGCGATCCGGTCGCTCGCAAAATGGCAGCGCGGGTTTTGCGGATGTCGGCCCGCTCGTCCTTCACCTTCTGCATGTTGCGCTGGGTGTAACCGTGGCCGATGAACTCCCACTTGCGCTGGACCGCCGCGCGCACGATCGGCGGGTAAGCCGCAAGCGCGGAACCGTTAATCGCCAACGCGGCCGGAATCGCGAGCTTGTCGAACACTTCGACGAAGCGCCAAAAGCCGACCCGGTTTCCATATTCGTGCCACGCCCAATTCGGCACGTCCGGCATCGGCGAGCCACCGGCCGGCGGCGTGAGCACGGTGCGCGGCATCGGCTCGGTCGGATCCCATTCCTCGACATTGACGATCACCCAGACCGCAAGGCGCGCGCCGTCCGGAAGTTTGAGCGGCGGCCGTTCGGCGATCGCCGAATAAGCGATCCGGTCGGACGGCAGCATGCGCCGCTTCGACTCCTTCGGTGTTGGCGTGGATTTTTTCGGCTGTTTTGTCATGACCGGCTACTCCTGCCGGTCGCCGTCAGGGCCGTCAACATTCCCGGCGGCAACAACGGGAGGCGGGCATACAGCAAGCCCGCCGACGCAAACGCAACGGTGTCGGCAAGTGAAGCATCGCCGGCCGATTGTCGCTCGGCCGGGTCGCCTCTCAAGCCGTTCGCAACCCGCCTAAGCCGGAAGCCTTTTCCGCAGCCGAAGGATAGCGGGCGGCAATGGAGCCGATGACGGTAAGTCCGATGCTACAAAGACCCGGCAGCACGAACACGGTCCACGACTTGCCTGTCACGTCCCAGAGAGCGCCGCAGAGGGTCGGAATGACGATGGCGCAGGTGTAGGTGATCGTGAGCATACCCGCGGCCGTGCGCGACACGTCGGCCGGCGCGGCCAAAGCCGGCGGCAGCGCCAGTATCGCCGTCATCGTGATCGAGGTCGAGATACCAACCAGGGCGGCGCACACGAAAATGCCGAGCGGCGCCGAAACGAAAATAAATCCGAGAAACGCGACCAGCATCATTGGTCCGAACAGCAGAAACGGCCAAGCGCGGCGTTGCAGCCGGCCGGCCATCCCGATCAGTATAAACAAGCCGACGATCTGGGCGCCATTGAGCGCGCTCAGCGTCGGCCCGAACAGATCGGCCTGCCCGCGGCTCGCCAGATAATCGCCGAGAAATGCATTAGCGGCGAAGAACGGCGCGCTGTTGGTGCCGAAGCCGAAACCAAGCAGCCAGACCAGCGGATCTTTCCAGTCCGGCCACCACAATCCGCCGCGCACGCCCGCGACGACGGCGATGGCATGGTCGCGGCGTTTCGGGCCAAACAGAAGAAACACCAGCGCGATGACAAGGGGAGGCAATGCCCACAGTACAAAATCGAGCCGCCACGATCCGCCCACGAGCGGCAGCACAAAGGGCAGCGTCACCGCCGGCGGTACGGTGGCGCCCATTACCATACCGCTCGAATAAGCGATTGTGCCGGCCGCAATCCGCGTTGGCATCCATTCGCGCACCAGCATCGGCATAGCCGGCTGCATGACCGCGATACCCAAGCCGGTAACGATCGCGGCGGCATAGAGCGTCCAGACGTCGACGGCGGCGGCGCGCCCGGCGCCTGCCAGCGCCGCCAGCGCCACACCGGCCACGACGGCCAAGTTACTGCCGATCCGGGCGATGAGTAGCGATCCAGGAACGGCGGCGACGGCAAACACCGCCAATGGCAGGCCGATCAGCAGACCGATCTGCGTCTCCGACATATGCAGTTCTTCGTGGATGAGCGGGATCACCGGCGGCACCGCAAGAAGCGTCAGCCGCATGGCAATGCCGGCGAGAAAAAGCAGGCAAAGAAGCTTGGCGAAGCCGCCGGCCAAAGCGCCGTCTCGGCCGGTGTCGATTGCCATCGAATAAAGCCCGGTGTAGGCCGATAACGTGCATGAGTGGGTCACTCCGCACAAGCAGCACGGAGACGCAGTTTCGCCTGCCGTGCCATGAGTTCCGCCTTGTTGCACCGCAACGCGCGGTATGTTAGCGATGCCGCGGTTTTCGCGGGATCGCGGGGGCATTCCCGCCGCCTCCAATCGTCCGAAGTCCCGCCTAAATCCCAAAGGCCTGCACCGACTTTTCGCGCGGTTGCCGGTCTTGCGGAAAAATCCAAAAGAAAACGCACGCGCTGGAAAGCACGCTGGCTTAGGGCACATACGTGGCAGGCGACGAACCCCTGGTATCCGGCATGGCCGGCCGTTACGCGACAGCTCTGTTTGAGCTTGCGCGCGAGTCAAATGCCGTCGATGCGGTAAAGGCGGATTTGGACCGGTTCGATACCCTGGTCGCCGAAAACCCCGATCTCAACCGGCTGGTCCGTAGCCCGGTCTTTTCCACCGCCGAGCAGTTGAATGCGCTTTCGGCCGTGCTCATACGCGTTGGCATTGGTGGGCTTGCCGCACAGTTCCTCAAGCTTGTGACCACCAACCGCCGCCTGTTCGCAGCGCGCGACATGGTGCGCGGTTACCGCGAGCTGGTGGCCAAGTACAAAGGCGAAGCAACCGCCGAAATAACCGTCGCCGAGAAGCTTACGGACGATCACGTCGCCGCGCTGAAGAGCGCGCTCAAGGCAATCAGCGGCAAGGACGTCGCGCTTAATGTCAGGATCGACCCGGCCATTATCGGCGGTCTCGTGGTCAAGCTCGGCAGCCGCATGGTCGATAGTTCGCTCCGTACCAAACTCAATGCCATCAGGCATGTGATGAAAGAGGCCCGCTAATGGATATCCGCGCCGCGGAAATTTCAGCCATCCTGAAAGAGCAGATCAAAAACTTCGGCCAGGAAGCCGAGGTATCGGAAGTCGGCCAGGTGCTTTCGGTCGGCGACGGCATCGCCCGTGTCTACGGCCTCGACAATGTGCAGGCCGGCGAGATGGTCGAGTTCGCAAGCGGCGTCAAAGGCATGGCGCTCAACCTGGAAACCGACAACGTCGGCATCGTGATTTTCGGCTCCGACCGTGAGATCATGGAAGGGCAGACCGTCAAGCGCACCCGCACAATCGTCGAAGTGCCGGTCGGCAAAACCCTGCTTGGCCGCGTCGTCGACGCACTTGGCAACCCGATCGACGGTAAAGGGCCGATCAAGGCGGAGGCGAAGGCGCGCGTCGACGTGAAAGCGCCCGGCATCATTCCGCGCAAATCGGTGCACGAGCCGATGGCGACGGGACTTAAAGCGATCGATGCCCTGATCCCGATCGGCCGCGGCCAACGTGAACTCATCATTGGCGATCGACAGACCGGCAAGACCGCCATCGCACTCGACACCATCCTGAACCAGAAGCCGCTGAACGCGTCCGGCGACGAGAAGATCAAGCTCTATTGCGTTTATGTCGCAGTTGGACAGAAGCGTTCGACGGTGGCGCAATTCGTCAAGGTTTTGGAGGAGCAAGGCGCTCTCGATTATACGATCGTGGTCGCCGCCACTGCTTCCGATCCTGCTCCGATGCAGTTCCTGGCCCCGTTCTCGGGCTGCGCCATGGGCGAATACTTCCGCGACAACGGCATGCACGCCGTGATCATCTATGACGATCTATCCAAGCAAGCCGTCTCCTACCGCCAGATGTCGCTCCTGCTGCGCCGCCCGCCGGGCCGCGAGGCTTATCCGGGCGACGTGTTCTATCTCCACTCGCGTCTGCTCGAACGCGCCGCGAAGATGAACGACGATCACAAGGGCGGCTCGCTGACTGCGCTGCCGGTGATCGAGACGCAGGCGAACGACGTGTCGGCCTACATCCCGACCAACGTGATCTCCATCACCGACGGGCAAATCTTCCTGGAGACCGATTTGTTCTATCAGGGCATCCGTCCCGCGGTGAATGTCGGCCTCTCGGTATCGCGCGTCGGTTCCGCGGCACAGACCAAGGCGATGAAAAAGGTCGCCGGCCGCATCAAGGGCGAGCTGGCGCAATACCGCGAAATGGCCGCCTTCGCCCAGTTCGGGTCCGACCTCGACGCCACCACCCAGCGGCTTCTCAACCGCGGCGCGCGGCTCACCGAATTGCTCAAGCAACCGCAATTCTCGCCGTTAAAGATGGAAGAACAAGTCGTCACCATCTATGCCGGCGTCAACGGCTATCTCGATCCACTGCCGTTGCCGCGCATCCGCGCATTCGAAGACGGCTTGCTCACGGCATTGCGGCAGCAGCACCCCGAAATCCTCAACACCATCCGCGATTCACGCGATCTCGACGACGCCACCGCTGGAAAACTCAAGGCGGCGGTCGAGAGCTACGCCAAGACGTTTGCTGCCTGACCGCGAAATACAGGCTTTAGTCCGATGTCGTCGCTCAAAGACTTGCGCAACCGGATCGCCGCCACCAAGGCGACGCAGAAGATCACCAAGGCCATGCAAATGGTCGCGGCGTCAAAGCTGCGCCGCGCGCAGGCGGCGGCCGAAGCGGCACGGCCCTATGCAACCGCAATGGACAAGGTACTCGGCGATATCGCCGCGTCGGTGAAGGGCTCGCAAACCGCGCCGCGGCTTTTACGCGGCACCGACGGCGACAAAGTGCACCTCTTGCTCGTCTGCACCGGCGAACGCGGCCTTGCCGGCCCGTTCAATACGTCGATCGTCCGCCTTGCCCGCGAGCGCGCCGGCGCGCTGATGCGCGAGGGCAAGGACGTGAAATTCTTCTGCGTCGGCCGCAAAGGCTACGATCAGCTGCGGCGGCTTTACCCGAGCCAGATTGTCGACATGGTCGACTTGCGCGCCGTCCGCGCGCTGCATTTCGAGCATGCCGAGATGATCGCCGAAAGGGTCATCGCGCTGTTCGACAAGTTCGAATTTGAGGTGTGCACGCTGTTCTTTTCGCGTTTCCGTTCGGTGATCGCGCAGATACCGACCGCACAGCAGATTATCCCTCCGGTTTTCGACGCTGCGGCGACCGACGCGCTCGGCGGGGCGGCCTACGAGTTCGAGCCGGAGGCGGAAGATATTTTGCACGAGCTGCTGCCGCGCAACCTCGCGGTGCAGATTTTCCGCGCGCTCCTGGAAAACGCCGCTTCATTCTACGGCGCGCAGATGTCGGCAATGGACAATGCGACCCGCAACGCCGGCGACATGATCCGCCGGCAGACGCTTCTGTATAACCGCACCCGGCAGGCGATGATCACCAAGGAACTGATCGAGATCATCTCCGGCGCCGAGGCGCTGTAACCGTTTCGTTAAGAGGACCAGATGGCCAACTCAGTCGGACATATCACCCAAGTCATCGGCGCCGTCGTCGACGTGCACTTCGACGAGGATTTGCCGCCGATTTTGAACGCGCTTGAGACCACCAACCAGGGTAATCGCCTGGTCCTCGAAGTTGCCCAGCAGCTCGGTGAAAATACGGTACGGACCGTGGCCATGGACACCAGTGAAGGACTGGTCCGCGGCCAGGAGGTGCGCGACACCGGCGAGCCGATTTCGGTGCCGGTCGGCGTTGGCCTCTTAGGACGCATCATCAACGTGATTGGCGATCCGGTGGATGAAGCCGGTCCGGTCAAGGCGGAGGCGAAACGGTCGATCCACCAGGACGCCCCGGCCTATACCGACCAATCGACCGAAGCGGCGATCCTGGTGACTGGCATCAAGGTGGTCGATTTGCTCGCGCCGTACGCCAAGGGCGGCAAGATCGGCTTGTTCGGTGGCGCCGGTGTCGGCAAGACCGTGCTGATCATGGAATTGATCAACAACGTCGCCAAGGCGCACGGCGGCTATTCGGTGTTCGCCGGCGTCGGCGAGCGCACGCGCGAGGGCAACGACCTCTATCACGAGATGATCGAATCGGGCGTCAACAAGGACCCGCATAAAGGCTCGGTCGAAGGCTCCAAATGCGCGCTGGTGTACGGCCAGATGAACGAGCCGCCCGGCGCGCGCGCCCGCGTCGGCCTGACCGGACTGACTGTCGCTGAGCATTTCCGCGATCAGGGGCAGGACGTGCTGTTCTTCGTCGACAATATCTTCCGCTTTACCCAAGCCGGCTCGGAAGTTTCGGCGCTGCTAGGCCGCATCCCCTCGGCGGTCGGCTATCAGCCGACGCTCGCCACCGACATGGGCGCGTTGCAGGAGCGCATTACCACCACCACGAAGGGCTCGGTCACGTCCGTGCAGGCGATTTACGTACCTGCCGACGACCTCACCGATCCGGCGCCGGCGACCTCGTTCGCGCATCTCGACGCCACCACCGTGTTGTCGCGCGACATCGCCGCCAAGGGTATCTATCCGGCCGTCGATCCGCTGGACTCCACGTCACGCATGCTGTCGCCGCTGATTGTCGGCGATGAGCATTACCAGGTGGCGCGCTCGGTGCAGCAAGTGTTGCAACGTTACAAGGCGCTGCAGGACATCATCGCCATCCTGGGCATGGACGAGCTGTCGGAAGAGGACAAGCTCACGGTCTCGCGCGCGCGCAAGATCGAGCGCTTCCTGTCGCAACCATTCTTCGTCGCCGAAGTCTTCACCGGCTCGCCCGGCAAGCTTGTCGACTTGCAAGACACCATCAAGGGGTTCAAAGGCCTGATCGAAGGCAAATACGATCATCTGCCGGAAGCCGCGTTCTATATGGTCGGAACCATCGAGGAAGCGATTGAGAAGGGCAAGAAACTGGCCGAAGAGTCCTAGCGCATCGCAAGCAAGCATGCGCCAACGAAGAACCTGACCCATGGCTGCGCTGCACTTCGAATTCGTCTCGCCCGAACGCGTGCTGTTTTCCGGCGACGTCGAGCAAGTCGACCTGCCCGGCATCGAAGGCGATATGGGCATTCTCGCCGGCCACGCGCCGCTCGTGACGGTGCTGCGGCCAGGCATCGTCACCATTTATCGCGGCGGTGCCCACGAAGCGATCGTAGTCACCGGCGGCTTTGCCGAGGTCGGTCCCGCCGGGCTGACCGTGCTTGCCGACCGCGCAGTCGCACGCCAAGACTTTGATCTCGCGACGCTCAGCGCCGAAATCAAGGATGCCGAGGAAGACGTCGCCGACGCCAAGGACGAGGCGCAGCGTGACAAGCTCGCGCGCCGCCTAGCGCAACTCAAGGCGCTACAAGATGCGCTTGGCGCGCAGGCCGCGGCGACGCACTGACCGGTGTAAAACCCCTATCAGCAGCGCCACACGGTCGATCGCGCTGATAACGATCGCCGTCGGCAGTTCTTTCAATTTTTGTCCGGCTTAGATTGTTCGCTGGAGCATGATCTTTTCGGAAAACCGGCATCCACTTTTCCGGATCATGCCCTAGGCGAATTTCTTGAATTCGCTGACCACCCGCTCGTAGACTTTGCGCTTGAATGGCACGACCAGGTTCGGAAGATTGTCGAGCTTCTCCCAGCGCCATTCGACAAATTCGGGCTCATGGCCGCCAGGCGGATGCAGAATATTGATCTCGCGCTCGTCGCCCGTGAACCGCAACGCGAACCATTTTTGCTTCTGGCCGCGATATTTGCCGTTCCAAGCAAAGCCGACGATTTCGTGCGGAATATCGTAGGTCAGCCACTCGGCGATCTCGCCGAGCCGATCGACTGAGGTGATATTCGTCTCCTCCCGCAATTCGCGCACAGCCGCCGGCCAGGGATCTTCGCCGGCATCGATACCGCCTTGCGGCATCTGCCAGACATGCGTTGCGTCGGCATGTTCCGGCCCGCCGTTGCGGCGGCCGATGAAAACGAGACCGGCCCGGTTGAGAACCGTCAGGCCGGCGCAGGGACGATAAGGATGTTGTTCGAAAGCGGTCATGGGCAAACGTAATTTGGAGCAGGCGCTCGTGGCGATGCGCGGATGGACGCGGCAGCTTCGACTATCTATCGCTCGTTCGCCACCTCAACTATTCGCTGTGATCAGCTCTGCTTCGCCTTCAGCGCAACAGCCGTGATCGGGACGAGGAGGATGCCGCGAGCCTCCACCCCTTTCGCCCACTTGGCGATGCGATCGATCGACACCGGCAGCGCCGACGAAATACCGACAGCGACGCCGTGTTCGCGCGCGGCCATTTCCAGGCGGCCAAGCGCATGGTCGATCTCGCCCTGAGTAGGAACCGAATCAAGCACCATGTCGGCTTTTGCGAACGGCAGGTTGTCGGCGCCGGCGATGCGGCCGGCAACGCTGCGCGGATTGGAGCCGTCGTCGACGAAAATCAGCCCGCGCTTGGCGGTATCCTGCAGGATCGGCGAGAACGCCTGCTCGGAGGCGGTGAAACGCGCGCCCATGGCGCCGGCGATACCGACATAGCCTTGGAAGCGGGCCATCAACCAATGCAAGCGATCGAGATTCTGTCCCGGCGTGAGCGACGTGAGCAGCGTCTGCGGCCCGGAATCGTTGTCCGGATAGTTGAACGGCTCCATCGGTACCTGCAGCAGGATTTCGTGACCTTCGCCACGGGCGCGCACCGCCATGTGCGCGACATCGGCGCCGTAAGGCATGAAAGCAAGCGTCACTGCTGCCGGCAGCCTGGTGATGGCTGCGGCGGTCGCACTCGTGCTGATGCCAAGCCCGCCGACAATCAACGCCACGCGCGGCGCGTCGGGCCGGCCGGGCAAAGCCTTGACCTGGACTGCAAACGCTTCGGCGGGGCGGGTGCCATCAGCCGCGATTTTCGGAATCGAACCGTGCGCCGTGACTTCTTCGAATTTCTGCTCCGGCGGACCATGGTCTTTCGTGTCGTTGCCGGCCGGGATCACCACCTCCTGCCGGGTGCCGGTTTTGCCATCAATGATGGTGACAGTCTTGGTGTTGCCGGCGGGCGCCTGGTTTGGTGGCGCAGTCCCTTCCGCGGGGCCCGTCGCCGGGCCGTCATAACGATTGGCAATATGCGTGCCGGCGATGGCTTCCGACTGCTTCGCAGCATCGGACCCCTTACCGGCATCGGTATGCGAAGCGATCGGCACGGCGACCATTGGCTCGCCGCCGAACGGATCGTCGCCGATCACCGCCCACGCCACGAATACGCCGACGAACAGCGCCAGTGTGGCGGCAATGGCCTGCGGGATCGGCACGGGAAATTTGCGGCGGCGCTTCCGCTCGTGCTGGCCGAGCGGCGCATTCAAGTCATCGGCCGTCATCAGGCCAAGTCCTTCGGCAATGCCCGGACAATCCGCGGCAAGGCGCCCCCCGGCGAATCATGCGGCCTTGAGTCTATCACGGCCGTCCTGAGACCTGCCCAAGACCGGCCCCAAGACCGGCCCCAAGACCGGCCCAAAAACCGACTCAAGACCGGCCCGGATGCAAAAAGGGGCGGCTTTGCAGCCGCCCCAAACTTTGCGTCGGATAAACCGCTGGTTAGTTCGGAACCGCGGCCTTCGGATTAGGCGGGAACGCCGCGTCGGTCGTGGCACCGCGCAATAGGTCGAGCGCCTCTTTCAGCGCGCGGTCGTTCTTCTCGTCCGGCGGCACGTAGGATTGAGAGCCGGATTCTTCGGCGCCCTCGGCCTTGAGATGGCCCCGGAGCGATGCTTCGCCCTTGGTGTCCGTGCGCGCCTTGAGATCGTCCGGGACGTCTTGCAGCACCTCGATGTCGGGGGTGATGCCCTTGGCCTGGATCGAGCGACCGGACGGCGTGAAATACCGCGCGGTGGTCAGCCGCAGCGCGCCATTGCCCGCACCGAGCGGAATAATGGTTTGCACCGAGCCCTTGCCGAACGAACGCGTGCCGATCAGCGTGGCACGCTTGTGATCTTGCAGCGCGCCGGCGACAATTTCCGATGCCGAAGCCGACCCGCCGTTGATCAGAACAATCACCGGCTTGCCATAGGTCAGGTCGCCGGCCCGAGCGTTGAAGCGTTGCGTTTCCTCGGCGTTGCGGCCGCGGGTGGAAACAATCTCGCCCTTCTCCAGGAACGCATCCGACACCGAGATTGCCTGATCGAGCAGACCACCCGGATTGTTGCGCAGGTCGACGACGAAGCCTTTGACCTTCTCGGCGCCGAGCTGGCTAGTGAGATCGCTGATCGCCTTCTTCAACCCATCAGTGGTTTGCTCGTTGAACTGGGTGATGCGGATATAGCCGACATCTTCGCCCTCGTTGTGCGAACGCACCGATTTCACGCGGATCACGTCGCGCACGATATTAACGTCGATCGGCTTGTCCTGGCCCTTGCGCATGATGGTGAGCTTGATCTTGGTGTTCACCGGACCGCGCATCTTCTCGACCGCCTGATTGAGCGTCAGGCCCTGCACCTGCTCGTCGTCGAGCTTGGTGATGATGTCATTGGCCATGACGCCGGCTTTGGCGGCCGGCGTATCGTCGATCGGCGCCACCACCTTCACCAGACCGTCTTCCATGGTGACTTCGATGCCGAGTCCGCCGAATTCGCCGCGGGTCTGCACCTGCATGTCGCGGAAACTCTTCGGATCCATATAGCTTGAGTGCGGATCGAGCCCGGCGAGCATCCCGTTGATGGCCGATTCCACCAGCTTCGAGTCTTCCGGCTTCTCGACGTAATCGGCCCGCACGCGTTCGAATACGTCGCCGAATAAATTGAGCTGGCGGTAAGTGTCAGACGAGGCCGCTTTCGCGCTCGATCCGATGAACGCGATGTGTGGTTGGGTCGCCAGGAGCGTCAGTCCCGCGCCAGCGACGACACCCAGGAAAATAAGCGAAGTTTTGCGCATCATCCGCGAACCTTCTCACCTTCGTTTGTTGCCCACCACGGGCCGGGATCGATGGGAGTGCCGTCTTTACGGAACTCCACATAAAGCACAGGTTGTTTGGACTTAGTCGCCGCGGCCGCGGATACCTGCGATCCGCCGCCCATTACCGCCACCGGTTCACCGGTTAGCACAAATTGCCCGAGATCGACGGATATCCGGTCCATCCCCGCCAGTAGCACATGATAACCGCCACCGGCATTTAGGATCAAGAGTTGGCCATAGCTGCGAAACGCACCAGCGTAAACCACCCAACCGTCGCAGGGCGAGGTGATCTGCGCGCCCGGAAAGGCGGCGATCGATTGTCCTCTTTGGGTTCCATTGGGCCCACCGGAAGCACCGAAGTCGCGGACTTTTGCACCGTTGACCGGCAAGTGCAGGTGGCCGCGCATGGCGGCAAACGCCACGGCGGGCGCGAGCCGCCCGGGATCCTTGAGCGCGGCGAGATCCGGCCGGGTGGCATCCTCCTCGATCGAACGGGCCTCTGCGTGCGCCACGCGAGTGGCCGGATCGAGGTCCGATTCGAGCTTGCCGATCAGTTCCTTTAGGCTATCGACTTGCCGCGCCAAATCGGCTGCGTGCGTCCGTTCGGCATCGAGCACCTGTTCGGTGACTGTCTGCTTCCTTTGTCGTTCATCGATCAACACGGTCAGGCGCAATTGCTCCCGCCCCAATGTATCGAGGTCGCGCGCCAGGCGGTCGTGTCCGACGTCGATCTCCTTACGCAGCTTGACCGCATCGGTGAGATCGCCGGCCAGCGCGTCGGCCTGCGCGCGCATGTCCGGGACGACGGCGCCGAGCACAATCGCGGTTCGCACCGCTTGCAGCGCATCTTCAGGCTGGACCACCAGCGCCGGCGGCGGCTGATGACCGATCCGCTGCAGCGCCGCGAGGATTTCGACGATCGCCGTCTGCCGCTCGTCGAGCGACTTACGCAAAGTGGCCTCCCGCTCGTCCAGCGGCTTCAATCGCGCTTGGGTGGCGGCGATGTTAGTCTCCACACTGCGCACGCGCGCGGCGGTATCGATGAGCTGTTGATTGAGCGCGCGCCGATCGTCGCCGAGCGCGTCGATCTCGCGACGAAGCTTGGCTTGGCTTTCCGCCGACGCCCGCTCTTTCGCTCGCGTTGCGTCAAGCTCCTGATCGCGTTGCTTGAGCGCACCGGCATCGGACGCAGCCGCCGGCGGAGCCGCCACTGGCGGCTGCGCGGAGGGCGTTTGGACGGGCGTTTGGACCGCCCCAGCCGGAGCTTGGCTGGGCGTCGTCTGGGCAAAAGCGACCAGATCGGCGGCAAACGGCAGTGCAAAAGCCAATGCCGATCCAAGCAAAATGCGCGGATCAGGACGGCTCGATCGACGGAGAATCATGGTGCCCAAGGGTAGAGACCGAGTTCCGGAAGGCAATACGCGGACCGTCCTGATACGAGCGGATTAAGACCCAAAGCGGCCGCTTTCGTCACATAACGGTGAGGCAAGATTAAGAACGCGCAAGGTTCGCCCTTGCCCGCCGATTTCAAGCCCGATGGTAGGGGTGGCCGGCGAGGATCGTGCCGGCCCGATAAAGCTGCTCCAACAGCATGATGCGAACGATCTGATGTGGCCAGGTAGCGGCGCCGAAGGCGAGCCGCAGCTTGGCTCGCTCGATCAAATTCGGCGCCACCCCGTCGGCACCGCCGATGATGAAACACACCGCCGCGCGGTCTTGCACCCGCCATTGGCGCAGCAGAGCCGCCAGCCCCGCGCTGTCGAGATTCTCACCGTGCTGGTCGAGGACCACAACGACCGCGTCTTGGGGAATGACATTGGCGAGCGCAATCGATTCCTCAACGCGCCGGCGTTTGGCGTCTTGTGCACGGCTTTCGCGAATTTCGATGATTTCAAAGTCGCGCAGGCCCAACGGACGGCCGGTCGCCTGCGCGCGTTTGCAATACCACGCCGCGAGTTCGCGCTCGGGTCCCTGTTTCATACGGCCGACGGCGGCGACAAGCACTCGCATTCGGGTTGGACCGCGCATCACCTGCGGACATGAAGCCTTCGCTCCACGACCAAACGAACCCGTAGAAGTCCCTCGTCTTACGCCTGGCTCGCGCGCTGCGCCGGCCGGCCACCCTGCCACATCTTTTCCAGATTGTAGAAGGCGCGAATTTCAGGACGGAAGACGTGAACGATCACATCGATCGCGTCGATCAGCACCCAGTCGCAATGTGGAACGCCTTCGACATGCGCGGCAACACCGACTTTGTGCAGGTCTTCGACAATCCTGTCGGCGACCGAGCCCACATGGCGCTGCGACCGGCCGGTCGAAACGACCATGTAGTCGCCCATCGAAGATTTGTCTCGCAGGTCTATGGTGAGGGTGTCCTCCGCCTTCATGTCGTCGAGGCGATCGAGAACCAAACGAAGAATCTCCTCGGTGTCAGGACGCATTCTGGAGACCGGTTCGGGCGCGCGACGTCCGGCCCGAAGAGTTACAGGTGTTGGCAGGGGTCCTTATCCTTTCGCTCCATTCTCCACCCCACCGAGCGCGGGGCCGACATTAGATAGGCACGCGGCGTTAAGAGTTTCAACCGCCTTGCCGTCACAGTGCCGCAACAAACGTGCAGCCGCTCCGGCTTCACCTCGGTAGCAATGCTCGTGCCGCCCGCAGCGCCGTCGACGACAGCGGCGACTTGAGCCCATGCAGATAAATCCAGGCTGGCGGGGTTCGTTCCGACAGCATCTTGGCCGCCGTTTCAGGAACGCGGGCGTAAGCAAGCGCCTGACCGGCGACCCCGGCCGAGGCATAAAGGCTCGGGCCAAGGCGGTCGACCACCGCAATTGGTAAGAGCCTAGCGATGCCGCGCCAGCGCTGCCACCGATGGAAGCTGCGCAGATTATCGGCGCCCATGATCCAGACGAAATGGACCTGCGGACAACGCCGCATCAGATATTTGACGGTCTCGTAAGTGTAGGGCGTGCCGATCTGCGCCTCGAGACCGGTAACGTCGATGCGCGGATGGCGCGCAAGCCGCCGCGCCGCCAACACGCGGGCAGCAAGCGGCGCCAAACCGTCAGTGTCCTTGAGCGGATTACCCGGCGTGACCAGCCACCAAACCCGGTCCAGCCCGAGCCGCTTCATCGCCAACAGGCAAGCCGCCCGATGCGCGGCGTGCGGGGGATCAAAGGTGCCGCCGAACAGTCCGATGCGCATCCCGGGTGCGTTCGGAGGCAGGACGAGGCGGGGTTTCGCATCAGCCCGGGCATGCGCCGCCCGCAACAGCGGGAACTCGCGGTTCATATCGGTCAGCAAGAGCCCCCTGCCCCACACTCTGCCCGCCGATCTGCGCGGCGGAGCGCACGCATTACGATGGCCGCGTCTGTCCGTTGCCGCGGATTCTGTATTTGAAGCTCGTCAACTGCTCGACCCCGACAGGACCGCGTGCGTGCAACCGGCCGGTGGCGATGCCGATTTCACCGCCAAAGCCGAATTCGCCGCCGTCGGCGAATTGTGTCGAAGCGTTGTGCAGCACGATCGCCGAGTCGACCTCACGCAGGAATTTTTCCGCCGTTTTGCGGTTTTCGGCTACGATCGCATCGGTGTGGTGCGAGCCATAACGTTCGATATGCGCGATTGCCGCGTCCACGCCGTCGACCACGCCGGCAGTGATAATGGTGTCAAGGTATTCGGCGCTCCAGTCGGCCTCGCTGGCGGGTTTGACGCGCGCATCGACCGCTTGCACGCTTTCATCGCCGCGGATTTCGCAGCCGGCATCGATCAACATCGCGATCAGCGGTTTGAGCATCTTCGATGCGCCGGCGCGATCGATCAGCAAGGTTTCGGCTGCTCCACACACGCCGGTGCGGCGCATTTTGGCGTTGAGCACGATCGCCTTAGCCATCGCCAACTTGGCCGAGCGATCGACATAAACGTGGCAAACGCCTTCCAGATGCGCAAACACCGGTACGCGCGCTTCCGTCTGCACGCGGCCGACCAAATCCTTGCCGCCGCGCGGCACCAAAACGTCGATCGCGCCGTCCATTCCGGCAAGCATCATGCCGACGGCGGCGCGTTCCGGCGTCGGCACCATCGATATCGCGGCGGTCGGCAAATCGGCGGCGGCAAGGCCCTTGGCCAAGGCGGCGTGAATAGCCTGGATCGAGCGGAAGCTTTCCGAACCGCCGCGCAAGATCACGGCATTCCCGGCTTTCAGGCATAGCGCGCCGGCGTCAGCCGTAACGTTGGGCCGGCTTTCGTAGATGACGCCGACCACGCCCAGCGGCACCCGCACGCGCTCGATGCGCATGCCGTTGGGGCGCCGCCACGATGCCAGGACCGTGCCGACCGGATCGGCAAGTTTGCGTACTGCGTCGAGGCCTTTCGCCATCGCCTCGACCCCCTCCGGGGTCAGCGTCAGGCGATCGAGAAAGGCCGGCGTAGCACCCGCTGCTTTGGCCTTGGCCACGTCCTTGGCGTTGGCGACGAGCAGAGCTGCGCGCGATCCCCGGACTGCCTTGGCCATCGCTGTGAGTGCGCGGTTCTTTTGCACCGCCGGCGCAAGCGCAAGCGTACGGGCGGCCGCGCGCACGTCGCGACCGATCTCGCGCATTGTCGCGGCGAGCTTGACCGGGTTCCCGATCGCCGTCAGCGGAGCGTTCATGACCTTGATCCCGCTTGCGTTCAACG
Source organism: Xanthobacteraceae bacterium (assembly GCA_035532335.1). GTDB lineage: Bacteria > Pseudomonadota > Alphaproteobacteria > Rhizobiales > Xanthobacteraceae > BOG-931. Next base: position 28,475 of record DATKRE010000032.1, on the reverse strand, counting down.
GGTTCCTACCACGTTCGGCAAGGCCCGGCGAGGCAGCTCCCCCGGCGGGGTTGTCCACACTGCTCCACAACATTCGCGCACCTGTCATGAAATCCGAGGAACTTCGCCGATCGCGTTTCGTTCGCGGTTCGCACAAAGGAGAGGGTCATGGGCCTGCCCATTTACCGTCACAAAGAACTGCCGCGCCGGTTCCCGGTCGGCGCTAAATACGTGGTCGAGGGTCGCGGCGGCGATGCGGGCGGCCTGCGCGTCATCGCCCGCTATATCGTTCTGCCGAGCGGCCGCCGGATTAATGTTCCGCACGATCTTCCCTTGCCGACGTCGCGGGTGCTGCCGTTCCGCCGCCCGCCTGTAAAGGCCGCCCGATCCAAGGGCCATGCGCCTGCCATTGGCAAAAAATTTGCGGAACGGCCCGGAACCAGCCGAGCCTCGCCACGTTGATCCTACAGCGCCGGGCGAAGCCCCCCAGCCCCTCACCCTCAATCACCCGGTGTCGAACCCCTGGCCACGAAAGTGGCCGGGGGTTCTCTTATGGCTGAGCTGGTGCCCGTTACTGCGGACTTACGACCAAGTCGTCGCGATGAACCATTTCCGCCCGGCCGCTAAAGCCGAGCAGCGAGGCGATATCCGCCGACGAACGGCCGCGGATTTTCTGCGCATCCTCGGCGTCGTAAGCGCAAAGCCCGCGGCCGATTTCGGCTCCGTCGGGACCACGGATGACGACCGCATCGCCGCGAGCAAACGCGCCGTCGATGCCGATGACACCGGCCGGCAACAAGCTCTTGCCCCGGCGCAGCGCCGCCACCGCGCCGGCGTCGATTGTCAGCGTGCCCTTGGGTTCCAGCGCGCCGGCAATCCATTTCTTGCGCGCCGTTACCGGATTGGCCGCCGTGAGAAACCACGTACAGCGCGCGCCTTCGGCAATCGCGCGCAACGGATGCTCGCGGCGGCCGGAACCGATGACCATGTGCGTGCCGGCATTGGTGGCGATCCGCGCCGCTTCAATCTTGGTCTGCATGCCGCCGCGCGAAAGTTCCGAGGGCGCAGCGCCCGCCATGGCCTCGATTTCCGGCGTGACGCGCGCAACGCTCGGCACGTGTTTGGCCGCCGCGTTTTCCTCCGGCGGCGCCTCGTAGAGACCATCGATGTCCGAGAGCAGCACCAGCAGATCGGCGCTGACCATGGTGGCAACGCGCGCGGCCAGCCGATCGTTATCGCCGTAACGGATCTCGTTGGTTGCGACGGTGTCGTTTTCGTTGATGACCGGTATTGCGCGCCATTGCAGCAAAGTGTCGATGGTTGAACGTGCATTGAGGTAGCGCCGCCGCTCTTCGGTATCGCCGAGCGTCACCAGCACTTGGCCGGCAATGATGCCGTGCCGCGACAGCGCCTCGGTCCAGGTGCGCGCCAACACGATCTGGCCGACCGCTGCGGCAGCTTGGCTGTCCTCGAGCTGCAGCGGACCGCCGGGAAGCCTGAGCACCGCTCGCCCAAGCGCGATCGCGCCTGAGGACACAATCAGCAAGTCGCGTTTGTCGCGATGAAGCTCGGCGAGATCGGCGGCGAGCGACGTCAGCCAGGATTCCTTAAGTCCGCCGGCCTGGGCGTCGACCAGAAGCGAGGAGCCGACCTTCACGACGACGCGGCGGAAGTCGGCGAGCGCGGGCGTTTTCATGGCGGCACTGACGGAATTCACGGATGCGGTCACAGCTCGGCTTCACGTTCGAGCTGCGTCTTGTTCTCAAGGCAATAATAGCCGGACAGACGGCTCACAAGCTTGCGCCGCTTCCAGTCATTGAGGATGCGGCTGACATTCTCGCGCGCGATACCGGCCATGGCGGCAATGTCGGCCTGCCCGATCTTCTGGCGGATAACGATGCGGCCAGAGCCTACGTCCTGGCCGAAGTGGTCGGCCAGTTCGAGCAGCGTCGAAGCGACACGGCCTTTGAGTGGCAAGAAGCTTCCGGCTGCGACCACCGTGTCGGTCTCGCGCAACCGCGCCGCGAGCAAAGCAATAAGCGATTTGTAAAGCTCGGGATGCTTTTGCGCGAACGTTTCGAAGGCGGCGCGGCTGAGAAAGCTCAACGATGCGTCGCGAACCGCCATCACCGTGGCCGAACGCGCCAGCCCGTCGATCATCGACAATTCGCCGACTATCCCGCCCGGACCGAAGAAATTGAGAATACGTTCGCTTCCGGCGCTCGACATCATCGTCACCTTGAGCAAACCTTCCTCGACCTTGTAGCAACCGTCGCCGGGATCACCGGCGAGAAAAAGCACCTCGTCGGCGCGCAGCTTGATGGGCTTGGTGCCGGCAAACAGGTCGGTCGCGAGACGTCCGGGCAATTCCGACAACAAGCTCGGCCCGGGACGAGCAATTTTCGCCATGACAGCCAATGCCCCAGCAGCTCGGTCGCATTTCGTTGCACCATGCGGCAGAATTCGGCGCAATAAAAGCCCGCCCGGACGAGAGGTCCGGGCGGGCTCAGTCGACCCGAGGACGGGTCGTTGGGGTGTTTGGGGACCGAGAGTCCACCCCTAGGCTGTCGTCGGCGGCCCGCAGGGGGTCGGGGGGATGCGTGGCTGCGCGACGAACCAGGCCACTTAACCACACCTTAATCGCCGTGGCGGACGGCGAAGTGACCGCCATCACAGAAAATGCGATGTTGGTAACCATTTGATTTTATGGATGTATTTTGTCAGGAGGCGCGGACTTTGACACCCGCGCGCTTCTCGATCGGCAAAATGACCGCGCTCACGTCCGCGTCCGGCCCAAGCTCGTCGACGGTCAATTGTAAGGCCTTGGCGACCGTCGCTATCACCTCGGTCGGCACGCCGAGCGTGTCGCGCTCGGCAAGAAAGAGATTCACGTCCTTCAACAACAACCCCGCCGTGAAGCCGAGATCGAATGTGCCGGGCAGGATCGCGCGCGCGACCTTGTCCTCCGTCATGGTGTTGCGCCCGGTGCCCGCGTTGATCACGTCAAGCATGAGATGCGGATCGAGGCCGGCTTTCATTCCGGTCACCATCGCCTCCGATGTCGCCACCATGGCGGTTGCCGACAGCACGTTGTTGACCAGCTTCATGGTCTGCCCGGCACCGGACCGCTCGCTGATGAAAAACACCTTGCCGATCACTTGAAGCGCAGGCTCGACCGCTGCCACGTCGGCGCGCGGACCGGAGGCCATCACCGCGAGTGTGCCTTTCTCGGCGCCGCTCACGCCGCCGCTCACCGGAGCGTCGATCTGAACGATATTGTGCGCGGCGAGAAGTTTGAAGAGGCGTTGTGCCATCACCGCCCCGGTGGTGGAGACATCGACGAAGCGCCGTACGCGCTTGCCATGGATTACGCCGTCCGGGCCGGTCGCGACTCTGAGCACGATGTCCGGTGTCGGCAGGCTGGCCATCACGATCTCGGCTGCGTCGGCTACCTCGGCTGGCGAGCGCGCGGCAACGGCGCCGAGCGCGGCAAGATTGCCGATCGCCTCTTGGCGGGTGTCGTAGACAACGACGCGATGACCGGCCTCGATCAGCCGGCGCGCCATGTGCGAGCCCATATTGCCGAGGCCAATAAAGCCGATATCCATCACGTCACTCCTTCGTTAACCGGCGGCAGCCGGCGAGGCGGCGAATTCCGCTCGCACTTTTTCAGTATGCTCGCCGAGTGCCGGCACCGGCCCGTAGTGCCGCGACGCCGAGGCGCGTTGCTCGGCAGGCGCCGGGTAAGAAACGCTGCCGCTCGGCGTCTCGACGGCGATACGGCGTAGGTGCGGATGCCGGGCAAGCCCGGCCACGTCGTTCACACGCGCAAACGCGATATCGGCGGCGGCGAGCTTTTGCATCAACGCGGCTGCATCGAGCTTACCGGTGATGGCGGCGACTTTGCCATCGGTCTCGGCACGGCGCACGACGCGCGCTTTGTTGGTGGCGAAATCCGGATCGGCGGCGAGAGCAACATCGTCCAGAACATTTTCCGCCAGCAGGCGCCATTCGCGATCGTTCTGGATGCCGATGAGGACATCGATGCCGTCGCGGGTGGGATAAGCGCCATACGGCGCGATGGCGGCATGGGTGAGGCCTAGCCGCTGCGGCGGCTTGCCGGCTTCCTCCTGCATCAGCGGCACCGCCATCCAGTCGGCCATCGAATCGAACATCGACACCGACAGATCGGCGCCTTCGCCGGTGCGCTGCCGCGCCAGCAGGGCTTCGAGTATCGCTTCGTAAGCGTTCATGCCGGTACCGACATCGACCACCGACACGCCGACGCGCGACGGCTCCGTCGTGCCGGTGATCGCAGCGAGTCCGACTTCGGCTTGAATGAGCAGATCGTACGCCTTGCGCGCGGCAAACGGTCCGCTCTCCCCGAATCCGGAAATCGAGCAGCAGATCAAACGCGGATAATCGCGGCGCAACCGCGCGATCGGAAATCCGAGCTTGGCCGCCGTGCCCGGCTTGAGATTCTGCACGAAAATATCGGCGCGGCCGAGCATGGCCTCGAGCAGCGCCTTATCTTCGGCCTTGTTCAGATCGAGCACCACCGATTCCTTGCCGCGGTTGAGCCAAACGAAATAGCTCGACTCGCCTGCGGCAAAGCCGTCGTAAAACCGTGCGAAATCTCCCTCCGGCCGCTCGATCTTGATGACGCGCGCGCCGGCATCCGCGAGCCTACAGGTACACATCGGCGCGGCGACCGCCTGTTCGAGCGAGACCACAAGAAGACCGGAGAGCGGCAGGCTCATGATTGATTCAATACGAGCGCGGCAGGCCAAGCACGTGCTCGGCGATGTAGGACAGCACCAGATTGGTGGAAATCGGCGCCACCGTATAGAGCCGGGTCTCGCGGAACTTGCGCTCGATATCGAACTCCTCGGCAAAGCCGAAGCCGCCGTAAGTCTGCACGCACATATCCGCTGCCGCCCACGACGCCTCGGCGGCAAGGTGCTTGGCCATGTTGGCCTCGGCGCCGCATTCGTTGTCGGCTTCGTATAAAGCCGCCGCTTCGCGCACCATCAACGCGGCGGCGCGCATGCCGATATAGGCGCGCGCGATCGGAAACTGCACGCCCTGGTTCTTTCCGATCGGCCGGCCGAATACCACGCGCTCGCCGGCATAAGCCGCGGCCTTGTCGATGAACCATTTGGCGTCGCCGATACATTCGGCGGCGATCAGGATGCGTTCGGCGTTCATGCCGGACAAAATGTAGCGAAAGCCATCGCCTTCGTTGCCGATCAGGCCGTCGGCGGGAACCCGCATGTTCTCGAAAAACACTTCGGTGGTGGCGTGGTTCATCATCGTGCGGATCGGCCGGATGGTGAGCCCGTTGCCCTTGACCGCGCGCATATCGACGAGAAATACCGAAAGGCCGCCGGTGCGCGATGTCGCCTGTTCACGCGGCGTGGTGCGGGCGAGCAGCAACATCAGATCGGAATACTCGGCGCGCGAGGTCCACAGCTTCTGGCCGTTGACGACATAGCCATCGCCGTCGCGCGTCGCCATGGTGCGCAGGCTGAGCGTATCGCTCCCGGACGTCGGCTCGGTTACTCCGAAGGCCTGCAGCCGCAATTCGCCGCGGGCGATCGCCGGCAAATAACGCTGCTTTTGCGCCGCGTTGCCGTGACGCAGCAGCGTACCCATGGTGTACATCTGCGCGTGGCACGCGGCGCCGTTGCAGCCCGACGCCTGGATTTCCTCCATGATCGCGGCGGCCGCGTGCATCGAAAGTCCGCTACCGCCATACTCTTCCGGAATGAGCGCGGCGAGAAAACCGGCCTGGGTCAGCGCGGCGACGAACGCTTCCGGATAGGCGCGCTCGCGATCAAGCTGCCGCCAATATTCACCGGGGAAATTCGCGCACAGCGCACGGACCGAGGCGCGGATCGGCGCGAGATCCGCGCTTTCAGTCACGACTTCACCTCGGCGCGGCCGTGATTGATGGCAATGACGTCGCGCTCCAGCACGCGGGCCCGAAAGCTCACGATCGAGCCGTCACACCACATCTCAGTGCGGATGGTTTCGCCGGGCCGGACCGGAGCGGAAAATCGGCCGGCGAACGAGACCAGCCGCGCCGGATCGTAGCCGCAAAGCGTCTTGAGCAGTGCGTGACCGGACACGCCGAAGGTACCAAGGCCGTGCAGGATCGGCCGCTCGTAGCCGGCGGCCTTGGCGAAGGCGGGCTCGGCGTGCAGCGGATTGTAGTCGCCGCTGAGGCGGTAGATCAGCGCCATCTCCGGGCGGGTGCCGAGATCGCACACCGCATCCGGCGCGCGCGCCGGTATCGGATGCGGCGGCGGAATCGGCCGCGGCGGTCCACCGAAACCGCCGTCGCCGCGGCAGAAGATCGTCTGCGTCACCGTCGCGATCGGCGCACCGCTTGTTTTGTCGCTGATCGCGCGTTCGGTGAGAATGAGCGCGCCCTTGCCGGCGCCCTTGTCGATAACCTCGACGATTTTGGTGCGGCCGATCACAACGCCTCGCCCGGCCAGCGGCCGGTGCAGCGTAAAGCCCTGCTCGCCGTTGACCACCATCAACCAATTGATGCCGGTGTCGGAGCGCTGGGCAAGCGAACCGGTGTGGCCGAGCACGGTCGCCATGGTCGGCAGCACTTTCAGATTTTTCTCGTAGACGAACGCCAGTTCGTCCTCGTTCAACGGATCGTGGCCGAGGCCGACGCCGAGGGCATAGAGCATGCAGTCCTTCGGCTCGTAGGCCTGCTCCGCCGGCTCGATCTGCACCGCCATCAAGTGGTCGTAGTCGATCGGCATGTCACACCGGATCCCACGCAAACACATCCTGCGAGCGCTCAAGCGGCGTGAACGACGTGGCAAAGGCGCCTTTGAGCTGCTCGGCAAGCTTATGCGGCGTCCAACCATCGGAACGATGCAGCGTGCGGATCGGGCGGTTGGCATTGAAAAGATAGATTTCGTTGTTGCGGGCACCCAGGATCTGGCCGCTGATGCCGGCGGCGCTTTCGGAGGCGAGATAAACCACGAGCGGCGCGATCTTTTCCGGGACCATCTGGCTGGCGCGGGCCACACGCGCTTTCTCCTCGGGCGTTTCCGACGGAATCGTCTGCACCATGCGTGTCCACGCGAATGGCGACACGCAATTCGAGCGCACGTTGAAACGCGCCATGTCGAGCGCAATGCCGCGCGACAGCCCGACGATCCCCATCTTCGCCGCTGCGTAATTGGCTTGACCGAAATTGCCGACCAGGCCGGAGGTCGAGGTCATGTGCACGTAGCTGCCGGAATTCTGCTCGCGGAAAACCGTCGCGCAGGCGCGGCTGAGGATGAAGCTTCCATTGAGATGCACATTGATGACGTCGGACCAGTCGGCCCAGCTCATGCGGTGAAAAATACGGTCGCGCAGGATGCCGGCATTGTTGACCAGAATGTCGACCCGGCCGAACGCGTCGGCCGCCGCCTTCACGATCTTGTCGCCGTTGGCCGGCTCGCTGATGGACAACGTCGAGGCGATAGCCTGACCGCCGGCCTTTTTGATCTCGTTGACGACGTCGTGCGCCGGCGTCGTATCGGAGCCCTCACCTTCGACGCTGGCGCCGATGTCGCAGACGATGACGCGGGCGCCCTCCTGCGCCATCAGGAGCGCGATGCCGCGACCGATGCCGCGGCCCGCGCCGGTAACGATGGCGACCTTGCCGTCAACGATGCCTGGCATCGCTAGCTCCTCTTGCCCCACACTTCGTCAGCAACCTCGACAATCATCTTGAGCTTCACCCATTGCTCGTCCTCGGCGAGGATATTGCCTTCTTCGGTCGAGGCGAAGCCGCATTGCGGCGACAGGCAGAGCTGGTCGAGATCGGCGAACTTGGCCGCCTCCCCGAGGCGCCGCTTGATCGCGTCACGCCCTTCCAGCGCACCGCTCTTGGAGGTCACCAGGCCGAGCACGGCGAAGCGCCCTTTCGGCAGCCGTTTGAGCGGCTCAAATCCGCCGGCACGGCTGGTGTCGTATTCCATGAAATAGCCGTGCACCTTGATCCGGTCGAACAGCACTTCCTGCATCGCGTCATAGCTGCTGGTGCCGGAACCCATAAAGGTCGATTTGTAGTTGCCACGGCACAGATGCATGGTGACCGTCATGTCGGACGGGATGTCCGAGATCGCAGTATTGATGAGATTGCCGTAAAGCATGCCGAGCCGGTCCGGATCGTCGCCGCGCTCCTTCATGCGCGCCCGGTAGCCCTGGTCGCAGAGCATGGCGATGAACACCTCGTCGAGCTGCAAATAGCGGCAACCGGCATCGGCAAAAGCGCGCACAGCTTTTTTGTAGGCGTGGCCAAGATCGTCAAAAAACTCGTCAAGCTGCGGATAGATTTTTTTGTCGATCGGCGTCAGCGACGGCCGGCCGTAGATCGCCGAAGGCGCCGGAATGGTCATTTTCGGCGTGCGCTTGGTGTGCGCTTGCAGGAATTTAAAATGCTCGAGCATCGGGTGCCCGGAGAAGCCGATCTTGCCGGTGACCTTGAGCCCTTCGTTGCGCGTGGTGACGCCGGCAAAGCCAATACCGGTATCCATCACATGCCGTTCGACGCCGTCGAGCCCCCACAGGAAATCGAGATGCCACCACGAACGGCGAAATTCACCGTCGCTGATGGATTGCAGCCCCACCTCCTCCTGCTTCCTGATGACGTTTTCGATCTCGCGATCTTCGACCGCCTTGAGCGCAGCGGCGTCGATTTCGCCCTTGGCGCGGCGCTCGCGCGCCGCTTTCAAAGCCGCCGGCCGCAGCAAGCTGCCGACGTGATCGGCTCGGAACGGCGGTTTTGTGCGCTCACTCATTTTCCCCACACCTCTTCGGCAAGCTCGACGATCATGCGTAGCTTCGCCCATTGCTCCTCCTCGCCGAGGACATTGCCTTCTTCGGTCGAGGCGAAGCCGCATTGCGGTGACAGACAAAGCTGATCGAGCGCGACATATTTGGTCGCCTCGTCAATGCGCCGCTTGATCTCGTCGCGGCTTTCGAGTTTCCCCGATTTACTGGTGACCAGCCCGAGCACGACGGTCTTGCCCTTCGGCACGTAGCGCAGCGGCTCGAAGCCGCCGGCGCGATCGCTGTCATATTCCATGAAATAGCCGTGAACGTCGATGCTGTTGAACAGCGTTTCAGCAACCGGCTCATAGCCGCCGTTGGCAACGAAACTCGAGCGGAAGTTGCCACGGCACAAATGCATGGTCACCGTCATGTCGGACGGAATGCCCGCGAGCGCGGCGTTGATCATGCCGGCATAAATCGCCGGCAATTTCGCCGGAGCCTCCCCGCGCGCGACAATATACTGGCGCAACGACGGATCGCACAGATAGGCGAGATTGACTTCGTCGAGCTGCAGATAGCGGCAGCCGGCTGCGGCGAAGGCATCCACCACCTTGCGATAAGACTGGCCGAGATCACGATAGAAATCCTCCATCGCCGGATAGACGTCTTCCGGTACAGCGTCGCGGCCGTAACGGAAATGCAGCGACGACGGCGACGGAATGGTCATTTTCGGTATCGCCCGGGTGTGACTGCGCAAGAACTTGAAATGCTCGATCATCGGATGCGGTTTGTAGTCGCCAAGCTTGCCGACGACGCGCAGCAGCACCGCGCGCGGCTGCGGCCCCTGCACGCTGAACTTGATCTTGCGCTCGCCGGCATAGGATTCGACGCCGTCCAGTCCCTCGAAGAAGTCGTGGCTCCAGGAGGTGCGGCGGAATTCCCCGTCAGTCACCGCCTTGAGCCCGACCGCCTCCTGCTTGCTGACCACGCTTTCGATTTCGCGATCCTCGACCGCCGAGAGATCGGCGGCGTCGATTTCGCCCCGCGCGCGCTTTTCGCGCGCGGCTTTCAGCGTTGCCGGGCGCAACAGGCTGCCGACGTGATCGGCACGAAACGGCGGCTTCGACTGTTGCACGTCCTCAGCCCCAAACTTCGTCGGCGAGCTCGACGACCATGCGCAGCTTCGCCCATTGCTGGTCTTCGGACAGTACGTTGCCTTCCTCGGTCGAAGCGAAGCCGCATTGCGGTGACAAACAAAGCTGATCGAGCGCCACGTATTTGGTCGCCTCGTCAATCCGCCGCTTGATGTCGTCTTTATTTTCCAGCGCGCCGAACTTCGAGGTGACCAGCCCGAGCACAAGCTGCTTCTTTCCTTTTGGGAAAAACCGCAGCGGTTCGAAACCGCCCGCTCTATCGGTGTCGTATTCTAGAAAATAACCGTCGACGTTGATTTCATTGGACAGCCGCTCGGCGAACGGATCGTAGCCGCCCGAGGCGATAAAGGTGGAGCGGAAATTGCCGCGGCACGAATGCAAGGTGACCGTCATGTCGGCGGGTTTGCCTTCAAGGGCGCGGTTGATCATGCGTGCATAGATGGCGGGAAGTTTTTCCGGCAAGTCGCCGCGTTCGCGCGAATGCGTGAGCTCATGCTCGTCGCACATCATCGCCCAGGTGGTGTCGTCGAACTGCAGGTAGCGGCAGCCGGCGTCATAAAAGGCCCGCACCGCGTCGCGGGAGGCATTAGCCGCGTCTTCGAAAAAACGTTCGAGATCGGGGTAGACGGTTTTGCTGATCGAGCGCCGGCCGGGCCGGAAATGCAGCATGTTGGGCGCCGGAATGGTCATTTTCGGCATCACTCGCGTATGCGCTTTGACGAAGCGAAAATCGTCGACATGCGGATGCTTTGAAAAACCGACGCGACCGACCGTGCGTACGCTCTCAGCCTTGGTTTTCACGCCGTGAAACGTGATGCCATCGGCGACCTGATAAAGCTCGACTCCTTCGAGCCCTTTGAGAAAATCGAACTGATACCACGAGCGGCGAAACTCGCCGTCGGTCGCAAGCTTTAGCCCAATGTCTTCCTGCTTTCTGATCGCATTTTCGATCTCGCGATCTTCCACCGCACGCAACGCCTCGGCCGTGATCTCGCCCCGCTCGCGCTTGGCGCGTGCCTCCTTCAGCGCCGGCGGCCGTAGCAAGCTGCCGACGTGGTCGGCGCGAAATGGCGGGGTGGTCCGTTGCATCATTCCTCCCAAGGCGCGCGTTTTTTTGTTCTTAAGCGCAAGCGGCGGCAAAACCTCAAATGGGATTTAGCAAGCTGCGCGCGCGGGTGTAAATCCCATTGCATTCGCGCCGCAGCGCATGACACTTATGCGCGGAACAGCCGCAATGGGCCGTTTGGAGGAAAGCCGTGCCGCCTGAGCTTGCGCTCCACGAAGATGTGCTTGCCAACGGCGCCGCCGTGTCGTTGCCGGGACAGCCGCGGATGATGCTGGTGATGCACGGCTCGATCACCATCGCCGATCGCGTGCTGCGCGACGATGAGGCGTGGAGCGGCGAAGCGGCAATCACATTCAAGGCCGGACCGGAGGGCGCAGCGATCTGGCGTTGGGAGCTTACCGACGGCAATGCAGCCGGCGCGGCGACGGGGCCCGGCGTCGGTTCACGGCAAAAATTGTCGGCGCGGCTCGATACGTTACCAAAGGGCGCGCTTGTCCTGCGCGGCGACAGCGTCGCTTTCCCGCCGGGCGGCTGCGCCTATCTGCACCGGCACCAGGGACCCGGCATCCGCTGCCTGGTCGAGGGCGGCTTCCGTATCGATTCCGCCGGACACTCGACATCCTACGCGCCCGGCGGCGCCTGGTACGAGAATGGTCCGGAGCCGGTGTTCGCGCAGGCCGCCGATCGGCCGACGCGCTTCGTCCGCGTCATGCTGCTGCCACGCTCGTATCTGGGAAAAAGCTCGGTCGAATATCTGCGCGAGGAAGACAGGGCCAAGCCGAAGTCGCAGACCTACAAGATTTACGTCGACATGCCGATCGGGTTTGTCGGTTCTTGAAGTCGTGGTGCCGCGGAAGGGATTCGAACCCCTGACCCCCGCATTACGAATGCGGTGCTCTACCAGCTGAGCTACCGCGGCGCCAACGGCAAGCCTAGTAATACCGGGGATATATTAACGCAAGCCGTTCCAACGCCTGCTGGCGGGGACGAGCGGAAAAACCATCAAGTCTTGGCTTCCGCGCGCAGCTTGAAACGCTGAATTTTGCCGGTGGCGGTTTTCGGCAACTCGGTGCGAAATTCCAGCCAGCGCGGATATTTGAACGGCGCCAGCTTTGCGCGGCAATGATCCTGTAGCGCTCGCGCCAGATCGGCGCTCGCCTTCTCGGGCGATTTGAGCACCACGAAGGCCTTCGGCTTGATCAGCGCATCGCCGTCCGGCCAGCCGACGATCGCCGCCTCCAGCACTTCGGGGTGGCTCTGCAACACACCCTCGACCTCGAACGGCGAGACATACATGCCGGAAACCTTGAGCATATCGTCGTGCCGGCCGCAGTAAACGAAATAGCCTTGCTCGTCTTCCACGTATTTGTCGCCCGAGCGCGTCCACTCGCCAAGAAAAGTCGCGCGCGACTGTTCGCGGTTGTTCCAGTACATGATCGCGCTGGTCGGGCCGCGCACTTGCAGTTCACCCATTTCTCCACGCGTTTTGATGACGGCACCGTCATCGCCGATCAACCGCACGTCATAGCCCGGAACCGGTTTGCCGGTGGTGCCGTATTTGACCTCGCCGGCGCGGTTGGAAATGAAGATATGCAGCATCTCGGTCGAGCCGAGGCCGTCGAGGATTTCGGCGCCGTAACGCTCGCTCCAGCGACGGCCGACATCGGCCGGCAACGCTTCACCGGCAGAGACGCATCGCCGCAATCGTAGTTCGGAACGCTGCGGCGCCGCCGAACTGGCGAGAAACCCGGCGTAGAAGGTCGGCACACCGTAGAAAATCGTGACGCCGTGTTTCTTGAGAATTTCGGCCACGGATTCCGGCGTCGGCCGGTCCGCCAACAGCACCGTCGTTGCGCCCGCAAACATCGGAAAGGTGAGTGCATTGCCGAGCCCATAGGCAAAAAACAGTTTCGCCACCGAATAGCAGACGTCTTTTTCACTGATGTCGAGAAACGGCTTGCCGTAAAGCTCATCGGTGAACTTGAGATCGGCGTGGGTGTGGACGGCGGCTTTCGGCTTGCCGGTCGAGCCGGACGTGTAGAGCCAGAAACAAATCTCGTCGCGCACCGTCGGCGCGGTTACCGCATCGGGCGTCGCCGCGGCGAGCAAATCCTCGAACCGCGGATGCCCGTGCCCATTGTCGCCGGAGACGATGACGTGTTCGAGGGTCGCCGTCTTGCCGATCGAGGCAGCGAATTTGCCAAACAGTTCTTCCGACACGACCAGAAGCCGCGCGCGTGAATCCCCGAGCACGAAGCGATAGTCGTCTTCGGTGAGCAGCGTGTTGATCGGCACCGGAACTATCCCAGCCTTGATCGCGCCGAGGAAAGCGGTCGGCCAGTCGATGTTGTCGAGGAGACAGATCAGAATGCGCTCCTCGCGGCGAATCCCCAGCGAGCGAAGCATCGCGCCGAACCGATCGACGCGCGCCGCGAGTTCGCGGTAGGTCCAGGCCTGTCGCCGGTCGATAAACGCAGGCTTACCGGCGCGGCCGGCGTCGAGATTGTGCTTAAGAATGTCGGCCGCGAAATTATAGTCGCGTGGGATCGCCTCAGCCGCGCGCGGCGATGGGTTCGGTTGAACGATATTCATCGCGGCGTTGGCTCCCGAAGGCGCGCCGTTTTGCCCACGGCTTGCTTACCTTGCCGCATTATGCCGATGGTGCGACCCGCCGCAATCCGATAGTGGTGCGGCACTATCGCAATTGTGATGCTGGAGTCCGACCGATGATTTTCAGCCGAGACCGCATATTGACGACCCACGTCGGCAGCCTGCCGCGCAACGAAGACTTGAGTGAGCTTTTGGTCCGTCGCGAGGCCGGCGAAAGTTTCGACCCGGCGCTATTGGACGCCGAGATGGAAAAGGCCATCCGATATGTGGTCGCCAAGCAAAAAGAAGCCGGCATCGACGGCGGCAATGACGGCGAGCAGCAGCGGGTGGGATTCCAGACCTACGTGCCGCAACGGATGTCGGGCTTCGGCGGCGAATCCAAGCGCCGGCGCGGGCGCGAGTTCGAGGAATTCCCGGAACTGGTGCAGAACCTCACGCGCCGCTTTCCCAGCGTCAGCCGGCAGCAGAACGCGCCGCAGGCGCAAGGCGAACTGAACTATCACGACACCTCGGCGATCGAGACTGAGATCGCGCGCTTCCTGCGCGTCGCCGGCGAAGGCAAGCCGTTCGCGGAAAATTTCATGACCGCGCCGTCGCCCGGCATCATCGCTTCAACCATGCTCAACGCCTTTTACGACAGCAACGAGGCTTACCTTGCCGCCATCGCCCGCGAGATGAGCCATGAATACACGGCGATTCATCAAGCCGGCCTGGTGTTGCAGATCGATGCGCCCGATCTCGCCATGGACCGCACCATGTTCTATCGCGACGGCACCGACGCCGACTTCGTCAAGGCGGTCGAACTGCACGTCGCCATGATCAACAAGGCAATCGCCGGAATTCCTCGCGACCGGGTGCGGTTGCACGTCTGCTACGGCAACTGGGAAGGCCCGCACATCCATGACATCGCGTTGGAGAAGATTCTGCCGCCGCTTTACCAGGCCAACGTCGGCGCGCTGTCGATCGAATTTTCCAATCCGCGCCACGCCCACGAATACTCCGCACTCAAGCGCGTGCCGTTCCCCCAGGACATGATCCTTATTCCCGGCGTGGTCGAGTCGACTTCCAATTTCGTCGAGCACCCGGAGGTAGTGGCGCGGCGGATCGAGGAGGCCGTCGCCGCGATCGGCGACCGCGAGCGCGTGATCGCCTCGACCGATTGTGGCTTTGGCACTTTCACCCGGCGCGAATGGGTGATCGAGCCGGCGGTGTGGCTCAAGCTCAGATCGATCCGCGAGGGGGCCGACATCGCGTCCGCGCGGCTGTGGGGACGCAAGACCGCCGCGTAATCGCCGGTAGCGGATGCGGCTCAACTACCGCTGTGGGCTGTGTGCCACCGTCGGCATGCTTATAATGCCGCGCATAAACTTAAGGGAGCACGCCATGGACGACATCACCCGCGACCCGAAGACGGTCCGCGCCGACGATATCAACCCGCGCTACAACTGGGGTCGCCACCTGCCGGTGCTCGGCACCATGGCCGTCGATTTCGAGGAACGGGTCGATTATCGCCGCATGCACCGCTATCGGCTCGGCCGCGCGCAGGCGGCGCTCGAGGCCTCCGAACTCGGCGCGTTGATTTTGTTCGACGACAACAACGTCCGCTACATCACCTCGACCAAGATCGGCGAGTGGGCGCGTGACAAGCTGTCGCGCTGGGTGCTGCTCATTCGCGGCAAGGATCCGATCCTGTGGGATTTCGGTTCGGCCGCGGTCCATCATCGCCTCTACTCGCCATGGCTCAAGCCGGAAAACTGCAAGGCGGGTCTCGTCGGCTTGCGCGGCACCGTCGATCCGGCATTTGGCCTGATGAAGCATCACGCCGAAGAAATGGCTTCGCTCCTGAAATCCGCCGGTGTCGCCAAAATGCCGATCGGCGTCGACATCGTCGAGCCACCGATGATGTTCGAATTGCAGAAGGCTGGCTTGAAGGTCGCCGACGGCCAGCAGGTGATGCTGGAAGCGCGCGAGGTGAAATCGGTCGACGAGATCGCGCTGTTGAACCGCGCCGCGGCGATGGTGGACGGCGCCTACCAGTTGATCGACGAGAAGCTCAAGCCCGGCGTGCGCGAAAACGACATCGTCGCGTTGGTCAACGAGTTCCTCTATCGCCATGGCTCCGACGACGTGGAGGCAGTCAATGCCATTTCCGGCGAGCGCTGCAATCCGCATCCGCATAATTTCACCGATCGGATGGTGCGGCCCGGCGATCAGGTGTTCTTCGACATCCTGCAATCGTTCATGGGCTACCGCACCTGCTACTACCGGACCTTCAATGTCGGCCGCGCCACGCCGTCACAGCGCGACGCTTACAAGAGGTGTCGTGAATGGCTCGACAAGGCAATCGACCTGATCAAACCCGGCGTGACGACCGACAAGGTCTGCAGCGTATGGCCGAAGGCGCAGGATTTCGGCTTCCCTGACGAACTATCGGCTTTCGGACTGCAATTTGGTCATGGCCTGGGCCTAAACTTGCACGAGCGGCCGATCATCAGCCGCGTTGTCTCGATGGACCATCCGACCGTGATCAAGGAAGGCATGGTGTTCGCGCTCGAGACCTATTGCCCGGCGAGCGACGGCTATTCGGCGGCGCGGATCGAGGAGGAGGTCGTGGTCACCGACAAGGGCCACACCGTCATCTCGCTGTTCCCGGCTGAGGAGTTGCCGATCGCAGCGCGGTACTAAGCGCGAGCGCGGCGAAGCCCTCTCGCCGCAGCGAAGATTCGTGCCGTGGGAACGGTCGCCAGGACCGGCCGCCAGGTCGGTCGCCAGGTCGGTCGCCGGGACGGTCGCCAGTCACCGATGCACATTGTTTTCGTGGTTACCGGAACAATTCTTGATTGTGGCGCATTTTCAATGCGTTGAATTGGCCAGCGAATTAACCCGAATTGGGGCGATTGTGCGGCGCACAAAATGTCTGGATTTTGCAGCAAATCCAGGGTACGGAGCGACCCTTCCCGCCAAAAACGAGGGGACTTATTTCGCATGAAAATGATACTTGCCGCGGGCCTGCTGTTCGGTGTTTTGACGACCAGCGCAAGCGCTATCGACCTCGCCGAACTGGCGCCATGCAAACCCGCCGCCGCGCGATTTTGCGATCATTCCGGCGGCATGACCTGGGACAATCTTATGCGCTGCGGCGCGACGCTGGCCGCGCAAAGCTGGCGGATCGGCAGCTCATGCCGGGAAGTACTCCACCGATACGGGCAGCTCTAAAGCCCGGATCACGCGTCTGGTCAGTTTTGCCCCGGCCTTGCGCCGGGGTTTTCATTTTGGCGGCATACCGTCGGGCCGCGCTGGGGATGAACACGGCCCCGTAAACCTGCTAGCCTCCGCCATCTCCCAGCTCCCGCGAAGCGAGCGATATTCAAACGACGGCAGAGGGTTCTCATGTACTCCAATCTTCAACTGTTTATCGACGGTCAGTGGCTCAATGGCGACGGCCGTGCCGGCGAAGACGTCATCAATCCGGCCACCGAGAAGCCGCTCGCGCATCTGCCGCACGCCAGCATCGCCGATCTCGATCGCGCGCTCGAAGCCGCCAAAAAGGGCTTTGCCTCGTGGCGGGCAACCTCAGCTTACGACCGTGCCAAGATCATGCGCAAAGCCGCCGATCTGATGCGCGAGCGCCACGACGCGATCAGCAAGATCCTCACCTTGGAAGAAGGCAAGGCCTACCCGGAAGCGCGTGCGGAGGTAATGACCTCGGCCGACATCATCGAATGGTACGCGGAAGAAGGCCGCCGCGCTTACGGACGAATCGTGCCCGGCCGCGGCAAGGTACGGCAGATCGTTGTGCAGGAGCCGGTCGGCATCGTCGCTGCGTTTACGCCGTGGAATTTCCCGGCGCTGACGCCCGCGCGCAAGATCGGCGGCGCGCTCGCCGCCGGCTGCTCGCTGATCCTCAAAGCCTCCGAGGAGACGCCCGGCGCTTGCGTCGAAATGGTTCGCTGCTTCGCCGACGCCGGCCTGCCGGCTGGCGTGCTCAATCTCATCTTCGGCGTTCCGGCGACGATCTCCGAACACCTGATCGCCCAAAACGACGTGCGAAAGATATCGTTCACCGGCTCTATTCCAGTCGGCAAGCATTTGGCGATGCTAGCGGCCAAGACAATGAAGCGCGCCACGATGGAATTGGGCGGCCACTCGCCGGTCGTGGTGTTTGCCGACGCCGACCCGGAAAAGTCGGCGGAGACCATCGCGGCGTTCAAATTCCGTAACGCCGGCCAAGTGTGCATTTCGCCGACGCGATTCTACGTCCAGGAATCCGTTTACGACCGCTTCCTCGCGCGCTTCACCGAGTACGCCAAAGCGCTCAAGGTCGGCGACGGTCTGGAAAAGGGCGTGGCGATGGGACCGCTCGTCAGTGCGCGACGCATCGATGTGATGGACTCGTTCGTTCAAGACGCCAAAAGTCGCGGCGGCAAAGTCGTTACCGGCGGCCAGCGCCGCGGCAACCAAGGCTTTTTCTACGAGCCGACCGTGATCACCGAGGTGCCGGACGACTCCAAGGTCATGACCGAGGAGCCATTCGGCCCGCTTGCCCCGGTGGTCACTTTCAAAACCATGGACGAGGTCGTGGAGCGCGCCAATTCACTGCCCTACGGGCTCGCCGCCTATGCCTTCACCGGCTCGGCGCGAACCGCAAACATGATCGGCGAAGTCCTGCAGTCCGGCATGGTCGGAGTGAACTCGATCAACGTCTCGACGCCGGAAACGCCGTTCGGCGGCATCAAAGAATCCGGCTACGGCAGCGAAGGCGGGCTCGAAGGCTTGCAGGCCTATCTGAATACGAAGTTTATCTCGCAGGCCTGAGCATCGCGCTCAGCCTTAGTCCAGTAGCCCGAAATACGGGCCCAACTGGCGGCGGACGCGCACCATGGCGGCGCGCGCGACAAACGCGTCGTAGGTAATCCGGGCCATCGGCGACAATTGCGACGGTCGCGTTATCAAATCGCGCAAAACCGCTTTGACGTTGGCGCGCCCGTCCGGCCGCATGCCGATCAGCGCGGCAGGGGGAACCTTGCGGTGTGCCGGATCGACGACGACGCGCACGGCGGCAACAGCAAGCTTATGTTGGGCGGCGACGCGAGCCACGACGTGCGATTCCATGTCGACCACTGCGGCGCCGGTTGTCTTGTAAAGCTCTCGCTTCTTCGCCGGCTCGGCGACCGCGTGATCGACGCCGAGGATCGGCGCATGGATAGCGCCGTCGATCAAACCGAGCAGCTTTCGCGACCACACCGCATCCGTCGCCCGCACCGTATGCGAATCGCGGATCGTGGAGGCGACCACCCAATCGCCGGCGCGGAGATTCCCTGCGAGCCCGCCAGCGACTCCGAAACTGATCATCCCGCGATAACCCTGCCGAACTGCGCTGTCGGCGACCGTTTCCAATTCGCTGCCGGCGGTGCGGCAAACGACGAGGACACCCGGGGAGGCGGCGATGCGCGCCTCGAAGTCAAGACCTACAAATGCGATGACAAGGCGGCGGGGACTTTCAACGGCTACGTCGCCGACCAAAGCCGAGTCGTCGGCGCCATTCACCAGCCCATCTACGAAAGTCCCGCCGGCAAAATCCAGCTGGGAAGCCATTAGAAGCCCTTCATCCTCGCGTCTGTTGATCGAACTTCACGCCCCCTACAGCGCCCGTCCCTCGCAGACGTCCTCGGCTTCTGTCCGGCAAATCACCGAGTCCGCCCAAGATTATCACAGTCCGCCGATGATGCCATTGCTATTCCGCCGGGTAGCAGTTGCCAATTGAGTTCAAATCGCTGCCGTCGTTTTACGGCGAACATGGCTTTTTTGCCACGAAAATGCTTGTTTCTCGATGTGCGCGCGGACGAATTGCATGGCCGATATAGCAAAAACATTGATTACGGGAGCCACCGGACTTGTCGGTTCCGCAGTCGCAAAACGACTGCTTGCCGAGGGATTCCCGGTGCGGGCGCTGGTGCGACCCGCCAGTCAGCGCTTTCACCTCGACGGACTCGATCTTGAGTTTGTTCCCGGCGATATCCGCGATCCTGTCTCGGTCGGCCGCGCCATGCAGGGCATCCGCTACGTCTTTCACGTAGCGGCCGATTATCGACTGTGGGCGCGCGACCCGAACGAGATTTTCGCGGCTAACGTTGACGGCACGCGCGTAGTGATGGAGGCGGCGAATGCCGCCGGCATCGAGCGCGTCGTCTATACCTCAAGCGTCGCCACGTTGGGCTTACGCGACGACGGCGGTTCGGCCGACGAGACCGTTCCGCTTGCCGCCGAAGACGGCATCGGAGCCTATAAGCGCAGCAAGATTGCGGCCGAACGGCTGGTCGAAGCGATGGTCAAGAAAGACTCGCTGCCCGCGGTCATCGTCAATCCGTCGACGCCGATCGGACCGCGCGACGTGAAGCCGACGCCGACCGGACGAATTGTACTGGAATCGGCGCGCGGGCGTGTGCCGGCTTTCCTCGACACCGGTCTTAATCTCGTTCACGTCGACGACGTTGCCGAAGGGCATTTGGCGGCGCTAAGGCACGGTACCATCGGCGAGCGCTACATCCTCGGCGGCGAAAACGTTTTGCTCGCCGACATGCTGGCGGACATCGCGCGCATGGTGGGTCGGCGGCCACCGACCTGGCTCATTCCGCGCGCGCTCGCCGTTTCAGTCGCCGTCGTCGCGGAAACAACCGCGCGGCTGACCGGACGCGCGCCGTTTACCACGCTCGACGGCATACGCATGGCCGACCACCGTATGTTTTTTACTGCTGCCAAGGCCGAACGCGAACTCGGCTTTCGCGCGCGGCCTTATCGCGAAGCGCTCAAAGACGCCATCGACTGGTTCCGCGAAGCCGGTTATCTCAACGGCAAACGTAAGCGCTAGTGGAGCGGATTTAACATTCGCTACCCACCTGGCGGCAGCCTCGTGAAGCGAATGTCAAATCCAAAGCTCCACTAAGACTCATATTTGCTAGTGGTCCTTTTGATTCTAACATTCGCATGAGAAGCTGCCGAATACGGATGCGAATGTTAGAATCGGACCACTAGCAGGTATTCAAAGGTATCGGCATGGAGCAGCGTAACGAGCCTGACGTCTCGCCGTATCGTGTGTTCTTGCGGGCGGAGTGGGCGCAGTTGCGCGCCGACACGCCGCTGACGCTAGAACCAGCGGAAATCCTCCGGCTACGCTCGCTGCACGACCGGCTCGACATTTCGGAAGTCGAAGAAATTTATTTGCCGCTGTCGCGGCTCCTCTCGCTCTATGTCGCAGCGACGCAGCGGCTGTTCCGTGCGCAGCAAGGTTTCCTCGGCACCGAAGACACGAAGATGCCGTATATCATCGGCGTGGGCGGTTCGGTCGCTGCCGGCAAATCCACGACCGCGCGCGTGCTGCAAGCCCTGCTGGCGCGCTGGCCGAACGTGCCCAAGGTCGATCTGATCACCACCGATGGTTTTCTGTTGCCGAACGCGGTGCTCGAACGCGAAGGCCTGATGGAGAAAAAGGGCTTTCCGGAAAGCTACGACCTGCCCGCGCTGCTGCGCTTTCTGTCCGACATCAAGGCCGGACGGCGCCCGGTGCGCGCGCCGGTCTATTCGCATCTGATCTACGACGTTATTCCTAATCAGTGGATCGAGATCGACCGGCCGGAGATTCTCGTCGTTGAAGGGCTCAATGTGTTGCAAGCCGGGCGCTTACCGAGGGACGGCCAAGCGGTGCCGTTCGTGTCCGACTTTTTCGATTTTTCGGTTTATCTCGACGCCGACGAAGGTGTGCTGCTGTCCTGGTATGTCAACCGCTTCCTGACGCTGCGCGGCACCGCTTTCGCCGACCCGAAATCCTATTTCCATCGCTACGCCAAAATCTCCGACACGGAAGCCATCGACACCGCCACCGCGATCTGGAACCGCATCAATCTCGTCAATCTGCGGGAAAACATCCTGCCGACGCGGCCGCGCGCCGATCTCATCTTGACCAAACGTGAAAGCCATGAGGTCGATAAAGTGGCGCTGCGGCGCCTGTAAGGGTTACGCCGCTAGCGCCGAGCGTGCGGAATCGTCAAGCGCGGCGGCAAGCCGCTCGCGGTCGAACGGCTTCACCAGGAAACCATCCATGCCGGCGGCGAGGCAGGCCTCGCGGTCTTCGGTGGACGTGTTCGCGGTCAGCGCCAGGATCGGCGTTCGCGGAGTTTCCGATTCCGCTTCCAGCGCGCGGATGTGCCGGCTTGCTTCCATCCCGTCCATGCCCGGCATGTGCAGGTCCATCAGGACACGGTCGAACGGCGTGCCGGCCGCCCGTGCGGCGAGCCAGGAATCGACTGCTGCGGCGCCGGTCCCGGCCATTGTCGGACGGTGTCCGAGCTTGACCAGTAACGCACGCGCCAACAGCGCGTTGATCTGGTTGTCTTCGGCAACAAGAATTGAGAGTCCGCCACCCGCAAGCGTCGCGCCCGGCAGCTCCGGTAGCTCCATCGCCGCGCCGGCATCGAACGCATCGCCGTCGGAAAAGCGTGCCGCCAGCGAAGCGGCGCGCACCGGCTTGATCAGGTAGCCAGTGAAGCCCGCTTCCTTCAGCGCGGCGAGATCGGCGCGCATCGCCGGCGTCACTAATACGATCCGCCGCTGCACGCTGCCTGCCGCGCGCGCGAGCCGTTCGCTCGCCGGCGTGCCGAGCGTGTGATCGACCAGCACCGCGCTCCACATCTGTTCCGGCAACAGCGCTTCCGCTACACCGCCGTCGGGAACGATCTTGGCGTGCGCGCCCCAGCGCTGCAGCCGCCGCGCCAACAGCGCCGCTTCGAGGGCGGCCGGTGCAACAATCAGAATATCCTCGCCGGTGAGATCCGGCACCGCCAGCGCCGGCTCCTCGTCGGCATCGGCAGTGCGAACAAGTGGCACGGTCACGCGGAATGTCGATCCGTTGTCGGGAGCGCTTTCGACGGTAATCGCTCCGCCCATGCTCTCGACGATTCTGTTGGAGATGGTCAGCCCGAGACCGGTGCCGCCGAATTTGCGGGTCGAACTACCGTCGGCCTGCTCGAATTCGAGAAAGATGCGAGCCTGGTCTTCCGGCGAGATGCCGATGCCGGTGTCGCGCACGATGATGGCAATCTCGTCGGCACGCGCGCCCGGCTCGACGATGATGGTGACGCCGCCCTGCTCGGTGAATTTGACGGCGTTGCCGGCGAGGTTGAACAGCACCTGGCGCAGCCTTGCCGCGTCGCCGACCACGCGCGCCGGCAGGCGTTCATCGACGTAAGCGCAGATTTCGAGACCCTTGGCTTGCGCGCGGGGACCGAGCAGTTCGACCGCTTCCTCGACGAATGCCGCGAGCGGGAACGGCCGCGCCGCGAGATCAAGTCGCCCGGCCTCGATCTTGGAGAAATCCAGCACCTCCTCGATCAGCGACAACAGCGTCTCGCCCGAGGTTTTCACCGCCTTGAGATAGGTCGTCTGCTCGGCGCTCAATTGGGTGTCGTCGAGCAGCTCGGCCATGCCGAGAATGCCGTTCAATGGCGTGCGAATTTCATGCGACACCATGGTGAGGAAACGCGATTTGGCCCGGTTGGCGGCTTCGGCCTGATCGCGTGCCTCGGCCAGCGCCTGCTCGCCGAGCACGCGCTCGGTCACGTCGCGGCCGACACTTTGCATTTGGCTGTCATCGTCGGTGCGCACCGTCACTTCGCGCCAAGCGATCCAGCGCGCGCCGGAAGCGGCGGCGATCTTCTGGTCGTAAGCACGCGCGCCGTCGGCAAGCAGCGTTGTTTCGCCTTGCTCGACGACCGGCGGAGCAAAGGTCGTGCCGACAAGATTCTCCCGGCTGCGGCCGGCCAGCGCGCAGAACGCGTCATTGGCGTAGGTGATGGCGCCATCGCCGTTACGGCGAACGATCACGTCGTCCTGCGCCTCAAAGAAGCTTTTGGTGCGCTCCTGCGCCTCGCGGATTTCCCAATTGCGGTCGGCGGCCTCGTCAAGGCGCGTCTCGAAATCGCGCAGCTCGCGCTTCATCTGCCGGATCCGCGACATCAAAATCCCGAGCGCGCCACACGACGCGCCAAACAGTGACGCGACGCCGATTGCGAACATATATGGATCGTAATGGGCTACCGGCGACGTCGCCCCGGCAAGGAAGCCGAAAGCGACCGAGAACGACATCGCGATGATGACGGCCGAGCGGACGACGAACGAGAGGCCCCGGCGGGCAATAATGGCGGGTTTTCCGAGGGTGGCGCGACGGCGCATGGTCCCTTTCCCGCCCGGCACGCCGCGACAAGAAGGGGCGGCGCCGGTGTCCTTGTGTTGACTATGCAGTCATGCGGATTTTGGCTTATGAACCTTGCGCATCCCTTGATTTTCAGAACAACGATGGAGCAAGGGTTGACGCTTTGTTAACATCGTCACGGCGGTTCGTTACCGAGCGCCGAGACTAGGCGTCATGAACGCGACCGGAGAAACGCGTATGGACAAGATGGTGAATGCCAACCGCGCGCGGCCCAAAACCTCCGGGCCGGGGTCACGCCGACCGACACGAACCGAGGCCGAAGCCGCGGTGCGAACGCTGATCCAGTGGTCCGGCGATAATCCCGACCGCGAAGGGCTCCTCGCCACGCCCGCCCGGGTGGTGCGCGCCTACGAGGAATGGTTCGCCGGCTACCAGGACGACCCGAGCGAGTATCTCAAGCGCACCTTCGATGAAACCGGCGGCTATGACGAAGTGGTGGTGCTACGCGATATCCGGTTCGAGTCGCATTGCGAGCACCACATGGCGCCGATCATCGGCCGCGTCCATATCGGCTATCTGCCGCAAAATCGCGTGGTCGGAATTTCCAAGCTGGCACGGTTGGTCGAGGTCTATTCGCGCCGGTTGCAAATCCAGGAGAAGATGACCGCCGAGATCGCCACCTGTCTCGACGAGGTGCTCAAGCCTCATGGCGTTGCGGTGGTCACCGAGGCGACGCATCAATGCATGACCACGCGTGGCGTGCACAAAACCGGCGTCAGCATGGTGACCAGCCGTATGCTCGGCGTCTTCCGCGACCATGCCGAGACGCGGCATGAATTCCTCGCCGCCATCGGCATGCGCGGCGCGATCAACGTCTCCAACGGCGGATGATCGATGAGTGGCGCATGATCTTATCCGAAAACCGGCAGCCGCTTTTCGGGATCATGTGCTAAGCGCTAAGCCGCGCGCCGCACTTCGTCGGGATCATGCGCTAAGCGCTAAGCCGCGCGCCGCACTTCGTCGGTCAGTGCCCGGTAGGACAAAGCTTCGGCCAGATGCACGCGGGCAATCTTGTCGGCGCCGTCGAGGTCGGCAAGGGTGCGGGCAACGCGGAGCACGCGATGATAGCCGCGCGCCGATAGCCGCATCGCGTCGGCGGCTTCGCGCAGCAGCGAGAGCCCGCCAGAATCCGGCCGCGCCACGTCTTCCAGCACCGCGCCGGAAACCGCGGCATTGCTGCGCAGATGCGGCAAGCCGATCGCGGCGTAGCGCGCCGCCTGCCGCTCGCGCGCGGCTGCTACGCGCTCGGCAATCTCGCGGCTGCCTTCGCTCGGCGCCGGCAGAATAAGGTCGCTCGCCGTCACCGCCGGCACTTCGATGTGCAGGTCGATGCGGTCGAGCAGCGGACCGGAGATGCGCGCCTGATAGTCGGCGACGCAACGGGTGTTGATCCCGCGCCGGCAGGTATAGCCGGGATCGTTGGCGTGCCCGCAGCGGCATGGATTCATCGCCGCCACCAGCATGAAGCGCGCCGGATAAGTGACGCGATGATTGGCGCGGGCGATCGCGACTTCACCGGTCTCCAACGGCTGACGCAGCGAGTCGAGCGCTTGTGGCGAGAATTCCGGAATTATGTAGCTGTCTCACCGCGCAAAATTTGCGGGCCCTATTTCCTTGTAAGTCGCACGGGGTCGGCAACTCGCTGAGAGGCACCAAGGAAGTTCTGATTTGAAACGACGGTCCTGCCCGTCTCTCGCTCAATCTGCTTTCGCGCCGTACCAGCAATGCTCCCCCCGGCCTCGGCAGCGCGGAAGTTCTCGCTGAAGCCTTGCGCATCCCGCTGTTGCGCGATTTCCTTGGTCGAGGTCTCCCCGAGCATAGTCAAAATCAGTTCCATATTGGTCATGTGGTCCCGAAGATTGTGACTTTTCGCCAGACCCTTGACCATCTTGTGCCGCTCAATCGGCAGGCCAAAAGTAGTCTGGGCGATCAGGTTGGTCAGGGTCGCGAATTGCTTATCTTCCGATACGCCGCGCTGATGCCATTCCGCCGTCAGTTCCTTCCGCGCCACGATTGTGCGGATACGCGTCTCAATCCAATCATCGGAGCGACCCTGGATCTGATAGGTCAGAATCGCGCGCTTAATCGCAATTTCAGGGTCTTGCCATTCCTCAATGCGCTCATAGCCGACCCGGGCCAGCCAGCGTTTGATCGGCTCGGCCTTGGGTGACGATATTGACTGTATGATGCGGAACAGGGTTTCCGGCGTCGCTACCTCAGCATGCCGACGCTTGCCATCGGCCCCGGGTAACGGCAACTTTCCGATTTTATCGGAAAGTTCAAAAAACCCTTCATCATCAGTGAGTTTCGTCTTAAGGTCGGTCCAATACTTGCTGGCACGGTCTGTTCCAACCAGCGCGCCAACGACATCGACAATTGAGTACCACCATTCGTCATTGTGGCAGACACGGCGGATTTCAGCGCCCTTAAAGGCGATAAGTTCGAGCTCGCCGTCAGCGACTGGCGGTGAGATTTTACCCTCGGCTTCAAGTTCCTCTTTGGTGACTTTCGAGAAGCGGGCGCGGGCCTCGTCTATCGGCATATCCAGACCAAATTCCTTGTCGTATTTTTTCTCATTTTCGCGCATGAGATCATAGCCTTATAAGTATGAATGGAAGCTTCCGGATGCAACGATTAAGGGCCGAATCGCGGCCGATATAATGCTCTCCATTGACCCCCGTTGCCAGCACGAAACCTGACTGGCTAAGAGCCGTTCAAATGGATGGTCTGGCAGCCGATAGCTTCAAGGCACTGAACGAGAAAGACCGCCGTAAAGCTGCCCCGCGCGATCTTGTTGGCGATGTTCCTGTCGTTATCTTTGACGCCGACGGCCGCCAGCTTCTCAGCTAGGTCGGCATAGCTCACGTTCCGGCGCTTTAGCTCGGCTTTCAGGATGCCCTTGACCTGAGCTTCCCAATCCTTGGTTTTGGCGGCCATTCAGCTTCACCGCGTCCGATGATGAAAATCATCATATATGATGATTTTGTCATTGACAAGGATGACATAATACACTAAATACGATGATGTAGTACATCGGATTTGGTGATTACGTGGCCCAGCACTTCCTCCTATCGGCAGCCGCCCGGACGCTCTCCCTGAGCGCCGTTGCGCGTATGTCGGATGAGGAAAGCGGCGGCCACGTTTCAACGCATCCGCTGGGCCGACAATGGCGGCGAGCCCTATTGCCCACATTGTGGCTGCCTCGATGTCGGCAAACTGGCTACGCGCCCCGTATGGAAATGCAAAGGCTGCGGCCATCAGTTTTCGGTGACGGCTGGAACGATTTTCGCCGATCGCAAGCGGCCAATTCGTGACTACCTTTTGGCGATCGCGATATTCACGAACGGCGCAAAGGGCCATAGCGCGCTTCAACTGAGCCGCGATCTGAACTGCCAATACAAAACGGCCTTTGTGCTGGCGCACAAACTTCGCGAAGTGATCGAAGCCGAACAAAGCAAGACGAAATTCTCCGGCGGCGAGTATGCCATAGACGGCGCCTATTTCGGCGGCCATGTGAAGCCGCAGAACGAAGTGGCGAGCCGCGTTGATCGACGGCTATGAAGAACAGACCGGCAAGCGTCAAGTCGTCGTCGTCATGCGCGAGCGCAAGGGCTGCACGCTTCCTTTCGTTTATCGGAAGGAAAGCGACGCGATCCCGGCGATCCGGCAGCACATTCCATTCGGCTCAATCGTTCATGCCGATGAAGCGCGTGGCTGGGACACGTTGCATGCCTACTACAATATGCGGCGGATCAATCATTCGGTCGCGTTCAGCAAAGACGGCGCATGCACCAATGATGCCGAGTCCTATTTCTCCCGGCTTCGGCGCGCGGAGATCGGCGTCCATCACCGGATAAGCGGCAAGCGGCTTAGTCCCTACGCTTCCGAAATGGCTTGGCGCGAAGACAACCGGCGCGTTCCGAACGGCGCGCAATTCAACGCCATTGCGTCACTCGCCCTGAAACATCCAATGAGCCGCGAATGGCGCGGCTACTGGCAACGGAGCGCCCGATGAAAAATGATCACGTCATGAGCGGCCTCAAAGCGAAGCGCGCGGAGATCGCCGGCAAAATCGAAATGATGCAACGCGAAATGCGATTGCTGGTCGCCACCATCGGCCATATCGACGCGACGATCCGGACGTTCGATCCCACCGTCGATTTGGAGGACATCAAGTCGAGACTTCCGCCGCGCTTCCAAGCCTTCAAGGGAGAGGTTTCGCGGATTTTGTTGGACGCGCTCCGCGAAGCAAAGACGCCCCTTCCCGTGTACGACCTGACCCTGACCGTAGCGGCCAGCCGTGGCATAACCACGGACGACAAGCCGTTCATGATTATCCTGCGGCGCCGCGTTGATGCTTGCCTCCGTAATTTGCGCAAACGCGGCACGGTCAGGTCATCGCGCCCGTCGGGCAGTCTGATGCTTTGGGAGATCGCCAAATAGTCATCGCCGCTTGCGCGACCGGGGCGATCCAGGGCCAATTATTTTTGCGCGAATCAGATCGTCAATGCCGCGATCTATGAGGTAGCGCGCCGTATCAGTTGCCGTCTTTCCGTAGCCCAAATCTTTGAGTTGATCGAGATAGCGACGAAATTGCGCCGACAAAACC
>DATKRE010000031.1:0-6648 GCA_035532335.1 Xanthobacteraceae bacterium | reverse complement strand
ATCTCGTCCGCCTGCCGAAACTGCTGAAGAATGCCGCTTGATCGAACGAGCCTATCGCTAAATCCGAAATACCCAGAGCATCGCCAACCAACCAGATCAAGCCAAGCTTCAAAAACTTAACTTCTTCAACAGCCTGCTAGGTCTTGGCGTGCTCTGGCCGTCGAGCGCGCTATCAACGAGGCGCCGGCGGTTGTTTATCGGTGTCTTGCGCTCGTATTCAGTGCCCGCTAACCATTTCGGCGCGGCAACGGAACCGCCCCGGGATCGATGCGTTCCCGTTCCGGTGGCGGCCCGGCAGTAAGGTGGGGCAGCTTTTGGTATGCCTCGGAGGTCGTGATGCGCCAATCGGCAAACTTCAATGCGGAATGGGGCTATCTGGCGCCAGCGCCTAATTTTATGCGCACCATGCGGATCGTCGTGGTTGCCGCCGCGGTCGGTGCGACCGGCGGTGCGGCAGTGGTGTTTTCGTTGATCGACCGCCAGACGGCGGAGGTTTCGGTGGCGGCACGCACCATGGCCGCCGATGCTCCGTCAGCCGCCGTTGCCGTGGCGGCGCCGGTATTGCCTTCGGTTGCCGCCCAGGCGGTGCGTCCGGTCGCCTCGGAGTTGGGCGTTGTGAGCACGTCGGCGCGGCCGGCCAGCGCGGCGTCGTTGGCCGAATCGCCGCCCATTCAAGACATCCCGCAGGGCAACGTGCTTGCTGCGCAACGCCGGCTCGTTCGGCAGCAGCCGGTTTGGAACGCACGCCCTGATCGCGGCCCGATCGCGTTGCTACGGTCACCCGGCGCGGCGACGAACGCCAGTCCGCCGCGCGGCGACAATTAGCGCCGTTGCATTCACGATATTTCGCTGACCGCCGCGGTCAGCGGCAGGCGCCCTGCGCGAATGCGTCGTGGAGAGCGACTTCTGCCGCTTCGTGATCGGGCAGGCCCACCGCAAGCTTGGTCCACGCGGGGCCCCACGGATTGTCGCCGCTGTCCCACCAGATTTTGCAAAAGCCGGAGTTGAACTGAACCACGGCATAGTCCGCATGTGCGGGGCTGACCGCGGCAAAGCAAGCCGCCAGCAAGCCGGCGGCGAATACTGATCGTTTCATGCTCTGCTCTCCCTTGCCGGTAACAAACCCGACCCGGTCCGGAATGGTTCCGCGCGCAGAGGCAGACGAAAAAAGCCGCCCGCCTGTTGGGGCGGGCGGCTGCAATCCAATAAACCGGCAGCGACTAGTGCCAGCTCTTGCACCAATGGTGCTTCATGGCCCAGGCGCCCTTGGCCTGGGCAGCTTCCCAGGTCGGCTCTTTGGCCCACAGCAACTGATAGTGGCTCATCGGCTTGGTCTTGGAGTCGGACCAAGCTCTGCACTGGCCGCTATCCCTGAATTTGACCACAGCGAAGTCGGCGCGCGCCGGAATGGCGGCCGCCATGCTGATTGCCAGAATTCCAATTGCTAGTGCGAGTTTCGTCATAGTCACCCCCCTTTGGGTAAGTTTCCGCCGTTAGCGATACGACCGGCGGCCAGGTTTCAGATGCCGTGCGCGTTGAACGGTTTGCACCAGTGATGGGTCTCCGCGTAGTGCTTCTTCGAAGCCGCGAGTTCCCAAGTCTTGAGGTGCACCCAATGATATTTCCAGCCGGGCTGCATTGGATTGTTGCCCGTGTTCCAAACCCGGCAATAGCCGTCCTTGAACATCACTACTGCGTAATCGGCGCGAGCCGCGGTCGTTGCAGAAAATCCGAGGGCCAGCACGCCAATCGCAAACGCCAGTCGCTTCATTTTACAGCTCCCTTGTACGACCCCACCGAGTTCCGATAGACGGAACTAGTTCCGGAGGCAAGCCAATAACCGGCTGCTGCGCTTGAATTTTATGAATCTGAACGGACGTTCAAATACTGAGGAACACTCATGCCTGAACTCGTCATCTATTTGCTGGAAGGCCGCTCGGTCGAAGACAAGCGCGGCTTGGTCAAGGATCTCACGAGCGCGGTGGTGAAGAACCTCAGCGTGCCGCAAGAATCGGTTACGATCTCGCTGGTGGAAACCGCGCGGACCGACAAGGGCAAAGGCGGCGTCTTGTTCGCCGACATGAAGCCCCGCTAGTCGCGTTCAGCTCCGCGCGTCTGACCGCCGACGGACCCGTTTTGGGTTGCTGGAACGCGTTCACAGGGTTGCGCGTTTGTTGTGAGTGCGGCGCACAATTTCCTTGCTGCAGCGCAGTATAAATTGCATATTGCGCCGCAACGGCAAGGTTTTTCGACAGGTGCGGACATGAACGACAGCTGGGATACAAAAGACGGACCGCGGCGCGTGCGGCGCGACCCGCCGACCGTTGAGGAAGCCGTGGTGGCGGCGCAAGGGCTCACCGACGATCTCAAAGAGCAGATCGAAATCGTGGCCTCGCTGATGGAAGTGGCGCCCGACCAGGCGCGCGGCGTCGTGCTGCGCATGGGCCCACGCAAGGACGTCAACCACGTCACCGTCACCGGCCGCGTCGGCACGCGCGCCGTTATCGTGGAGCGGCGGACGCCGCGCCATGCGACCGTCGCGACGCGGCGGTTTGCCGGGCGCTGACTAGGGCGGCGCGCAAGACCTCGTACGAACTAGTGGTCCGATTCTAACATTCGCATCCGTATTCGGCAGCTTCTCATGCGAATGTTAGAATCAAAAGGACCACTAGAAAATATAGGTTCTAGTGGAGCTTTGGATTTGACATTCGCTTCGCGAGTTCGCCGCCAGGTGGGTGGCGAATGTTAAATCCGCTCCACAAGGCCGCGCGTGTCTCGGATCGGCGATCCGCGGCTCGGCCCCAACCGGTGCCGGCAATCAAGACAAGGACTATATTCGCCGGGCCCGCCAACCGATGAGCAGCGCAGCGTCGTTCGATGCCCAAGACCCTCGTCAAATCGCGCACGCGAACCAAGCCCGAAACGCAGCGGCCGCCGCTCTACAAAGTCATTTTGATCAATGACGATTACACGCCGCGCGAGTTCGTGGTGCTGGTGCTCAAGGCGGTGTTCCGCATGAATGAGGACCAGTCTTATCGCGTGATGATGACCGCGCATCAGAAAGGCGCCTGCGTGATCGCCGTCTATGTGCGCGACGTTGCCGAGACCAAGGCCAAGGAAGCGACCGATCTCGGCAGGCAACAAGGCTATCCGCTGTTTTTCGCCACCGAGCCGGAAGCGTAGCCTTTCATCACGCGCGGACTGCGGAACCTGGAAACCGTGTGCGGGCCGGCGTCCATTGCAATTCTCCGTCACCCAATTCTCCGTCAACAATGCGTCTGTATAAACGCCCGGCAACTGGAGCCGGTTCGCGGTCATTGCAAAGTCTTGTGCGTTCGCCCCGCTTCTTGCGCGGCCCAGCCATTCATTTGCTGCAAGTTCAGGGTTTCGTGATGTGCGCGTGCCTCACTCACTCGCTTAAGTCTCGCGTCAACCGGAACCGGGGAAAGAGGACACGTCATGCTGCAAGCATCGTCGCCGCCGCCGTCGCATAGCCAGACGTCGGGGCTTTCCGCGCGGCTTGAACGCTTCTCGCCCTATGTGCTGAGCATTCTGCGCATCATGGCGGCGCTGCTCTTTCTCGAACACGGGTTGTCGAAGTTCTTCGGCTTTCCGGCGCGGAGCATGGCGGCGCCCGGACTATTCGAGATCGAATGGTTTGCCGCGCTGATCGAATTCGGCGGCGGGATTCTGTTGACACTCGGCCTGTTCACCCGGCCGATTGCGTTGATCATGTCCGGCGAAATGGCAATCGGTTATTTTCTCGCGCACGCGCCGCACGGTTTCTACCCGTATTTGAACCACGGCGAACTCGCGATCCTATATTGCTTCGTGTTCCTCTATTTCATATTCGCCGGCGGCGGGCCGCTCAGCCTGGATGCGCTGCTGTGGAGGCGTAAGCGCAGCTAACGCGGGTCTTGCCGCTAGCCTTTAACGTCAAGCAACTCGACGTCGAACATCAGCGTCGCATTCGGCGGAATGACGCCGCCGGTGCCGCGTTCGCCGTAGCCGAGGTCGGGCGGAATGATCAGGGCGCGTTTGCCGCCGACCTTCATGGTGGCGACGCCTTCGTCCCAGCCGGCGATAACCCGGTGCATGCCGATCGGAAATTCGAACGGCTTGCCGCGATCGACCGAAGAATCGAATTTCGTGGCCTTGGCGCCGTTCTCATAAAGCCAGCCGGTGTAGTGCATGACGCAGATTTGGCCGGTCTTCGGCGACGCGCCGGTGCCGACAACGGTGTCGATGATTTGCAGTCCTGATGGCGTGGTCATGCGGTTCCCGGTGGTTTGTGCGGCAGCCGGCGCCAAAGCGGCGATGCCGGCGGCCAGAATGATGACGGCAGTTACCAGTGGAGCGGATTTAACATTCGCTACCCACCTAACGGCAGGTTCGTGAAGCGAATGTCAAATCCAAAGCTCCACTAAGACTCATATTTGCTAGTGGTCCTTTTGATTCTAACATTCGCATGAGAGGGTGCCGAACACGGATGCGAATGTTAGAATCGGACCACTAGCAGAGCGTTCGCGCGCGGCAAAACTTTCATCGCGAAAACTTTCATTGATTGCTCCCTGCCATGTCACGGGCGGGCAATCGGCGAATTTGGCGCAGATGCGGTCAAGCTGACGGCAGCAGCAAATCTTCTTCGATCAGCAATTCGCGCAAGTCGCCAATCGCCTCGATGGCATCCTCCTCATCGCTCACCGATTTGAGGCGGTGCCACACCTCGCGCCAGGGCTGCGGCCGGCCGATGCGCATCGCCTCGTCAACGTAGGTGCGCGCCTGCGACAGCTTGGTGAGCCGCTGCGGTTTCGGCGTGTCCTTGATGACCAGGGGCGGCACGATCGGAAAGTCTTCCATCATGCGCATGGTAGCGCAAATCGCGTGGCGGCGAAATCGGGGTGGGTAGGGCAGTGGGGCTCGCAACCGATTCCGCTTCACTCGGTCGGGGATGACCCCGTAGTATCTTTATCAAGCCTGCCATCGGCCTCGATCCTGCAGCAATTTGGGGACGTTCGGACATGAACCTGATTCACGATTCCGCGGTCTGGCAGGAAAAGATCGGCGCGCTTCCGCTCGAAAGCTACGACACCGGCGAAACCGTATTCGCCGAAGGCACCAAAACCGGGCGGCTGATGATTCTGAAGAGCGGCACGGTCGGCATTTACAAAAGCGATGTCGAGTTCGCCCGGGTGGCCGAACCGGGCGCGGTGTTCGGTGAACTCTCGGCGCTGCTCGATGCGCCGCACAGCGCCGACGTCCGCGCGCTGGAGCCGTCGGAGTTTCACGTCGCCGACGCGGCGACCTTACTGCAAGACCCGGTGGCGTTGCTGTACGTGACGATTGTGCTGGCGCGGCGGATCGACGCCGCCAACCAGGGACTGCTTCAGCTCAAGACCATGCTGGAGTCCGGCGAGCCGCGCGGCCTGATCGACAAGACACTCGACGGCATCGAGGGACTGTTGAGCGCGATCGGTTCCGGCTACATCAAAGCCGGCGCCGGCGTGTCGGGTTATCCGTTCGCGTAACTGAGGATTATTCGCGCCCATAGTGTCTTCTCGCCGCGCGGTCGCGCGCGAGTTGGAAGCCATTTCCTGACAAACCACGACGGTCCCCGAAAAGCCGAGGGAAGCGGAGCGCCGAAAGGCGCAAATCATTTGGTGCCGCGCGTGCGAGGCGCGGCGGCGCGCACCAGACAAGTAAGCGCAGTCTGCGCAACTCATCCGGCCGGGCGCGCCCGCCTTCCGGCGCTCCACCGCGGCGCTTGTCCCGGCGAGCGAACGCCAGAACTCAGCCCAGGCCGTGCTTCACGCGAATTAAAAGAGACGCGCAGGCGTTACCCGCGCCGTCATTCGCGCTTAAGCGGAGCACCCCGCACGCCGGTCATGGTGCCGGCGGGATCGATGCCCGGACCGCCCGGGAGCGGGGTAACAAATCCCGCCCGCAGGAACCGCATTCGCTCCATCAATCGGCAGTCACCGGTCGACGCCCCTCGAAGAGCGAACAAAAACTCAGTAACCGATAGTGGGACAAAAGTCAATAAATATGTGACGTGATCGGGAGGGAAGTCCCTTGACGGTACCTATTTGATAGGTACCAATAAAAAGTACAAAAAGGGACTATCTTTATGTCCAAATACGACGCCCTGGGCGACTATCTCAAACGGCAGCCCGGCGACCGGGTGCCGATGACCTTCGCCGAGATTGAAAAAATCATTGGCGCGAAGCTGCCGCCGTCCGCGCAAGAGCATCGGCCGTGGTGGGGCAATAACGCGACCAATCATGTCAATGCGAAAGCCTGGCTCGACGCCGGATTTGAAAGCGAGCAGGTGGACATGGCCGGGCGCAAGCTTGTCTTCCATCGCGTGCGCAAAACGACGCCCGCGGCTGCCGCCGGCGAGGGAGAGCCGTTTCATCCGCTTTATGGAATGATGCAAGACCTCATCCGCGTCATGCCCGGCGTCGATCTGACAGAGCCCGCCGATCCGGAATGGGCGGATCGTCTCGATGCAGAATATGGTCCGGAGAAGCGGGAAAAATAGGTGCGTTCGCTTCTCCTCGACACGTGCGCGCTGATCGTCTTGACCGAAAAGGCGCGCGTGGCGGCGGCCGCGGTAGAAGCGATGCGGGCGGCAAGAGATGGCGGCAT
>DATKRE010000030.1:0-8281 GCA_035532335.1 Xanthobacteraceae bacterium | reverse complement strand
CTACGGCCATGTCCGTCCGCACTGGGCGGTGTGGTGCCGATGAAGCCATCGCAATGGGCATACGCGCCAGACCCGCCTTCGGCCCCTCGTTAACCGC
Organism: Xanthobacteraceae bacterium; assembly: GCA_035532335.1. Taxonomy (GTDB): domain Bacteria; phylum Pseudomonadota; class Alphaproteobacteria; order Rhizobiales; family Xanthobacteraceae; genus BOG-931. The sequence continues at coordinate 8,184 of DATKRE010000030.1, read as the reverse complement.
ATGTTAAGCCAAATCGTCCGATGCGAAGGAGCTATCGAATCCGCAGCGATTGGGTTAAGATGCCTCACCGCTAGTTAACGTTCAGGGGAGTATCCTTTGGTGACGATGACGAACAATGGGGAGTTCATCATGCCTCGTTTCCGGCTGGCGCTGGCGGCTGGCGCAATTCTCTTGGGCGCGGTGACCGACGCATCGGCGGCCGACCTGCCTGGCCCTCCTCCCGCCTATCCGCCGCCGCAGGCCCCAGCCACCTACATCCCGGTAGCGCCGGTGTTCTCGTGGACCGGCTTCTATCTCGGCGCTAACGCCGGCTACGGATGGAGCAGCGGCTCCGGCACATATACTGCCATCCGACCGGGGACTTTCTCGGCGAGCGGCAACGCGTTCGAGGCCGGCGGCCAGCTTGGCTACAACTATCAATTTGGCGGCGGTTTTGTCCTCGGCGCGGAAGCCGATTTCCAAGGCGACTTCGGTAGCGGCGGCACTTTGACCTTAACGCCCGGGGGCTCTGCTACCGCAAAAGTTCCGTGGTTTGGGACTGCCCGCGGTCGCCTCGGCTACGCTTGGGATCGCGTTCTGCTGTACGCAACCGGCGGCGCCGCCTTCGGCGATAGCACTTTGTCCGGCCCGGGATTTTCGAACTCCTCGACCTACTGGACCTGGACGGTTGGCGCCGGCGCCGAATGGGCCTTCGCCGGCCCCTGGAGCGCAAAGGTCGAATATCTCTATTCCGGCGCTCCGTCGTCCGTTCCTGCATTCCCGGGCGTGACCGCCATCAGCGGCAGCGCGAACACAAATCTCGTTCGCGGCGGCATCAACTACCACTTCTAACCGTCGATCTTACTTAGATCGGCGTGGGTTGGCGCTCTGCGCCAACCCCGCTTGAAGCGCGGCTGCGCGCCAAACCATCGCTCAAACCATATTCGTTGAGCTGGATTTATCGGCGTGCCGGCTCATCGGCCGCGAGCTGCCGGATCTGCTTTGCCGCGCACACGATGAACGTCACGATCATCAGCGCAGACCATGCAGCCGAGATCAGATCCGGGTATGTGAGCCAAATCCCGGCAAGTTCGAACGGCTGCGGCGGTACGAAAAACAGCAGCGCGTTAATCGCCGCGAATGCGATCCGCATCTCGGTCGGGCCGATGGCGCCATAGCTGATCTGAAAAACGCCGGAAACGTTGGTCCATAAGAACGTCAGCGCCGACAGCATCAGATAGGCGGCGAGCGCCAGAAAACACAGTTCGGGGCGCACCAAGCCGGACAGCGCGATGCCGCCGGCAAGCAACAATGCAGCGACGCAGTCGACCGCGTTATCGAGGTAATAGCCGTAGCGGGGCCGCTCGATCGCTCGGAACCGAGCGAGCGTTCCGTCAAGTGAATCGCCGAACCAGTTGATGGCAAGCCCCAGCGTCGCCAGCCAAAGCAGGAGCGGACACCTGCCTGACCACGCGTAGCCGGCGAAGGTCACGAACGCCCCAACGAGGCCGATGGCGGTGAGCCGGTCCGGCGTCACCCAGCCCGGCATCCGGGCCGCAAGCCAGGATAGCGCGTTTTGCTCGACTGCCCAGAACAGACCCGCGTTCCGGCGTTCAACAGACCCTTCGCCCATCCCGATCCCGTGTGCTCGACAAAGCCGGCCAACGACGCATCCGCAGTAGCAACGTCGATAAAAAATACTATTTTGTGCCAGTGGCTTAGACTGATTCAGTGCACCGATGCGAAAATAACACACACCGACCAAATCCCAAGCTTCCCCGTAAACAGTGGTATTACATCGTCGCTGCAACCATTAGTGTCTACAAAAATCGGACGAAGCGGTTTTTTTGCGCCCGCCGAATCAGTCCGGAGAGTAATTAGGACAGGCGGGAAAACGGTCACTTTGCCGCGTTAGCGATCCTTACGGACGGACTGGGGGAATCGGTGGCAGACGTTCGTTACCTGCACGACGAGATTGCTGTCGTTGGGTGGTCGTGCAGGTTTCCTGGGGCGAATTCAATCCCCGCGTTGTGGTCGCTGCTGATTGACGGGCGCTGCACCGTTTCGCAGGTCCCGCCCGACCGGTTTTCTTTGGCGCGCTATGGCCATCCGCGCCGCCGCGAGCGCGGCAAAAGTTATACGTGGGCGGCCGGCGTGCTGGATGACATCTGGGGCTTCGATCCCGGCGTCTTCGGCATCTCGCCTCGCGAAGCCGAGCAAATGGATCCGCAGCAGAGGATCCTGTTGCAACTGACCTGGGAGGCGCTTGAAGACGCCGGCATCCCGCCGTCAGCGATTGCCGGAAGCGAAGCCGGCGTGTTCGTCGGCGGTTCGCAAACCGACTACGCGCACGCCGTCTACGGCGACCAGGCCATCGCCGATTCACACTTCGCGACCGGCAACGCGTTGGCGATTTTGGCCAACCGGATCTCCTACATCTACGACCTGCGCGGTCCGAGCGTCACCATCGACACCGCTTGCTCGTCTTCGTTAGTCGCCCTGCATCAGGCAGTCGGCGCGCTCCGCTCCGGCCGGATCGACACCGCGATCGTCGGCGGCATCAACGTCATCGGCAGCCCGGCGGAATTCATTTCATTCTCGCAAGCATCGATGCTGTCGCCGACCGGATTATGTCGCGCCTTTTCGGCGGCGGCCGACGGTTACGTGCGCGCCGAGGGCGGCGCTGTTTTGGTTCTACGCCGCGGTGCCGACGTGGCTGGCCGTGCCGTGCACGGCACCGTCGTCGCTTCCGACGTCAATTCCGACGGCCGCACCAGCGGCATCTCGTTGCCGGCGATCGAGGGCCAGGAGACCCTGCTTCGCCGCGTCTATTCGCGGACCGGCATCGATCCGGCACGGCTGGCATTTGTCGAGGCCCATGGCACCGGCACCCCGGTCGGCGATCCGATCGAAGCACAGGCGCTCGGACGCAGTCTCGGGAGAGCGCGCGCCGAGCGGCTGCCGATCGGTTCGATCAAATCCAACATCGGACACGTTGAGGCAGCATCCGGGCTTGCCGGCCTGTTGAAGGCCATGCTCGCGCTCAATCACGGTCTGCTGCCGCAATCCTTGCATATCGACGAAACGAACCCAGCCATCGACCTTGATGACCTCAACCTTACGCTTTGCCAAAAGCCGCTATTGCTGCCGAATGCCGGCCAACGCTACGCCGGCGTCAATTCATTCGGATTTGGCGGCACCAATGCGCATGTGGTGATTGCGCCGGGTCGCGGCGCTACCGCGGCCGCTCGGCCGGCGGACACCGAACTCCTGCACCTGTCCGCCGCCAGCAAGCCGGCGCTGGTCTCGTTGTCGCAAAAATATCTGGGACTTATTGCGCATCACTCCGACGCCGATGTCGCAAGCTTGGCCAATGCGGTTGCCTACCGCCGCGAACGCCTCGGCACTGGGCTCGCCATCACGACCACCCGCCGCGCCGACGTGACCGAAGCGCTGCATGCCTTTATCGCCGGTGCCGAGCATCCGCGGCTCAGTTGGGGCGCGGCTGCCGGCAAGGACTTGCCGGTCGCATTCGTTTTTTCCGGCAACGGCAGCCAATGGGCTGGCATGGGCGTCGCCGCTTACCGGCATAACCGGCGTTTCCGCACCCATTTCGACAGTCTCGACGATCACTTCCACGAACTCGCCGGCTGGTCGCTGAAAGAAGCGCTCTTGAGCGATCACATCGCCGAGCGCCTGCCGTTGACCCGCGTGGCACAGCCGCTGATTTTTGCCATTCAAAGCGCGACCACCGCGGCTCTGCGCGCGCGTGGCATCAAACCCGCCGCGGTTCTCGGCCACAGCGTCGGCGAAGTGGCCGCCGCCGAAGCCGCCGGCATCCTCGACATGCGCAGCGCCGTTGAAGTGATCCATTACCGCAGCACGCATCAGGAGCTGGTGCGCGGGCTCGGCCGCATGGCCGCCCTCCTCGCTCCGCCGCACGCACTCGACGATCTCCTCGAGCAGGTACCGGACGTTGAGGTCGCCGCCTTCAACTCCCCGCAAGCAACCACCGTCTCCGGTTCCAGCGATGCTTTGGCGCGGTTGAAGAAAATTGCGCGCGCCCGCTCGATCCCTGTGCTCGACCTCGACCTCGATTATCCATTTCACACCCGCTTGATGGGCGCGGTCGAAGCCCCGTTACTGGCCGACTTAAAGCATATCGTCCCGCATGACGGGGCGGTGCCCTTCATCTCGACGGTCACCGGCTCGGTCATTGCGGGCGAACGGCTGGGCGGTGATTATTGGTGGCGCAATGTGCGCAGGCCCGTGCAATTCGTTGAAGCGATCCGCGCCGCCGCCAAGACCGGCGTCGGCTATTTCGTCGAGATTGGTCCCCGTAGCACTTTGCTCAGGCATATCGCCGACACGCTGGCCGACGAAGGCGCGGACTTTACCGGTCTGTCAGTGCTTGAGCGCAACGAGCCGGACCAGGATCCGATCCAGCGCGCCGTCGCCAAGGCGTTGGTCGATGGCGCGCAACTCGACACCGAAGCGATCTTCGGACCTGATTCCGCCGGCCAGCACGCGCTGCCGCATTACCCCTGGCAGCAGGAAAGCTATCGCTACGTCCCGAGCTCCGAGGCGATCGGCGTCCTTGAAGCAGAGCGGCGTCCGTTTAGCGGCGCGCGCTATAGCGCCGACGCGCTCGAGTGGCACGCCCATATCGATACCACCCTATTCCCCGAACTCGCCGACCACAAAGTCGGCGAGCAGATCATCTTTCCCGGTTCCGGGTTTCTTGAGATTGCGTTTGCGGTCGCGCGCGAGTGGTCGGGATCCGACCGGGTTACGCTCGCCGATTTCGAGATCCTTAAACCGCTCGATCTATCCAACGGTGAAACCCGCGAGATCTTGACGCGGCTGTCGCCGACTTCGCGCACCATTGAGGTCTTTAGTCGTCCGCGGTTGTCGCAGGCAAGCTTCGTCCTGCATTACCGCGGCAGAATGCTCGAGCACGATGTGCGCGCGACCGTGCCCGCGCTGCCGCGCGAGGCCACCGGAACCACCGTCAGCGGCGAACATATCTACCGCCTCGGTGATGCGTGCGGCCTGCATTACGGCGAGGCGTTCCGACTGCTGGCGAGTGCGCACAAAATCAACGACCGCTGGATCCGCGTCGCGCTCAAACCGAACCTCGCACGCCGCGACTTCATCCTCGATCCGATCCACGTCGATGCTTGCGGCCACGGCCTATTGATGGTGTTTGACGAACTGCATGCCGGCGCGCGCGGTGTCAGTTATCTTCCGGTTCGGCTCGACGAAGCCGCATTGTTCGTTGCCGGTGGCTCACCACAGAACGCCATCATCGAGGTTCTCAGCCAAAACGACCGCTCGATCGTCGCCAATTATTACTATCTCGGCGCCAACGACGAATTGATCGCGGTATTGCGCGGCGTCCGCTGCCAAGCGGTGCAGCTGCGCCGTTCTGAAACGCTCGAGGCGAACGCCTTTATCGAACTGCCGCAGCCGATCGACGGGGCCGTTATCGGCGCAACCGGTGTCGCCGTCACCGCCGCAAACGTGATCGCCGACGCGCGAGCCCGACGGCTTTTATCGCAGCCTCCGCGGCGACCGCCCGCCGAGGAAGAACTCATTGAAGGTCTTGCCACCGTCGCCGCCTACCGAATCGCCTCGGCGCTGGCGAGCCAATCGGTGGTGAATATCGAGGCGCTGATCAGAAACGGACGCCTGCCCGCAGAGTACCGCCCATGGCTGACGACGCTGTTGGGTTATCTGGTTGCGGCCGGCCTCGCGACCGTGAAGAAGGGCCACTGGGTCATCGTCGATGACGCGGTGCTTCCGCAAGTCGCTTCATTGCTCGTCGAGTTGACGCAAAAACACCCGCGGCGCACCGCCGAAGCATTGCTCGCCGGCGCGCTCACCGGCTTGGTCGAGGAGGTTGTCGCCCAGGGCGCCGTCATTGCCAAAACACGACTGACCCGCGCGCTGCTGGATTTCCATGACCTCGCCGGTGTCGAGCTGCGCCAGGCGAGTACCTTGCTTGAGCGGTTGATCGAAAGTGATCGGCTCTGGCCGCGGCAACGGACCTTGCGGATTTTGCAAGTTGGCTTCGGTCCGTTGTCGCAATCGCTCATTGCCCTCCAGCGGCATCGCGACTTCGCCGTTTCGATTTTTGAACCGGATTTGCGCCGACGCGACCTGGCCGAACGCTGGCTATTGAGCAGCGACGCTGTCGTGCTTGCCGATGCGAAGACGACACTGGCGCGCGGTCCTTTCGACCTGATCGTTGCCGCCGAAAGCCTGCACCGGCTTCCCGCCGCGGTCGATCCGACTTGCCTGCACGAAGCGCTGGCGCCGCACGGGCTTTTGCTGGCGCTTGAGCCGCAATCCTCGCTGTTCCGCGACATCGTATTCGGTCTCGATCCGAACTGGCTGATCCCCGGCGCCTTCGACCGGCCGGTCGGGCGCACCAAGAGTGCCAGCGATTGGCAAGCCACGTTGCAGCAGGTGGGATTTGCCAACGTGGTGGCACATGCCGTCGCATTCGACGGCGGCCGGGCGTCGTTGCTCGTCGCCGAACCAAAGTCGCGGACGCGCACCGAAACCACAGCGGCGTTGCACCGGAAGCCGCAGACCGTGCTCATCCACGACGGCGAGACCGGGCGACCCTCGTCCGGGTTCGGCGCTACGCTGGATCGCCGGCTGCGTCAGGATGGAATGAATTGCGGCGTGATCAACTCGCTCGACTTCTCCGATCCAGCGCCGGATGCACTCATTCACCTCGGCGCAAACGAGGATGGATCTCCTGATCCGGTCGAGGCGCTGACGGCCCGATGCCTGGCGATCAAAGCCGCCGCCGAACGCTTTGGCTCCGCGCGGGCAACGCTTTGGCTTGTCTTCCGCGGCGCGCTGCCGAGCGAACAGTCTTCGATCCGTCCGGTGGCGGCCGGCGCCTGGGCATTCTCCCGCACGCTCGCCAATGAGTTTCCCCATCTCGACGTGCGGCGCATCGACATCGCGCCGCACACGCCTGATGAGGTTGCCGCCGCGCGCGCCTGCGAAATCGTCGTTTCCGGCACCGCCGAAACTGAACTGCAAATTGATGGCGAATCCTTGCGCGTGGTGCGCGCCGACAGCATCGGTCGGGCGCTCGGTCAGGCCCGCGATGCCGACAGTGTGCCCACCGCGGCACGGCTACAGCGGCGGCTACTGCCAGGGCAGCGCCTGCAATGGCAAGCCAGCGAGCGCACCCCGCCGGGACCAAACGAGGTCGAGATCGCTGTGGAAGCGACCGGACTTAATTTCCGCGACGTGATGTGGAGTCTCTCGCTCCTGCCTGACGAAATTCTGGAAGGCGGCATTGCCGGCCCGACGCTCGGATGCGAATGCGCCGGCCGCGTCATCCAGCGCGGCCGCAACGTCCGTCATCTGAAGCCCGGAGATCGCGTGACCGCCTTTGCCGCCTCGGCATTTGCGACCCACGTGACCGTGCCCGCCTCGCAGGCGGCCAAGCTGCCCGCCGGCATCAGCTGCGAAGCCGGCGCCACCATTCCAGTTGCGTTTCTCACCGCTTATTACGCGTTGATCACCCAAGCCAAGCTGGCGCGCGAGGAATGGGTTCTCATTCACGGCGGCGCCGGCGGTGTCGGCATGGCCGCGATTCAGGTCGCGCAGACCAAAGGCGCGCGCATCATCGCGACGGCGGGCTCACAGGCCAAGCGTGACCTTCTCGTCGCTTTGGGCGTCCCGCATGTCCTCGACTCACGTGCGAGCACCCTGGTCGACGATGTGCGCGCAATCACCGGCAAGGGCGTTGACGTCGTCCTCAACAGCCTCGCCGGCGAAGCCATGGAACGCAGCCTTTCTTGTTTGCGGCCGTTCGGACGTTTTATCGAATTGGGAAAACGCGATTACGTCAGCAACACGCCAGTCGGCCTCCGGCCGTTCCGCAACAACCTGAGTTACTTCGGCATCGACATCGATCAGATCCTGCTCGATCGCCGGCAGCTTGGCCAGAAACTCTACGCCGATCTGATGCGTCTGTTCGCTTCCGGCCGGCTGACGCCGTTGCCGTACAGCGTATTTCGCGGCAGCGACGTAGGTCAGGCATTCGAATTGATGCAACGCTCCGAGCACATCGGCAAAATCGTCGTCCAACCGCCGCCGTTGCAAACCGTGCCGCGCGCCGACGCGGCATTCCGGGTCGATCCCGAGGGCACGCATGTCATAACCGGCGGCTTT
>DATKRE010000029.1:0-17481 GCA_035532335.1 Xanthobacteraceae bacterium | reverse complement strand
ATCTACGACCCGGAAATACCGGCCGATCTCTATGAACTCGGCCTGATTTACAAAATCGGCATCGACGACGACCGCGCCGTCACCATCAACATGACGCTGACGTCGCCGAACTGCCCATCGGCGGCCGAATTGCCGGGCCAGGTGGAGAACGCCGTCGCCAGCGTGCCCGGCGTGCGCGACGCCAAGGTCACCATCGTCTGGGAACCACCGTGGGATCCGAGCCGCATGTCGGACGAAGCCCGCACTGTGCTCGATATGTGGTGAGGGGTGCATCCATTGCGCGCGGCGTTGCCGCGGACTACATGAGTTAACGACGCCGTAAGTGGTGAAGCTGTTTAGGACTTTCGCGTTATTGGTCGAAACCGCTTCGAGGAGATGACGCCATGGCCGCTCCCAGGCCGAGACCCCAAGTGATGCGGCTCACCGACGCCGCGGCCGAACGCATCAAGGCGGTGATGTCGAAAACCGACCGCCCGATCGCGGCGGTGCGCGTCGGCGTCAAGAACGGCGGCTGTGCCGGCATGAGCTACTTTATGGAGTACGCCGAGACCGTCAATCCGCTCGACGAGGTAATCGAGGACCGCGGCGTGCGCATCCTGGTCGATCCGAAGGCCGTTCTGTTTCTGCTCGGCACCGAGATGGACTACAAGGTTGACAAGCTCTCGGCCCAATTCGTGTTCAACAATCCGAACCAGACCGCGGCGTGCGGCTGCGGCGAGTCGGTTCAAATCGAACCGGCGAGCGGTGTCACGACCCAATAGCGCTGCCGATTGTTGGAGCTCGGAATGATTACGGCCATCGTCCTTTACGATCTGCCGCCGTCAATCGGGCTCGGGGAATGCCGCGGGCATTTCAGCAAAATCGCGCCGGATTTTCTCCCGGTCGAAGGCTTCCTGCGAAAGCAATTCATTTGCTCAAGCGACGGTCGGACTGCTGGTGGCGTTTACATGTGGAAAGATCGCGCGTCGGCCGAACGCTTTTACGGCGGTTCATGGCGCAAAGGCATTATCGATCGCTACGGAAATGCGCCGCGCATCCAATATTTTGAGACTGTGGCGTTGGCCGACGTTTCGCTCGCCTATGCGGGTGCGCTGAAATCGTCCGTGGACGTGCGTGCGCCGGAGCCCGCAAAGTAGCCGGGGCTGCGCCGCCTTGTTCGGCACTGCGTGCGCTCGCGCTGGCGCTTTCGCATCGGTTCCGGATCGTGCCGCGAAGGCGGTTCAAGGCGCCGAATTCCGCCGCTAATGGCTTTGCACAGCTTGAGCGAAACCAATAGACTGAGAGCTTCGGTTGAGGGCTGGCTGCGGTCGGGTCGCGCGAAAAGCCGGCGCTGCTAAGAGGGCGAACATGGGTGATCTTACAATCAGAAAATTCGTGTGGGTTTTCGCTTTGCTGGCTACGCTGATGCCGGTGGCGAGCCACGCGCAGGTCGTCATCAACATGTCGCGCGTGACCTGTGGGGACTATCTCGCCATGAACCAGGAACAGGCCAACGTCTTCGGCGCATGGGTCGGCGGATTTTTCAATCAAAAGACCGGCTATACGTGGATCGACCTCGACGCCCAGCGCCGCAACGTGGCGAACCTCAGGGCGTGGTGCAGCACAAATCCCGGTCAATCTGTCATGACCGGTCTGGCGCGTGCCGCTGCAACCCCCGCTTTCCAGGGCGATCCGAACCGGGCTGTCGTGAAGGTCGAAATGGGCCAGATCACCTGCCGAGAATTCATCAACTACTCGTTCGACAAATCGGAAGCGATCGGCGCCTGGATGAGCGGTTACTGGAACGCCCAAAGGAATCTGGAAACGCTCGACATCTCCCGCTACAAAGCCAACGCCAAGCGCGTCAGCAATTTCTGCAAGGGCCACCCAAAACAGGCGCTGATGGCCACCATTCAGAGGGTGGCGCGATAGGCAATCGTGCAATTCGACTGACTGTCATTGCCCGCGCCATAGCCGTTCGAAGAACAGCGTCGCTTCGCTCGCGTTAGTATGACCTTCTTCATCATGGAGGCGAGACTGCGGTCCGCGCAAGCGGATCAAGCCCAGCCATGACGAGAGTTCTTACGCCACCTTCGCCGTGGCCGTGAGTTCCGTGCCGGTCTCGGGGTCCGTTTCGCAAATCACCCGGTTACGGCCGTTGCGCTTGGCGGCGTAAAGGCAGGCGTCGGCGCGCTCGATCAGCGATTGCGCGGTGTCGTCGCTCCGCAGCAGCGCCACGCCGATGGAAATGGCGACGCGGCCGAGCTTTTCGCCAGTCGATCGTTTCATCAATTCTTTGGTCATGACCGCGCGCCGGATGTGGTCGGCGACGGTGGTTGCCGAGCGCAACGCCGTTTCCGGCAGCGCGATTGCGAATTCCTCGCCGCCGTAGCGCGCCGCGATGTCCTGACCCTTGACGTTCTGCTTGACCGACATGGCAACCAAACGGAGCACCTGGTCGCCGGTGACGTGCCCGAATTTGTCGTTGAACGACTTGAAGTGATCGACGTCGCACATCAACAGCGACAGCGGTTCGCCGCCTTGCTTACCCCGGGCGATGGCTTTGGCCAACTCGGTATCGAAGAATTTGCGGTTGGCGAGGGTCGTCAACGGGTCGGTCAGGCTTTCGGTCCGCACCACTTCGAGGTTTTGCTGTAGCTGCTCGATTTCCTGCCGCGAAGACGACAGCCGCGCCTCGAGTTTCTTGTTGTTGGTTTCCATCTCCTTGGCGCCCACCACCAGGCGTTCGATCACGATGCGCAGCGAAGCGCCGTCGCTGGCGCCCTGTAACTCCTCGCTGGCGTCGGCGAGTCTGGCGGAATAGCTCGTCGCCGAGCCGGCCGCGGTGTCGATCATGTCGAGCACCTGCCTGATCTCGGACATCATACGCGAGCCGACCGCGTCGACGTGCTCGTCAACGCGATTGGGCGCCAGGTAGGTCGTGTAAATCCGGTCGATATCGGCGTCGCTGAGCGAATCTTTTTGCGCCAGCATCTGGTTGAGGGCGCGATTGAGTTCGGGGTAATAGCCGGTCGCGTATTGGTACCAGATTTCGAAATTTCGCGGCACAGCCGGCTGACGCAGCGCGCGGATTTGTTGAAGAGCAATTTCGGCAAAGGCGATGGTGTGTTCGTGCTGGTCGCTGGTCGCGGCCATGTCTTCGTCCCCCAATTCGTACTTCCAAAAATCACAAAAAATTCGGCGGCGCGAGCCGCCACCGTGAATTGCGAAAAGTAGGAGAAAGCCGTGAAGGACCGGTAAACGGTAAGCGGCCCGTCGAGTTGGCGCGGAAACCTATAGTGGGCCGGGAGCGAACCGGGGGATGTTATGCCTTTAGCGGCACCGGACGGAGCAGGAAGGCCGGAAGATGCGAGGTATCGCCGTCTTCGTTGCGCGACTTGGCCGGTTGCGGCGGCCGTTGCGCAATGTGGGCAATTGAGGTGCTCGGGGCAGTGGGACGGTGTGGTTTGCGTCCGCGATGCGGCCGCTCACGCTGCGCCGGTGCGCTCGGGCGCGGCTCCGCGACGGCTTCGGGCGCCGGCCCATTCATCCATGGAATTGGCTGACCGATCAGTTTTTCGATGGCTGCGACCGCCTTTTGGTCGTCGCCTCCGGTCACGATGGTGATTGCGGTGCCGCTCCTGCCGGCGCGGCCGGTGCGGCCGATCCGGTGCACATAATCGTCGGGATGATAGGGGACGTCGAAATTGTAGATGTGGCTCACGGCGGGAATGTCGAGGCCGCGGGCGGCGACATCGGACGCAACCAGCAGTGTGACTTCGCCCTTGCGGAATTGCTCGAGTGCTGCTGTGCGCGCCGACTGGTCCATATCGCCGTGCAGCGCCTGCACCGAGAAGCCGTGGCGCAGAAGCGAACGATGCAGCGTGGCGACGTCGCGCTTGCGGTTGCAGAAGATGATGGCGTTCGTCAAACCCTCGGCCGAACGGATCAGTCGGCGCAAGGTATCGCGTTTGTCGTGCGACTCGCGCCCGGATTTGGCGAGAAGCTGTGTCGTGGTGGCGACGGTGGTCGCCGGGCGGGCAACCTCGACGCGCACCGGATTACTAAGGAACTGTTCGGTGATATGCCGAATTTCCGACGGCATGGTTGCGGTGAAGAATAGGGTTTGGCGGGTGAACGGCACAAGCTTGCAGATGCGCTCGATGTCGGGAATGAAGCCCATGTCGAGCATACGATCGGCTTCGTCGATCACCAGCAATTCGACGCCGCTCAGCAACAGCCGGCCGCGCTCGTTATGGTCGAGCAGCCGCCCGGGTGTGGCAATCAATACGTCGACGCCACGGGTGAGCTTGGCGTCCTGATCGTCGAACGACACGCCACCGATGATCAGCGCGACGTTGAGCTTATGTTTGGCGCCGTATTTGGTGAAGCTTTCCTCCACCTGCGCCGCAAGCTCGCGCGTCGGCTCGAGAATGAGCGTGCGTGGCATCCGCGCGCGGGCGCGGCCTTTCTCCAACATGGTCAACATCGGCAGCACGAAGGCCGCGGTTTTGCCGGTGCCGGTCTGGGCGATACCAAGCACGTCGCGCCGGGCGAGCACGTGCGGGATGGCTTGATCTTGAATGGGGGTGGGGGTCTTGTAACCGGCCGCCGCGACGGCGGAGAGAACTTTTTCGGATAAACCGAGATGCGAAAACGGCATGAACCCTCAGATCAGGCCGGCGCCGGGCGCGCGACCTATGGATGGAACGGTGGCAATGCGTATGAAACATCGAATCCACCGCAGTTTACGTGCCCGGAACATAGGTTCGAACCGAACAAAGTCAACCGGCCGTTGCTCCGTAAGTTAAGGGAGTTCCAGCATTTTCGGACGCTTAGCGCGCACAAACGATCCGACAGGGGAGCATGACAGCGACTTCATCAAACGATCTGCCGATCGTCCTGGTTCCCGGACTGCTTTGCACGGCGCGGCTTTATGCCGAGCAAATTCCGGCGCTTTGGCGGTTCGGTCCGGTCACCGTGGCGGACCACACCCGCGATGACTCGATGGCAGCGATTGCACGCCGCATTCTCGCGGCGGCGCCGCCGCGCTTTGCGCTCGCCGGCCTCTCGCTCGGCGGCTATATCGCGCTCGAGATCATGCGCCAGGCGCCGGAGCGAGTGGCGAAGCTTGCCATTCTCGATTCACGCGTGGGCGCCGAACTCCCGGCGCAGACCGCAAGCCGCCTGCCGCTGATCGAGCTGGCCAAGACCGGCCGTTTTGCCGAAATCCCCGACCGGCTGTTTCCGGTCTTCGTCCACCGCGACCGTCTCGGCGATGCGGCGCTGAAAAGCATTGTCCGTACCATGGCCGAGGAAACCGGACCGGACGCGTTCCTGCGCGAGACGCAGGCGATCATGACCCGCGCCGACGCGCGGCCGGTTCTCGCCACCATCTCCTGTCCGACCCTGGTTGTGGTCGGCGACAACGATGCGCTGACGCCGCCAAAGCTTGCCGAGGAGATTGCCGCCGGCATTCGCGGCGCGCGCCTCGTTGTCATTGCCGATTGCGGGCACCTTTCAACGCTGGAGCGGCCTGACGCGGTGAACCAGGCGCTGGCCGAATGGATGGAAAGCTAAAGTCCACCGGACTTGATCCGGTGGCTCGTCGCAGCGGCGTCACTATTCGCTAAAGACGTGAACTTTGCGCGTTACCTGCCGTATTGCTCGTCGCTGACCTTTTCCAGCCATTCGACGGTTTTGCCGTCCAGCGCTTCTTGAATGGCGATATGGGTCATGGCCGCTTTGGGCGACGCACCATGCCAATGCTTCTCGCCGGGCGGAAACCAGACCACATCTCCGGGGCGGATTTCCTCGATCGGACCGCCCAAACGCTCCACCAGGCCGGAACCGGCGGTGACGATCAGGGTCTGGCCGAGCGGATGGGTGTGCCAGGCCGTGCGGGCGCCCGGCTCGAAAGTCACATTGGCCCCGCGGACGCGTGCCGGCGCTGCCGCCTCGAATAGCGGCTCGACGCGCACCGTGCCGGTGAAATAGTCGGCCGATCCGTTGCTGGATGGCCGCGTATCGTTGCGTTTGATCTCCATGGCTCCGTTCCTTCGATAGCTAGTGGTCCGATTCTAACATTCGCATCCGTATTCGGCACCCTCTCATGCGAATGTTAAAATCAAAAGGACCACTAGCAAATTTGCGGCTTGGTGGAGCTTTGGATTTGACATTCGCTTCTCGAGTTTGCCGCCAGGTGGGTAGCGAATGTTAAATCCGCTCCACTAGCGAGATTAAATGTTGCGGGTTGCAGCCCCGGGCACAAGCCCGTCATGCTCGCGCCGGCCGCGGACATCCAGGCCTTAATTCCTATCAAGTCTTAATTCCTAACGTCGAATAGGTACATGGCTGAGTTCGGGCCGTGACGAGGAATGTGGCTGCTGGATCGCCGACACACCAACCAACGCCGCCTACACGTCCAGCGCGTCCTCGTTCGTGAATTCGGCGCGCTCCTGGATGAAGGCAAAGCGTGCCTCGGGCTTCGTTCCCATCAGCCGCTCGACGGATTTCTCGGTGTTTTTCTGCTCGTCGGCGACAAGCACCACGCGCAATAGCGTGCGCGTCTTCCGGTCCATGGTTGTTTCTTTTAATTGCGCCGCCATCATCTCGCCGAGCCCTTTGAAACGGCCGACTTCCACCTTGGCGTTGGCGTGGAATTCCTTCTTCAGCAGCGCTTCCTTGTGCTTGTCGTCGCGCGCATAGACGGTCTTGCCGCCGTGCGAGAGCCGGTAGAGCGGCGGCACCGCGAGATAAAGGTGGCCCTCGTCGATCAGGCCGCGCATCTCCTGGTAGAAGAAGGTGATCAGCAGCGCCGCAATGTGGGCGCCGTCAACGTCGGCGTCGGTCATGATGATGACGCGGTCGTAGCGTAGATTTTCCTTGCGATAATGCGCGCCGGCGCCGCAGCCGAGCGCTTGCACGAGATCGGCGAGCTGCTGGTTCTGCGCCAGCTTATCCTTGCCGGCCGACGCCACGTTGAGGATTTTGCCGCGCAGCGGCAGCACCGCCTGCGAGGCTCGCTCGCGCGCCTGCTTGGCCGAGCCACCGGCCGAGTCGCCTTCGACCACGAAAAGCTCCGAGCCTTCGGCGGCGGAATTCGTACAGTCGGCGAGCTTGCCGGGGAGGCGGAGCTTGCGCACCGCGCTCTTGCGCGCGATGTCCTTTTCCGCCCGGCGGCGCAGCCGCTCCTCGGCGCGCTCGACGACGAAATCAAGGAGCTTGTTGGCGGCCAGCGGATTGCCGGCGAGCCAGTGATCGAACGGGTCTTTGATCGCCTGCTCGACGATCCGTTGCGCCTCGGCGGTGGCAAGGCGATCCTTGGTCTGGCCCTGAAATTCCGGCTCGCGGATGAACACCGACAACATGGCGCCGGCGCCGACCATCAGGTCGTCGGAGGTGATTGCGGCGGCGCGCTTGCCGTGATTGACCCGCTCGGCATGATCCTTGAGTCCGCGCGTCAACGCCGAGCGCAGGCCGGACTCATGCGTGCCGCCGTCCGGGGTTGGAATGGTGTTGCAGTAGGAATTGAGAAAGCCGTCGGTGTCGGCGGTCCAGGCCACCGCCCATTGCACCGCGCCGCGCGTACCGATTTTTCCGGTACTGCCGGTGAAGATGTCCTGATGAACAAGCGTCGCTTCTTTCAGCGTCTCCTTTAAGTAGTCGCGGAGTCCTTCTTCGAAATGGAAAGTTGCTTTCTCCGGCACGTCGTCGTTGCCGCGCAAAAGCTCCTTGGCGCAGAACCAGCGGATTTCGACGCCGCCGAACAGATACGCCTTCGAGCGCGTCATCTTGAACACACGCTCGGCCTCAAAATTCGCCTTCGGGCCGAAAATCTGCGGATCGGGGCGGAAACGCACTTTCGTGCCGCGGCGGTTCGGCGCTTTGCCGGCGTCCTGCAATTTGGTCTTCGGCTGGCCGCGTTCGAACGCCATGCGGTAAAGCCGCTGGCCGCGCGCGACCTCGACCTCCATGCGCTCGGATAGCGCATTCGCCACCGACACGCCGACGCCGTGCAGGCCGCCCGACGTGTCGTAGACCTCGGAATCGAATTTGCCGCCGGCGTGCAGCGTGCACATGATCACTTCAAGCGCCGACTTGTTCTTGAATTTCGGATGCGGATCGACCGGGATACCACGGCCGTTGTCGGTGACGGTGACAAAGCCGTCGGCTGCCATCTCCACCTCGATCCAGTCGGCGTGACCGGCGAGCGCCTCGTCCATGGCATTGTCGATGACTTCGGCGAACAGGTGGTGCAGAGCCTTCGCGTCGGTGCCGCCGATATACATGCCGGGCCGCCGCCGCACCGGCTCGAGCCCTTCCAACACCTCGATATGCTTGGCGGTGTAGCCGGAATCGCCGGCTGCGCCACGGGTGGACGCAGCCCCGCCGGAGCGCGCCGCGCGGCGGGCGTTGCCCCGCTCGCCGAGATCGGCGAACAGATCGGGAGCTTTCGGCGTTTTCGCTGTTTTGCCCACGGTTTGCCCTAGGTGGAGACCGCTTCGTCCAGCCGCAAGCGGCGGCGCGAATCGGCGTCAACTATGCCACGGACCCGCTTGAATAGATGGCGGTCCCGCATTGACGGGAACCAATCGGGCTTCTATATGGCCGCTCATGAATTGGTCGATGACAACCACCGACAAACGCCGCCGCCGTCGCTTTTACGACACGGCACGCGCTCGCGCGTAAACAACGCGCAACGACCGTGCCGCCGGCGCTGCGGCACTCGATTTCCGAAAAAGTCTGCCGCGGATGCCGGCTTTGTGCTTCAAAGCCTTGAGGTTTCATTATGTCCGCGACTGGCAAGAAAGCGAAAATCGGAGTCCTCGGTGCTTCCGGCTACACCGGGGCGGAATTGGTGCGGCTACTCATTCCGCATCCACAAGTGGACATTGTGCTGCTCACCGCCGACCGCCGGGCGGGCAAGCCAATGGCGGAAGTGTTTCCGCAATTCGCGCCGTACAATTTGCCGGCGCTCGCTGCGCTCGACACCGTTGATTGGGCAAAGCTGAAGCTCGATCTTGTTTTCTGTGCGCTGCCGCACGGCACGACACAAAAAGTCATCAAGGACTTGCTGGCGCGGCAGCTGGCGCTGAAGATCGTCGATCTTTCCGCCGACTTCCGGCTTGCCGATCCGGCCGCTTACGCGCACTGGTACGGGCATGAGCATTTCGCGCCGGAAGTGCAACCGAAAGCGGTTTATGGGCTGACCGAAATCTACCGCAACGCGATCGCGACGGCGCAGCTTGTCGCCAATCCCGGCTGCTATACGAGTTGCGCCGAGCTCGCGCTTATTCCGCTGTTGAAAGC
Source organism: Xanthobacteraceae bacterium (assembly GCA_035532335.1). GTDB lineage: Bacteria > Pseudomonadota > Alphaproteobacteria > Rhizobiales > Xanthobacteraceae > BOG-931. Next base: position 8,190 of record DATKRE010000029.1, on the reverse strand, counting down.
CAAAGTCATCGATCCCGATGAGATCGTCATCGATGCCAAATCCGGTGTCACCGGCGCGGGCAGGGGCGCGCGTGAAGACATGCAATTCGCCGAAGTGTCGGAAGGCTTTCACGCTTATGGCGTCGGCCATCACCGGCACATGGCGGAGCTTGACCAGGAGTTCTCGCTCGCCGCGGGCCGGCCGGTGACCGTAACCTTTACGCCGCATCTCGTGCCGATGAATCGCGGTCTTCTGTCAACGATTTACGTGCGGGGCCTCACGGCATCGCCACAGGAACTTCACGCGATACTTTTAAAGTCTTACGCGAACGAACCGTTCGTGCATGTGCAGCCGTTTGGCGCACTACCCGGCACCCGCCACGTGCGCGGCTCCAACATGACGTTTATCGGGGTGGCCGCCGATCGCATCGCCGGCCGCGCCATCATCGGCTCCGCGCTCGACAACTTGACCAAAGGTGCGTCCGGTCAGGCGGTGCAGAATATGAACCTGATGCTTGGTTTTCCCGAAACCGCGGGCCTCGAGCAGGTGGCGCTGTTTCCGTAATCCGCTATCACAGTTCGGCGTTCTGACGGCGCAGGCTATGCCGCCAGCGGAGGAGCCTCTTGTCGGCCGTCATCAACATTGCGTTGTGCGCGATGGCGGTGGCGGCGATGAAACGGTCGGCCGGGTCCGCATGCAAACCTTCAAGCTCGGCGGCGAGAATTGCGATTTCACCGGTTAGCGGCAACTCGATGATACCTGCGCTCAGGACGAGATGGCGGACCTCACTGGCTGAATCAATCGACCGAAGGCGGCGTTTCGCAACCGACAGAGCGAGTTCCCAGAAACTTATTGTACTGATGGAAAGTCGATCATCATCCAGCGCCTGATCGGCGACGCGCCGGCTCCGTCGTCCCAGCAGATCGCTGTCTGTTGTGAACCAAACGACCGCCTGGGTGTCCAGCAAGATCACTTCAGCGCTTCCCACGCCACGTCAATCGGAGAGATGATATCGCCGACAATCTCAAGGCGCCCTTTCAAAATGCCGCGCGCATTTCGCTTCGCCGCAACGTGCGGCACGATTTCGGCAACTGGCTTGCCCCGCTTGGTTATGACAATCGTTTTTCGGGTGCGCTCGACCTCGTCAAGGATTGCGAGGCACTTGGCTTTGAATTCCGAGGCTTTGATGATTTTCGACATGCTATATGTCCATGGTCATTGACTATGGTCATATAGCACGATGCGGGCGCCTGCAAAAGGCTCTACGCCCGCACCTTCACGTAACTTCCGGGCGCGTCTTCGATGGCTTTAAGCTTGCCGTCGCCGGGGACGCGGGCGGGAACTTCGATCGAGTCTTGGTCCTTGAGCCAGGCGAGCCAGTCCGGCCACCACGAGCCCTTGTGCTCGGTGGCTTTCGAAAGCCACGCCTCGAGGTCGGCGTCGGTCGGTTTCGGGCCGGTCCAAAATTGATATTTGTGCTTGTCCGGCGGGTTGATGACGCCGGCGATGTGGCCGGAGCCGGCCATCACATATTTTACCGGCCCGCCGAAGAACGTCGAGCCGAGCAGCACCGAGCGCGCCGGCGCGATGTGGTCCTCGCGGGTGGCGAGATTGTAGACCGGAATCTTGATCGCCTTGAGATCGATCTTGGTGCCGCCGACCGTCGCTTCGCCCTTGGTCAGGCGGTTATCGAGGTAACAGTTGCGCAGATAGTACGAATGGTTCGCCGCCGGCAGCCGCGTCGCGTCGGAATTCCAGTACAGCAGGTCGAACGGGAAGGGCGCCTTTCCCCGCAGGTAATTGTTGACGATGTACGGCCAGATCAGGTCGTTCGAGCGCAGCAGGTTAAACACCGTGACCATCGACTTGCCTTCGAGGTAGCCGCGCTCGGCCATGCGCCCTTCCAGCAGTTCGACCTGTTCTTCATCGACGAAAACTTTGAGATCGCCGGCGTAGGTGAAATCGACTTGTGCGGCAAAGAACGTCGCCGAAACGATCCGCTGGTCTTGCCTCGCCGCCATGGCCGCCAGCGCGACCGCCATCATGGTGCCGCCGACGCAATAGCCGATGGCGTGCACCTGGTCTTCGCCGGTGGCGTCCTTGATGGCGGCGAGCGCGGCTAGCGGGCCTTCGCGGATGTAGTCCTCCCAGCTCTTTTTCGCGAGGTGGGCGTCCGGGTTGACCCAGGAGATGCAAAACACGGTGATGCCCTGATCGACGCACCATTTGATGAAGGATTTTTCAGGCGTGAGATCGAGCACGTAAAATTTGTTGATCCAGGGCGGAATGATCAGCAGCGGCTTTTTCAGCACCGTGGGCGTGGTCGGCGCATATTGCAGGAGCTGCATGATCTCGTTCTGATAGACGACCTTGCCTGGCGTAACCGCCAGATTGCGTCCGACCGCGAACATCGATGAATCGGATTGCCGGATCCGCAAGTCGCCGCCGCCAGCCTCGACGTCGTCGGCCAGCATGTGCATCCCGCGCACCAGATTCTCGGCGTTGCTGGTCAGCGTTTCCCGCAGCAATTCCGGATTGGTGAGAACGAAATTCGATGGCGACAGCGCGTTGCCGATTTGCCGGACGTAGAACTCGGCTTTTTGCTTGGTGTGCGGGTCGAGTTCGGCTTCGCTGACCATCTGGTTGGCCCAGCGGGTGCCGAGCAAATACGCCTGCTTGAGAAAATCGAAGAACTGGTTCGAGCTCCACTCCTCATCGGCGAAACGCTTGTCGTTTGCCGCGGGTGCGACCACCGGCGCGGCCGCTTCGCCGGAAAGCCGCTTGGCGGCCGAAGCCCACAATTCGAGATAGGCCTTGCCGAGGTTGGCTTGCAGTTCGAGCGTGCGTTGCGGGTCGGCTAGCCAATATTGCGCGACCTGCCCCAGTGTCTTGACGACTTCGTTGACCTCCTCGGCCAGCTCCTTGTTGCCGCTACCGTCCTCGCGCGGTTTGATATAGGCGGCGAGCGCCCGGCCGCCTTCTTCGATGAGCCGCGCCAGATTGTGCGAGAACTCCTCCACGTTGACGGGGCCGATCTTCACCGGTTGTTGCGATGGCGGCGGCACCAAAATTTCCTCACCTTAAGCCGGTCAACGCCGGCCTTGGCAGCACACATGGCGCGCACCGACGGCGCCTGCAAGACAAGCCGCGGGGCGCTATCCGAGTCGCTCTGCACCTTGTTTCGACCATATTATCGCGGTATCTGAGTGGCTTATGCCCTTTTCGGTCGGTTTTTGTAAACCATTGAGGCGGTAAGCTATTTTGGGCAGGGGGAGTCGGCCGGGACACTGCCGGCCGCTTTTGGGGGATTGCTTGAACGGTTACGGACGCGTGCTCCAACGGACGCTTGGGCCGTTAGCGGTTGCCGGCGTGCTGGCGCTGTTCCTGTCCGGCTGCTCGGAACTCGGCTATCCGTCGGTGCACGATATGCCGGCGCCGCGCGCCGACACCACGCTGACGCCGGACGAAGTCAAGCAGGCGACCGACAATCTGATCAACCAGCGCGAACATCTCAGCAGCGAAGTGGGCCCCACCGGCAGCACCGGCAATCCGCCGTCGCAGCCGAAGCCGCCCGCCACCGTGCAGCCGGTCTCCGCCCAGGCACCGATCGACGTGACCCCGCCCGCGACTGCTTACGCCCATCCGTGATAAGGGTAACGGGGCGTTAGGCCCGACGCGCCCGGGAACACCATGGAAGAATTTCATCGCATCCGCCGCCTCCCGCCTTACGTGTTCGAGGAGGTCAATCGCGCCAAGGCGACCGCGCGCAACGGTGGCGCCGATATCGTCGATTTGGGCATGGGCAATCCCGATTTGCCGGCGCCCGCGCACGTGGTCGAAAAAATAAAAGAGACAATCGGCAAAACGCGCACCGACCGGTATTCGGCGTCCAAGGGCATTCCGGGTCTGCGCCGCGCGCAGGCCGCTTATTACGCGCGGCGGTTCGGGGTGAAGCTCAATCCCGACACGCAGATCGTCACCACGCTTGGCTCCAAGGAAGGCTTCGCCAACGTCGCGCAGGCAATCACCGCGCCGGGCGACGTCATCATCGTTCCCAATCCGACCTACCCGATTCACGTCTTCGGCTTTCTGATGGCGGGCGGCGCGATCCGCTCGGTCCCGGTCGAAGCCAACGATGCATTTTTCGGCGCGCTCGAACGCGCCGTGAAGCACACGATTCCGAGGCCGATCGCCATCGTCACCTGTTATCCGTCCAATCCGACGGCGTGCGTTGCCGATCTCGACTTCTACCGCGAACTGGTGACGTTCGCGAAAAAGCACGGCGTGCTGCTGCTCTCGGATCTCGCGTATGCCGAGGTCTATTTCGACGACAATCCGCCGCCGTCGGTGCTGCAGGTGCCCGGCGCGATGGATGTCGCCGTCGAATTCACCTCGATGTCGAAGACCTACTCCATGCCGGGTTGGCGCATCGGCTTTGCCGTCGGCAATGAGCGCGTCATCGCGGCGCTGGCGCGCGTAAAGTCCTATCTCGATTACGGGGCGTTCACGCCGATCCAGGTGGCGGCGACCGCCGCGCTCAACGGCCCGGACGATTGCATCCACGAAATGCGCGCGACCTATAAGCGCCGGCGCGACGCGCTGGTTGAATCGTTTGGCCGCGCCGGCTGGGTGGTACCGCCGCCGCGCGCATCGATGTTCGCGTGGGCGCCGATACCCGAGCCGCTGCTGCCGCTCGGCAGCGTCGAATTCGCCACTTTGCTGGTCGAGAAGGCAAGCGTAGCGGTATCGCCCGGGGCCGGCTTCGGTGAGCATGGCGAAGGCCACGTGCGCATCGCGCTGGTCGAGAACGAGCAGCGCATCCGCCAAGCCGCTCGCAATATCCGGCGCTTTCTTGAAACCGGGCCGGAAATGCTGCACAACGTCGTACCGCTTGCGACGCGGCGTTAGTCGCGCCGCGCTTTCTCATTCCAGGTTTGCGACGTCGATGGCCAAGCCGTTAAAAGTCGGTCTTGCCGGTCTCGGCACCGTGGGCACGGCCGTCGCCCAGCTGTTGCAGCATCAGCGCGATACGCTGATATCGCGCTGCGGCCGTCCGATCGAGATCGTGGCAGTGAGCGCGCGCTCGCGCAGCAAGAAACGCGGCATCGATTTGAGGAAGATGCGCTGGGTCGCCGATCCGGCCGCGCTTGCCGCCGATCCCGGCATCGACGTGCTGGTCGAGGTCATCGGCGGCGCGGGCAATCCGGCCAAACGCGTGGTAGAGACCGCGCTCGCCGCCGGCAAGCCGGTCGTAACGGCGAACAAGGCGCTGCTTGCCGCACACGGCAACAAGTTGGCGACGCTCGCCGAACGTCACGGCGTTGCACTCAATTTCGAGGCCTCCGTCGCCGGCGGCATCCCGATCGTGAAGACGTTGCGCGAAGGGCTCAACGGCAACTCGTTCACGCGCATCTATGGCATTCTCAACGGCACCTGCAACTACATCCTCTCGCGCATGGAGCAGGATCGCATCGCCTTCGGTGACTGCCTGCGCGAGGCGCAGCGGCTCGGCTACGCCGAGGCCGACCCGACTTTCGATATCGAGGGCCACGACACCGCGCAGAAGCTTTCCATCCTCGCCGCTCTTGCTTTCGGCACCAAAGTCGATCCAGCGGCGATCTACGTCGAGGGGATTTCTTCGATCGCGCTTGCCGATCTCGATGCCGCGGCCGAACTCGGCTACCGGATCAAGCTCCTTGGCGTTGCGGTGCGTACCGAAGCCGGCATCGAGCAGCGCGTGCATCCGACCATGGTGCGTAAGGATTCCGCCATCGCCCAGGTCATGGGTGTGACCAACGCCGTGACCGTCGACGCCGAAGGATTGTCGCCGATCACGCTGGTCGGTCCCGGCGCCGGCGGCGCGGCGACCGCATCGGCGGTGGTCGCCGATCTTGCCGATGTCGCGCGCGGCTGGCATACGCCGCCATTCGGACGTCCGGCCGCACGCATGACCGCGATCCGCAAAGCGCCGATGCAGCGCCACGAGGGCGGATATTACATCCGGCTTTTGGCCCGCGATCGGCCCGGCAGTGCGGCCACCATCGCCCGCCGGTTGGCACAACGGCAGATATCGTTGGAGTCCATCGTGCAGCGTCACGAATTCCGGCCGGAACGCAACGGCCGACCGGGGCGTTCCGGCGATCCTGTTCCCGTTATTCTCATTACTTATGCGACCACCGAGGATGCGGTGCGCAAGGCACTCGCCGCCGTGCGCCGCGACCGTGTAATCTCCGGTCGCCCGCAAGTGATCCGGATCGAGAAGAACTAGAAACTGGGAATTGACCATGGCGTCGATCACCGTTCCACACAGTCTGATGCTGGAGCGCATTCTCTCGCTCGAAATCGTGCGGGTGACGGAACGTGCGGCGGTCAAGGCGGCGCGGCTGCGCGGCCGCGGCGAAGAAAAGGCGGCCGACCAAGCGGCCGTCGACGCCATGCGGCGCGAGCTCAACAACCTGCCAATTGACGGCACGGTGGTGATCGGCGAGGGGGAACTCGACGAAGCGCCGATGCTGTTTATCGGTGAGAAGGTCGGCTCCAAAGGCGGCTTCAAGGTCGATATCGCCGTCGATCCGCTGGAAGGCACGACTTTGTGCGCGAAAAACATGCCCGGCGCCATCGCCACCATCGCCATGGCCGAGGACGGCACACTGCTGCACGCGCCCGACGTCTACATGGACAAGATCGCCATCGGTCCCGGCTATCCCAAGGACGTGGTCGATCTCGACGCGCCACCCGGCGAGAACATCCTCAATCTGGCGAAAGCCAAGGGGATGAAACCGCAAGACATTACGGCGATGGTGCTCGATCGTCCGCGCCACGCCGACCTGATTGCGGCGATCCGCAAGGCCGGCGCATCGGTCAGCCTGATCTCCGACGGCGACGTTGCCGGCGTCATCCACACCGCCGAAGCGGAAAAGACCGGCATTGACATTTATCTCGGCATTGGCGGCGCGCCCGAGGGCGTGCTGGCGGCTGCGGCGCTGCGCTGCATCGGCGGCCAGATGCAATGCCGCCTCGTGCTCGACACCGAGGAACGCCGTGAGCGCGCCGGCAAGATGGGCATCAAGGACCCGCGCAAGAAATTTCAGATTGAGGACATGGTGCGCGGCGATTGCCTGTTCGCCGCGACCGGCGTCACCGACGGCCCTATGCTGGACGGCGTCAAGTTCAAGGATGGCATCATCGAGACGCAGACGGTGGTGATGCGATCGGTCTCCGGCACGGTCCGCTGGATCAGGGCCGAGCACCGCCGGCTGGAGAAGTTCTAGTGGTCCTTTTGATTCTAACGTTCGCATGAGAAGCTGCCGAATACGGAAGCGAATGTTAGAATCGGACCACTAGATCTTCCGACGGGCATCGAATCACGCGAGTTCACGGTGGGTAACGGACTTTTCCTCGGCGTCGAGCGATCGGCCACCGGGCGCGCATGGCGCGACCGGCTGGATGAGCGCGGCGCGGCGCGGGCGCTCGCTATCGCGCAACGCCACGATTTGCCGGAATTGTTGGCGCGCATCATCGCCGGGCGCAACGTGGACGTGGACGGGGTCGAAGCGTTCCTCGACCCGGCCGTCAAGCGTTCGATGCCCGACCCGAATGTGCTGACCGCCATGCCGGAAGCCGCCGCGCGCATCGCCGACGCGATCACGCGGGGCGAGACGGTGGCGATTTTCGGCGATTATGACGTGGATGGTGCGACCTCGGCGGCCTTGCTGGCGCGTTTCCTGCGCCGCGGCGGCGTCGAGGCGCTCATCCACATTCCCGACCGGCTGTTCGAAGGCTACGGCCCGAATGTCGACGCGATACGGTCGCTCGCCGCGCGCGGTGCGACACTCATCGTCACCGTCGATTGCGGCACCACCAGCATCGAGCCGTTGACGCAGGCCGCCACGCTCGGCGTCGATGTCGTGGTCATCGACCATCACCAAGCCGACGAAGTGCTGCCGCCGGCGGTGGCGATCGTCAACCCGAACCGGCGCGACGATCTTTCCGGTCTCGGCCATCTCGCTGCGGTCGGCCTGACCTTCATGACGATCGTTGCGATCAATCGCGAGCTGCGCGGGCGCGGTTTCTGGACCGGCGAGCGCGCCGAGCCCGATCTTCTGTCTTTCCTCGACGATGTGGCGCTCGGCACGGTCGCCGACGTGGTGCCGCTGATCGGATTAAACCGCGCCTTCGTCGCCAAGGGCCTGATCGCTTTGCGGCGGCGC
>DATKRE010000028.1:0-11365 GCA_035532335.1 Xanthobacteraceae bacterium | reverse complement strand
TCAAAAACCATGGCCGTCGCGCTCGCTCGTTGTTCGCTCTCGGTCTCCATACGCTGCGAAAAATCTTTGTCGCCGCAAGTCCTGATCAAATAATCGCCTTCCTCGACCAACTCCTGTCCCCAAAACTACCCATCAAACCGTTGCTCTCTTTGGCCTTTCGATAGCGAGTCGAGTACAATGGCCTTGGACACATCGAAACTAAATATTCAAAATGATTTAACGATCCTATTCACAGAAATGAACAGCATTGTCACGAAGAGAAATCATTGCCTTCACTGGATATGGGAGAAAGTGGAACACGAAACAGAACTGACGGGGTTGGCATCTATTGATCTTTTCGCACCTCGCTCTAAACCCACTTTTCAAGTGAAACGTCCGGCGTATCGGCAAAGCGGTATTTTGTCCGAATCATTCAGTGCTGAGCAAATAAAGATACTTTGTGATGATGCTTCTTGGCTTTCACGTCGCCTCGCCAGTCACACCTTAGATGAAACCGCGCTTCGAGAACAACGCGAAGAACTTAATCAAACTGGTGCCATCATAGCCTCATCCGAGAATGTGCGTACTTTCGCGGATTTATTCTGGCCTGCTCCATGGCTCGATAAACCACTTCGGCCAGAGTCCACGCCATCAAGTCGTCCTGGTGGGCAAAAATAGCGTCAGCCCCCGCTTCGATCATCTCGGGCGTAATTTCAATTTCCGGCTCGGCAGGAGGCGCGCTCAAAGTACACCCCCACTATAGCGTCGGCCTGTCGGGACCGTTCTACCTATCGTGTTTGTGGTGTCAACTGCGTATTTCACCTCAGGGTTGCAGGTCCGGTGGAACCGGCGGCGCTTCACGCATGAGTGTGATGGTGACGCGGCGATTGGCGGCGATGAACGGGTCTTCCGGGAACAGCGGATCGGTGTCGGCCTTGCCGGCGACCGCATAGATATTGGAAGACGGCAAGCCCTGCTCTTCCAGAATCTGACGGACCGAGTTGGCGCGATCTACCGACAGATTCCAGGGTCCGTAGTCGGGATTGGCCGGTTTTTTTGACGCCGAGGTGTGGCCGGTGATCGAGACCCGATAGGGCGTCGCCTTAAGCGGCCCAGCGAGCTTTTCGATGATGCTACGGGTTCGCTCGTAGGGCTCCTTGCTGCCTTCCGGAAACATCGAGCGGCCCTCTTGGTCGACGATCTCGATATTGAGGCCTTCTTTGGTGTCTTCCAGCATGATGTGCTTTGAGGCCTCGGTCAGTTCCGGCATGTCCTGAAGCGCCTGACGCAGCGACGCGGCGGCGAGCGCGAAAGCTTCATCGTTCTTGTGCCGCGCGCCATGCTCCAGCTTGTGGCCCTGCTCGTCGGGAGTAGGCGTCGCCGACGCGTCGTCCGGATCGACATGCGCGGCATTCTTGAGCTTCGGCCGGGTGGGAAGGCCATCGACCTCCATTACGCCGGAATAACGTACGTGGGTCTGCACGCCGAACGCGTCGCGCATCGAGCCAGCGACAATCTGAAGTTTTTTCTGGTCCTGGTTGGAGAAGGCGACCAGCATGACGAAGAAGCTGACCAAGAGCCCCATCAGGTCGGCGAAGGTGACAAACCAGCCGTGGCCGCCACCGTGTGCTTCCTTGCGCCGCGCCATGATTTAAGGTCCCGTTGGCTCGATGCCGCGCCGATTAAGCCGGCACCGGCTCAGGCTCTTCCGGCTCGCGATGTTTCTCCGGCAGATAGGCGATCAGCATTTCGCGCACGAGCGCAGGGCTCTTCGACTCGCGGATCATCAAAATACCGTCGATGATCAGGGTGCGGTTGATCTCTTCATCGACGAGCTTGCCATGCAGCTTGTCGGCAATCGGCAGGCAAAGGATGTTGGCAACCACCGCACCATAGAGCGTCGCCAACAACGCCGTTGCCATGAAAGGTCCGAGCTTGGACGGGTCGGTCATGTTGGCGAACATCTGCACCATGCCGACCAGCGTACCGATCATACCGAAGGCCGGTGCGCAGTCGCCGACCGCACGGTAGATTTTTTGACCCTCGTCGAGATGAGTGAGAAAATTGTCGCGGTCACGTTCGAGATTGTCGCGGATGAAGCCGACGTCGTAGCCGTCGGCGACGAAGCGGATACCCTTGGCCAGAAACGGATCCTCGATCTCGACTTTTTCCAGTCCGATCGGGCCCTGCTTGCGCGCAATCTCGGCAAGGCTGGCGATCTCGTCGACCAGCTCCCGCTGAGTCATGCGGCGCATCGTGAAAGCAAATTTGGCGCCGAGCGGCGCGCCATGAAAAATCGACGAGAGCGGAAAGCGGATCAAAGTTGCGGCGAACGATCCGCCAAAAATGATAATGACCGCATGATCACTGACGAACATCCGGAGGTCGCCGCCCATCAGCATCAAAGTGGCGACGACGACCGTCCCGGCCAGCAGGCCGAGGCCCGTAGAAATGTCCATAACGCAACTCCACCCGGGCGCTAACGCGCCTTCGGACCGCACTCCACCGTACCGCCCGGGCGCTTAAGGGAGGGTTACCTCTGGATTTCCAGCCTGCACTGCGCGCCGTGGCCGCGGCATGGACCCCGTGACCGCTGCGGAAAAAGGCGGCACAATGGGCCTTCAAAGCAACGGACAACCCACGATGCCTCGTCATCCCGACCATGAAATGATGTCCACTTTGTTCGCCCGCGGATGATCGGCTTGACCAACATGCGGCGAAGAAGCCGGCAGGCGGCGATGGCCGCCGCGATACTGGTGCTGTTCGCGACGGTTGCGGGCTGCGCCTCCAATCCGCCGCCTGAGCCGGAAGCCGCCGCGGCCCCTCCGGCACCTCCTCCTCCACCGCCTCCGCCGCCAGTCGATCTTGCGGGGCGCTGGCGGTTCACCGCGGTTGGCGCCGGCGCCTGCTTCATGAAATTCGGCGCCGAGCCCGGCGCAGCCCAGGGCACCATCGCGCCCGAAGGCGGCTGTCCCGGCAAATACTTCACCAGCCGCAAATGGACGTACGAGCACGACCTGTTGATCGTCCGCAACCACAAGGACGAGCCGCTGGCACAGCTTTCGTTCGCCGGCGGCCATTTCCAAGGGCACGAGGGAAACCTTGCTCTTGGGCTCTCCCGCTAGCGGAAGCATTGCCTGCCGGAGTGCCTAAAGCGGGATATCGAGCTCTTTGAGCGGGGCACGCTTGGCGGCCGGCCGCGGAGCGGCGGCGGGCATGTCAGGTTTCGGCCGTGCCACCTCTGCCGTCGTTTGTGGCGCTTGCGGTGGCGGAGTTGGCTTCGGCGGTTGGCTCGCGACTTTCGGCTCGATCGAGTGCGGCTCGGCTGGCTCGCTCAAATGCGGCTCTCGCGGTGGCTGTGTTTGCGGCTCCGGTTCGCTGGCGTATTTCCCGATCAGGGCGTGAAGATTGGCAAGCAGTTTGCCGCCATCGGTCTTGCGCTCTTTCATCTGCTTGAGCCACAGCGACACCACCGAGCGGGTCGCCGCGCGCCAATTCGCGACCTCGTCTTCTGCCAGCACGGTAATTGGATCGCCGCGCTCGCGGACCATGTCGGCGACGATCTTTGCTTCTACATCCCACATCGCGCCGGCCATGCCGGCGGCTTCAAGGCCTGAATTTTTGTCGATGACGGTTTTCAGATCGGCCGGGAGGCGGTCATAGGCCGATTTATTCATCGCCAGCACGAAGGTTGACGTACTCAGCGCCGACTCGGCGAAATCGGTGTGCTGTTTAAGCAAATCATTCAACCGCAGCGCCGGCACCGCGTCCCATGGCATGAGGCAGCCTTCGATCGCATGGCTGGACACGGCCATCGGCACTTGCGGGACCGGCACCGTCACACCGCTGGCGCCGAGCGCATGCACGGTTTCGGCGGCGAGCCGATTGGGCACGTGCAGGCGCAAGCCGCGCAGATCGGACACCGCGCGGACGGTACGGTTGGTGTGAACGATGCTGCGGTCGCGGCAGGAAAAACAGATCGGATGGACCTCGCTAAATTCATCGCGCAGGTTGGTCGCGGCAAAATCTTCGAGCGCTTTGGAATTGACCAGCGCCCGACGCGAAGGAAGGAACGGCAGCTCGAACGCCTCGATGCGGCCGAAACGCCCGGGGGTATATCCAGGCACCGCCCACACGATATTGGCAAACCCGTCACGCCCCTGGTCGAAAAGCTGCGCCGGCGCACCGCCGAGCTGCATGGACGGGAAAATATCGATGCGGATGCGACCGGCCGACTGCGCCGTGACTTGCCGTGCCCACGGCACCAGAAATTTTTCGTGACCACTCGACACCGATGAAAAGAAGTGGTGCAGCTTGAGCGTGACCTGCGGCGCATCGGCGCGCGCAAGCCGCAAAACGGCCGGCGCCACCACCGACGCCGCGAGCGAGTTCAGAAATGCGCGACGTCCGAGCCGCATGGTTCCTCCGGCCGCTAAATCACACACACCATGCGGCTCAATTGAGGCGCGACGGACGTTCTTCCTCGTCGGCGGTACGGCCGCTGCCGGTCAGAGGCGGCGACGTCACCGCCGCAGCGGTGGCGGCGGCGGGTTCCGGTTTGCCTCGGAGCGAGCGCCGTACATAACCGCGATAGGACAGCCAGCCGAAGGGTAGGCTTACCAGATAGGCCAGCGTCCCCAAGGCGAGGATGATCCACGGATAAGCGATCAATAGCGCGACAAAAATAACCAGGACGCTGACCACCGGCGCGACCAGATCCCGCGGCACGCGAGTACCGACGCGCTTGCCTGAGAATACCGGCAGCCGCGACACCATCAGGCCGGCGACCACGACCGTATATGCCAACGTCGCCCAGGTCAGGACGTGGGTGCGCGGCAAGCCGAGAAACGCCGCGTAGATCGGCAACAGCACGATGATGGCGCCGGCCGGAGCCGGTACGCCGACGAAGAAATTGCTGGCCCAGGCCGGCCGCTCGGGATCGTCGATCATGACGTTGAAGCGCGCGAGGCGAAGCCCGGCGCAAATGGCAAAAGCCATCGCCGCGATCCAGCCGGCCGACTTCAGATCGTGCAGGTCCCAAAAATAAAGAATCAATCCCGGCGCCACGCCGAAATTCACGAAATCGGACAGGCTGTCGAGCTCGGCGCCAAACCGGGAGGTTCCCTTGAGCAACCGCGCCAACCGGCCGTCGATACCGTCGAGGAAGGCGGCGAAGACGATCGCCGCGAGTGCCAACCCGTAGCGGTTCTCGAACGCCATGCGGATGGAGGTCAAGCCCGCGCATAGCGCCAGCAAGGTGACAAGGTTAGGTGCAAGCGTCCGCACCGGAATGCGGCGAAAGCGCCGCTGCCTGCGCTGACCTTCGGTTGGAGGCACGGCTGCTGCCATCCCGGCACTATATCCTTTTCGTGCCATGCCCGCCATGCACGTACTCGTTAGCCGCTGCGTCTTCAGCGCTATTTAAGTTCGGCAATCACCGTCTCGCCGGCAATCGCGGTCTGCCCTTCGGCGACCAGAGGGCGCGTGCCGACCGGCAGATAAACGTCGACGCGCGAACCGAACCGGATCATGCCGATGCGCTGGCCGGTTGCGAGCGTGTCGCCCGCGCGCGCGAACGGCACGATGCGCCGGGCGACCAATCCGGCGATCTGCACGACTGCAATCCGCGCGCCGTTGGCTGCGGCGATGACGAAAGCGTTGCGCTCGTTGCTTTCGCTGGCTTTGTCGAGATCGGCGCTGATGAAGGCGCCTTCTTTATAGACAACGCGTTCGACGCGCCCGGCCAACGGACTACGATTGATGTGACAATCGAATACGCTCATGAAGATCGATATGCGCATGAGCGGGCGCTCGCCGAGTTCGAGTTCCTTCGGCGGTAGCGCGTCGGCAATGCGGCTGATGCGGCCGTCGGCCGGCGCGACCAGAATGCCAGCGCGTGTCGGCGACACCCGCTCCGGGTCGCGGAAGAAATAGACGCACCAGAGCGTCGCTAACGTGCCCAGCCAGCCAAGCGGCGACCACACCCAGAACAGGATGAGGCTTGCCAGCGCGAAGCCCCCGATGAACGGATAGCCGAGCGGATGGATCGGCGCGAGTTGCGAACGGATCGAATTAATGACCGACATGCGCTGTTCTACTCCGCGGCGGCGACAACGGGGACCAGGTCCGCTTCGGGCAGCGCCGGCGGGTTGCGGTTGGGCGCGGCGGCATTGTCGTCGCCGACTTCGGCGAGGATTTCCCGCGCCATTTCCGCCTCGCGCTGGCGGTTCCACATGCTGGCGTATAGTCCGCCGCCGGCCAACAGCTCCTGGTGGGTTCCGCGTTCGACAATCGAGCCTTGATCGAGCACCAGAATCTCATCGGCGCCGATGATGGTCGAAAGCCGGTGTGCGATAACCAACGTCGTGCGGTTCCGCGATACGCGGTCGAGCGCATCCTGAATATCGCGTTCGGTGTGGTTGTCGAGCGCCGACGTTGCCTCATCGAGCAGTAAAATCGGCGGGCCCTTGAGGATGGTGCGCGCAATCGCCACGCGTTGCTTCTCGCCGCCCGACAGCTTCAGGCCGCGCTCGCCGACCTCGGTTTCGTAGCCTTTCGGCGCCAGCCGGACGAAGCCATCGATCTGCGCGAGCCGCGCCGCCTCCTCGACCTCGGCGTCGGTCGCGTCCCATTGCCCGTAGCGGATGTTGTAGCGGATCGTATCGTTGAATAGCACGGTGTCCTGCGGGACCATGCCAATGGCCCCGCGCAACGACTTTTGCGTGACGTCGCGAATGTCCTGGCCGTCGATCAAGATACGGCCGCCGGTCGCATCGTAGAAGCGGAACAACAACCGCGAGATGGTCGACTTGCCGGCGCCGGTCGGACCGACGATGGCGACCGTGTGCCCGGCCGCCACCTCAAAGCTTACATTCTTCAGGATCGCCCGCTCGGGGTCATAGGCAAACGAAACGTCGTCGAACCGGATGGTGCCGGTGCGCACCTTCAGCGGCAACGCACCGGGCCGGTCCTTGATCTCCGGCTTGCGGTTTAGCATTGAGAACATAATCTCGATGTCAATCACCGCCTGTTTGATCTCGCGATAGACCAGTCCCATGAAATTCAGCGGCTGATAGAGCTGAATCATCATGGCGTTGATCATGACGAAGTCGCCGACCGTGTTGGCGCCGCGCTCGATGCCGATCGCGCACAGCACCATCGCCGCCGCAAGGCCGATGGTGAAGACGATGGCCTGGCCGGCGTTGAGTATCGCGAGCGAGGTGTAAGCCTTGACGCTCGCGTCCTCGTAGCGCGCCATCGAGCGGTCGTAACGCTTGGCTTCGCGGTCCTCGGCGGAGAAGTACTTCACCGTCTCGTAGTTGAGTAGCGAGTCGATCGCCTTGGCGTTGGCGTCGGTGTCGCTCTCATTCATCTGGCGCCGGATACCGATGCGCCATTCGGTGGCATAGAAGGTGAAGCCGACATAAAGCGCGACGGTCAACAAGATAATGACCAAATAACGCCAGTCGAAGTGAAACAGCAGTACCCAGGCAACCAGCACCACCTCGACGATAGTCGGCAACAGCTGCAACAGCAGCATGCGCACGATCGTCTCGATGGCATTGCGGCCGCGTTCAAGGATGCGCGTGAGCCCGCCGGTCTTGCGTTCGAGGTGAAAACGCAGCGAGAGCAGATGCATGTGCTCGAAGGTGAGCATCGCCAACCGCCGCACCGCATGCATCGCGACCTTGGCGAAAATGCCGTCCCGCCATTGCGTGAGCACACCCATGAGAATGCGCATTCCGCCATAAGCGAGCGTCATCATCACCGGTGTGGCTACCGCCCAGGCCAGCCACTTGTCGGCGAAAATCGGCGCCGTGCCGTGGCCGGCGAGCGCGTCGGTCGCCCATTTGAAGGTGAAGGGCACCGCGATGGTCGCAAGCTTGGCGGCAAAGATCAGCATGGCGGCAACGCCGACGCGGGCTTTGAGGTCGGCGCGATCGGCCGGCCAGATATAAGGCCACAGATGGAATAACGTCGAAACCAGCGCGCCGCCGTCGGCGCGCACCTGACGCGTCGAGCGGTCGGGGGCTGTTGCGTACTCTTTCATTTCCGGTGGTCCGAGCGGCCGGCGGCAGGCCGCCATTGTGTTGTCATATAGGGCTTTTTTCCCGTTTGCGCACCGGCGACCGGGCGATGCATGTTGCCCAGCCTTTGCGCTTGCGCCGCAGGCGAATCGCCGCCACATTTATTCTTTCATGAGCGAGACTCCATGAGCAAAATCAAGGCGATCTGCGTTTATTGCGGATCGAGCCCGGGCACCGATCCGGCCTTTATCGAGACGGCGCGCGCCTTCGGCAGAATTTTGGCCGAAAACCGCGTACGGCTCGTCTACGGCGGGGGCTCTATCGGGCTGATGGGCGCGTTGGCGAGCGCCGTTATCGAGAACGGCGGTGAAGCGACCGGCATCATCCCGGAATTTCTCACCGCCAAGGAGCGGCCGCTGCGGCTGGCGCAGGAACAGATCGTCACCCGCGATATGCACGAGCGCAAGCGCATCATGTTCGACCGTGCCGATGCGTTCGTCGCTTTACCAGGCGGCTTGGGAACGCTCGAAGAACTGGTCGAGCAGATGACCTGGGCGCAGCTCGGCCGCCACAAAAAGCCGATCCTGATTGCCAACATCAACGGCTTCTGGAACCCCCTGGTGGAGCTGATCGATCATATGCGCAGACTTGGACTTGTGCCTGTGCCTGCACACGGTGTCGAACTGCTCGTCGCCGATCGGATCGAGAATATCCTGCCCAGGTTGCGCACGGCCGCAGCTGCGATTGACGATGCCGAGAAGACAATGGCGGTCCCGCTCGATCGTCTTTAAGCGCGCTCATTTGGATCCTCCGCTTATTCCCGCGTAAGCGACAACTATTCGGCCTGCTCCCGCCGGAACGTCACCGCCTCGATCTTGTTGCCGTCCGGATCGATCACGAAGGCGGCGTAGTAACCCTCATAATAATGCGGGCGCAACCCCGGCTCACCGTCGGAAAAGCCGCCGGATTTCAGCGCTGCAGCGTGGAACGCATCAACCGAGGCGGTATCCGGCGCGCGCAGGCAAATATGCACGCCGGAATCATCGGCAACCCGATCCATCGCGCCGCGCACGTTGATCCAAAACTCGGGATACTTCTTGCCGAAACCGATCGCCGCATCCGGCCATTCGCGCAATTTCTTCTGCCCAAGCGTCGCCAGCACAGCCGCGTAGAATGCTTCCGCTCTTTTTAGATCGCGCACCGCGAGCGAAATGTGATCGATCATGACGGCTCCCTCCTCACTCGGCTCAGCGCTACGCGCTTCGCCACCCTCTCCCCGCAAGCGGGGCCAGGGACTTAAGCCGGCGCGCCGGATTTGATGAGCTTGTAGATAATCGAATCCATCAGCGCCTGGAACGACGCGTCGATGATGTTCGGCGACACGCCAATGGTGGTCCAATGGTCGCCGCCTTCGTCGACGCTCTCGATCAGGACGCGGGTGACTGCCTCGGTGCCGGCATTGAGGATACGCACCCGGTAATCGGTGAGTTCGAGGCCGGTGATAAATTTCTGATATTTGCCGAGGTCCTTACGCAGCGCGAGATCGAGCGCGTTGACCGGACCGTTGCCTTCAGCGGCGGAGATCAA
Source organism: Xanthobacteraceae bacterium (assembly GCA_035532335.1). Taxonomy (GTDB): domain Bacteria; phylum Pseudomonadota; class Alphaproteobacteria; order Rhizobiales; family Xanthobacteraceae; genus BOG-931. Next base: position 1,772 of record DATKRE010000028.1, on the reverse strand, counting down.
TAATTCATCGCCGACCCTCACCTTCACCACCGCCTGGCTTACGGTGACGCGCTCGCCCTTGGCGTTGAGGCGGTGCTCCACATTGACGTCAAATTTCTCGACGTCGAAATATCGCGGCACTTTGCCGAGAAGCCGTCGGGCCAGAAGCTCAAACGACGCATCCGCCGCCTCATAGGCGTAACCGATCGCCTCGTGCTCCTTCACCTGGTCAAGCAGGCGCACGAGTCGCGGATCGTCCTTGTCGACCGCCAAGCCGATACGGTCCAACTCGGCGAGCAGGCTCGAACGCCCCGCCTGGTCGGAGACAAGGAGCTTACGCTTATTGCCGACGCTCTCCGGCGCGACATGCTCGTAAGTCGCCGGATCTTTCATGATCGCGGAAGCGTGAATGCCGGCCTTGGTGGCAAAAGCGCTTTCGCCGACATACGGCGCATGACGATCGGCCGAGCGATTGAGCAAATCGTCCAGCGTATGCGAGACGCGCGCGAGACGGCTAAGCGCGTCCGTCGATACGCCGATGTCGAATTTGTCGGCGAACTCGGCTTTCAACTTCAGCGTCGGAATGATGGAAACGAGATTGGCGTTGCCGCAACGCTCACCGAGCCCGTTGAGCGTGCCCTGGATCTGGCGCGCACCGGCGCGGACCGCGGCGAACGAATTCGCCACCGCCTGCTCGGTGTCGTTGTGTGCGTGAATGCCAACATGATCGCCGGGAATTTTCGCGCAGACCTCGCCAACGATCTTTTCGACTTCATGCGGGAGCGTACCGCCGTTGGTATCGCACAGCACCACCCAGCGCGCGCCTTCGTCGTAAGCGGCTTTGGCGCAGGCCAGCGCGTAGGCCGGGTTGGCTTTGTAGCCGTCGAAGAAATGTTCGCAATCGAGCAGCACTTCGCGACCCTTGGCCTTGGCCGCACGCACGCTATCGCGGATCGACGCGAGGTTTTCCTCATCGCTAGTCTCGAGCGCGACACGGACGTGATAGTCCCAGGATTTGGCGACAAAACAGATGGCGTCGGCTTCCGCCGCCAGCACCGCGGCAAGGCCCGGATCGTTGGAAGCCGAACGGCCCGGCCGCCGCGTCATGCCGAACGCGGTGATTTTCGCGCGCGCCGGCCGCTTTTCGGCGAAGAAGTTCGTATCGGTGGGATTGGCGCCGGGATAACCGGCCTCGACGTAATCGACACCGAGCTCGTCGACCATGCGCGTGATCGCAAGCTTGTCGGCAAGCGTAAAATCGACGCCGTTCGTCTGCGCACCGTCGCGCAGTGTCGTATCGAATAAATAAAGCCGTTCGCGAGGCATCGCCCACCTTCACCAGAGATAATAATTCGAGGCGAGCGCCACCGCGAGCACGATGGCGATCACCGCAACGACGACGTGATGCGTCCGCAGGCCGAGGAACGTTTCGCGCGCCATTATGCTAACCCCGAGACAGCCGAAGGACGGTGTAGAGCGTGACGACGATAGCCAACGCGATCACGCCGTATTTGAGCGCGAGATAGTAAAGCCAGTGGCGTTGGAACGGAATGTCATTGCGTTTCATGTCGTACTCGCTTTCACCGCGCCGGCTGCGAGCGGCTTGACCATGGTGGTGTTGGCGAGCCATTCGCCGTTGAGCGTGACCGTGTTGCGCGTCTTCGCCGCAAAGCCGCGCCGTTCGAAGAAGCCGCGCGCGGAGTCGCTGGCGTCCACGGTTAGTTCTTTGACGCCGCGAGCGGCGGCGAGCTTTTCCAGAGCGTCACAGAGCATGGCGGCGGTCCCCTGCCCGC